>CALZJG010000021.1 GCA_945787555.1 uncultured Chromatiaceae bacterium | reverse complement strand
TGCCATGGCTCGGGGAGCGGGTGTGCTCAGACTTTTCCAAGGATGCGCGTGGCGGCCGCGCCCGGGGTGCGGCCCGTCGGATTATAGCAATTCTCTTCCTCTGAGACGCCGCGCAAAATGTGTAACGCGCGCTCGGTGTGGCCTCGACGCAGGGCGATCAGTTTGCCGTTGAGGATGTTCTGTTGTCGGCAGCGTTCGATCAAGTGTATGAATTCGGGATGCGTGTTGGAAGTCAGCGTCGGGTTGTCGCCACTTTGATGGTGCTGCGTCAACGATTCTAAATGGGCGAGGCATTCATGTTTACTTTGCGTGGCGGCATCCAAGGCCGGCAAGTCGTTGCCGCATAGGGCGGCATGTTCTTGCTCCAGAACGCGCAGTAATTGCCTGGCGGCGTCGAATTCCCTCTGGGTGATGTCCTGCATGATATTGCTCTGCGCTCCCGTGTTCGAGTGGTTATTGTAGGTTACCGAGTTCACGTTCAAAGCTGGCCATCTTCATGGCGATGCGCTCCGGATTGAATTCATAAGTGCCGGCCTTGAGAGCTTGTTTGACGTCTTCCACGCGTCCCGTGTCCACGACGGGCAAGATGGAAATCATGCCTTCGAGTTTGCGCAATTGTGCGGCTGTGTCGGTCAAAGTGACTGTCTCGGTCGTGACGGGTTTGCCGGTTTGTTGTTTGGGGGCGCTAGGCTCCGTGCGGCCTACCAGTATTCTGGATTCTTCCTTGGCGCTCGATAACTGCGTGGGGCTGTGGCCCGGAAATTCGATTGCCATGGTATTACCTCGATTACTTCTGTCTAAATTAGCGGCCCGCTATGGGCCTACTTGAGGTGTGGAATGTGTTTCAGTCGGCACATTCCGCCAAATTTACATATGTATTCGTACAACGCCCGGTTCCAGTACCACTCCTTGCACGGTGCGGCGCGAGGACGCATTGCGGACTTGCACCACGTCGCCGCGTGCACCGTTCATCAAAGCCGTGCCCGTCATACGCACTTCAAAACCGGGCAATTCCGCCAGCAGGATAACGCGTTGTCCGCGTTGCACCAGGGCGGGAGCATCCAGCATCGCCGCCGTCAATACCGTCCCCGCCGAGACGGCGCGTTTGGCCAGTTTGCCGATCGCGTGCGTAGCCTCCCTTAAACTGTCGTTGTTAGCCCGCCGAGTGTCGCGCTCGATCACGGCCACGTCCGCTTTGCCGATCGGCGCGCCGCGTACCAGAGGCCTTTTCGCGACTAGCACGCGCTCGCGCACGCTCACGGTGGCGGTGAGGTAGACGCTCCAAGGCTTGGGTCCCGTACAGCGCACGCCGACCGTGGTGTTACCCGGCAAGCGACTGCCGGGGGGAGAGAAGGCCTCCAAGTTCTTTTCGCAAGAAGTAAGCTGTAAGCGTGGGTCGAGAACACCGATACGAATATCGTGCCCGATATAGTGATTGGTGAGCTTGTCCGATAAGAATGCCTGTGCCGTGTTGCGGATGGAGTCGTGGCTTTGATGGTCCATAGCCTGAGTGGGGCCTGTGCTGCATACGCTAAATACCGCACACGCGGCGATCAGGGTCAGGCGGGCCGGGCTTGATTTCCACTTGTCCAGTTGCATCGACAGTATCCTCGCGATTGAATCTAGTACCTCATAGCACCAAGCAAGTATCGTGCCTCAATCGGGGGATCATGTTTTGTTAGCGAGCGCCGATATGCAAACACGGACATGCGTCACTCTCTGGAGCGGTTATGAGTGGGTTATTGGATGATGTGGATCTTCGTACCAAGATGGTGGGCCAGAACCGCCTCGAGCTGTTGCTGTTCTTTCTCAATGGCGGGCAGCGCTATGGCATTAATGTATTCAAGGTCAATGAGGTGCTCCAACGCCCCAGTTTGACGCAAATGCCCCGCTCACATTCGCATGTCGTTGGAGTGGCCACCATGCGCGGCAAGACCATACCCATTATTGATTTGGCCAGTGCCATAGGCCAGCCCTCCCTGGCAAATGACGCGGGCCATGTCATCGTGACTGAGTACAATCTGTCCATGCAAGGCTTCTTGGTTAGAGCCGTGGATCATATCGTAAATGTGAATTGGGGGCAGGTGGTGGCCCCGCCCGATGCAATCGGCGCCAACAACTATCTCACGGCGATCGCCCAAGTCGAAAAAGAAATGATCGAAATGATCGATGTGGAAAAAGTCCTGAGTGAAGTGGACGGGATTTCCGCCGAGGTCTCCGATGAGGTGCAACACACTTTGGACGGCTCTCTCTATAAGGATAAATTTGTTCTGGTCGTCGATGACTCTTCCGTGGCGCGCGGCCAAGTCGAACGAGCACTCGGTCAGATGGGGTTAGCCGCGGAAATGTGCAAGAACGGCCGCCAGGCATATGATTTGTTAAATAAATGGGCGCGCGAACAGGATCCTCGCTTGGCGAGGCTGGCGATGGTGGTGTCGGACATCGAGATGCCGGAAATGGACGGTTACACTTTGACGACGCAGCTACGCGCCAATGAGCAGCTGAAGCATTTGAATATTGTCTTGCACACTTCACTGAGCGGCGTGTTCAACAACCAGCTGATCACGAAGGTGGGTGCCGATGCCTTCGTTGCCAAGTTCAATGCCGATGAATTCGTCAAGACGATTTCAGAACAATTGCAGCGCAGCCAGTTGCGTAAGACGGCTTGATTAGCTCCTTTGTCAATGAATATATGCAAGATGAAGGAGTAAATTGCCCGTGAACATGGATTTGGCGCAGTAGCGCATGACGCGACAGGCAGGGATGTGTAGTGAGCTTTGATCTCAATTCGCACGACTACGAAGCTTTCAGCCGCTATTTGCAGGAGGCGTGCGGCATCGTCCTGGGCGATAACAAACAATACCTAGTACAGAACCGCCTGCATGGTCTATTGAGTGAGTTAGCGGTGGGTACGGTAGGTGCCTTGTTGGACAAAGCGAATAGGGAGCCCAACAGCAACCTCAACCAGCGCATCGTTGACGCCATGACGACCAATGAAACCCTGTGGTTTCGCGATCAATATCCCTTTGAAGCCTTGAAGCGCATGATCCTACCGGAGCTCTCGCGCCAGAACTTACCGCGGATCAAAATCTGGTCTTCGGCGTGCTCTTACGGCCAAGAGCCTTACTCCATCAGCATGATCGTCGAGGAATATCGTCGCGATTATCAACGCCATCCTTTGAAGGATGTGCACATCATGGCTACCGATATCTCACCCACGGTACTCAAGCATGCGCGCGAAGGTGCCTATGACAGCTTGTCCATGGCTCGGGGCTTGAGTACGGATCGGCGTGCGCAGTTCTTCCACGATCAGGGCGATAAAGCCGTGCTCAAGGAGGAGGTGCAGCGGCAAGTTCATTTTCGCGAGTTGAATCTCATCAAATCCTTTCCGGGGCTAGGTAAATTTCACGTGATTTTTTGCCGCAATGTCCTCATTTATTTTTCCAACGAACAAAAGCAGGACATCCTTAACCGCTTCGCTGATGCGTTGGAACCCAACGGCTACTTATTCCTCGGCGGTTCCGAGTCCATCACCCGTCACAGCGACCGCTTTTGCGTCTCCCGTGCCCATGGTGGCATGGTGTTTCGTCTCGCCGACTAAGCACAATGCGATAGCCACGCGCTTGCCGTCGGGCGGCAATGATTTGCCGCTCCGTCTCTGCCTCCTGGTCATGATGACTGACTAAGCCTTGATTATTCAGCGCGCCTGATCACTGGCATGTTGATTGCTTATGTCTAATTGAAGTCATATCAGGAGTCCGTCATGGGACTGAACATCGATCAGGCCTTTGGTGTCCATGCGCAAGCGCTGAAATTGCGCACCGAGCGCGCTCAGATGCTAGCCAGCAATATCGCCAATGCGGACACGCCGCATTACAAGGCAGTGGACATCGATTTCAAAACTGCCCTCGCTAACGCCAACGCGGGTGGTGCGACCATGAAGACTACGCACGCTCGCCATATTCCCCTGGATCAAGGTGGCCCGTCAGACAGTGCGCGGGTCTATCGCGTGTCCACGCAACCGAGCCTGGATGGCAACACAGTGGATATACAGGCGGAACAAGCCGCTTTCTCACGCAACACAGTTGAACACCAAGCCTCGCTGACATTTCTGTCGAACCGCATCAAGGGCCTGTTGACGGCCATCAAAGGAGACTAGTCCATGGCGGATTTCAAGATTTTCGATGTGGCGGGCTCGGCGATGAGCGCCCAGTCGGTGCGACTCAACACCATCGCGAGTAATTTGGCGAATGCGGAAACCGTTAGTGGCAGCGCGGATGACGCGTATCGCGCACGCCAACCCCTATTCTCGGCACTCTACGAACAGGCACGCAGCGAAAATGGTTCTACTGTGGGAGTGCAAGTGGACGGCATCGTGGAGAGCGAAGCCGCGGTGCGTACGCGTTACATGCCGGAACACCCCCTCGCCGATGAGCAGGGCTATGTCTATCTGTCCAACGTCAATCCCATCGAGGAAATGGCCAATATGATCTCGGCTTCGCGTTCCTACCAAAACAACGTCGAAGTGCTCAACACTTCCAAGGAGTTGTTGTTGCGTACTTTGAGCCTCGGTCAATAACAGCGGAGTCTACGTAGATGAGTACCGTCATAGATAATGATTTGATGAGTGACTTGGGGTTGAATCGCCCTGCCGCCAAGAAACCCGACGATGAGTTGGGGCAGCAGGATTTCCTCAAGCTGATGACCACTCAGCTCAAGAATCAAGATCCCTTCGCGCCGATGGAG
The DNA here is from genome assembly GCA_945787555.1 of uncultured Chromatiaceae bacterium. GTDB lineage: Bacteria > Pseudomonadota > Gammaproteobacteria > DRLM01 > DRLM01 > CALZJG01. The sequence goes on along the minus strand of CALZJG010000021.1, from coordinate 27,022 downwards.
AACGGCGAATTTCTAGCGCAGATCGCTCAATTCGCTTCGGTTTCCAGTATCCAGGAGTTGCAGAATTCGTTCTCCACGCTTTCTGAAGCTTTGTATTCCGGGCAAAGCCTGCAGGCCGCCTCTCTAGTCGGTCGTCAAGTGCTGGTGGCGGGGGATACGGGACGCTGGTCAGGCGGAGAGGACGTGCGAGGCGCGGTGGAATTGCAGGACAATGTCGCGGACGTAAAGATGGATGTGTTCGATGCCAGTGGTCAATTGGTGCGCAGCATGGACCTGGGTCCACAAGAACGCGGTATGGCGTATTTTCGTTGGGATGGCTTGACCGAGGCGGGCATGATCGCCTCGCCGGGACGATACGCGGTGAGAGCCACCACAACCATCGATGGACAGGAGCAAGCGCTCAAGACTTACATGGTATCGGGCGTGGAAAGCGTTACGCTCTCCGGCGTCGGTGAGCCCGTGACCTTGAGCACGACGGACGGGAAATCCGTCACGGTTAAAGACGTGAAAAGCATTTTATAAGCAGGCAGTCAGAGGAGTCATCCTATGCCATTTCGAATTGCACTCAGTGGACTCAATTCGGCCTCCGCCGAGCTGGGCGTGGTATCCAACAATATCGCCAACGCCAGTACCACAGGATTCAAGAAGTCACGCACCGAATTTGCGGACATTTTCTCCGTCGCCAATCTGGGCAACGTCAGTACGGCGATAGGCAGCGGTGTGAGCGTCTCGCGTGTTGCCCAGCAATTCAGCCAAGGCAATATCTCTTTCACCGATAACGGCCTCGATTTGGCGGTGAGCGGGCGGGGCTTCTTTCGTTTGAGCGATCAAGGCTCGATAGTCTACAGCCGCGCGGGCGCTTTCGGCATAGACCGCGACGGCTACATCGTCAACACTCAGGACCAGCGCCTCACCACCTATTTGGCCGATGTCAACGGGAATATTACCGGTGCCTTGGGTGAGATGCGCTTGGATACGTCGGATATCAATCCCAATACGACGTCCTTGGTAGAACTGGGCGTTAATCTGGACGCCACCGCCACTGTGCCGCCGCCGTTTAATATCAATGATCCGAGTACCTATAACAGTTCCACGTCGTTGACGTTGTATGATTCCTTGGGGACATCCCATCTCGGCTCCATCTATTTCCGCAAGACCGCGGCCAATACTTGGGACACGCATCTTTATGTGGACGGTAGCCCAGCCACGCCCTCGGTGTCAGGCGCTTTGACCTTCAATGCTGACGGCACATTGGCCTCGCCGGCGGGCGGCAGCATGGTGTTCGATCCGCTGCCGATTACAGGCGCGAATCCGCTGAGCGTGACCTTGGATTTCGACTCGACGTCACCCACCACCCAATACGGCAGCAAATTCGGTGTAAATTATCTGACTCAAAACGGGTTCACCACGGGTCGTCTGAGTGGTCTCGATATATCCGAGACGGGCGTGGTGTTGGCGCGTTTTACCAATGGTCAGTCACGTACTTTGGGCCAAGTGGCGCTGGCTAACTTCGCCAATGAACAGGGTTTGCGTCAACTGGGTGATACCAGTTGGACGGAGAGTTTCGATAGCGGTGCTGCACTGGTCGGCCAGCCCGGCACGGCGAGTCTGGGTTTGCTGCAATCGGGCGCATTGGAAGGCTCCAACGTCGATCTGACCGAACAATTGGTGAATATGATCACCGCCCAGCGCAACTTCCAAGCCAATGCCCAGGTGATCACCACGGCGGACACCGTCACGCAGACGATTATCAACATAAGAAGGTAATCGCAGCATGATGATCTCGTCTGACGACCAGTAATCGGAGAGTGGTATGGACCGTATGCTTTATGTCGCGATGAACGGCGCCGGCCAAACTATGTTGGCGCAGGGCATCAATAGTAACAATCTGGCAAATGTCTCCACGACGGGTTTTCGCGCCGATCTGGCCATGTTCCAGAGTCTGCCAGTCGAAGGTGACGGCTTGCCCAGCCGTATCAATTCGCAAACGATCACACCGCAAGTGGACTATACCCCCGGCGTGATCATGGCCACCGCGAATGAATTGGATATCGCAGTCAACGGTCAGGGATGGATCGCGGTGCAGGCGCCCGATGGTGGCGAGGGCTACACGCGTGCCGGTGATCTGCGTATCAGCAGCGCCGGTTTGTTGGTCAATGGGGCGGGGCATCCGGTGCTCGGCAACAGCGGTCCCATCGCGCTGCCTCCGTACGAGAAGCTAGAGATCGGGGCTGACGGCACGATATCGATACGCCCGGTGGGACAGGCCCCCAACACCTTGGCGGTGGTGGATCGCGTTAAGTTGGTCAATCCCCCTCTAGAGCAATTGAACAAAGGTGAAGATGGGCTGATGCGCATGAATGATGGCGTAGCGGCCGCGGCGGATGCGCAAGTGGGCCTGATCTCGGGCGCCCGCGAAGGCAGCAATGTCAACGGCGTGGAAGCCATGGTCAATATGATGGAATTGGCGCGCCAGTTCGAGGTGCAAGTCAAGCTGATGAAAGTGGCGGAGGAGAACGACGCCGCCGGGGCTCAGCTCATGCGATTGGGTTAATAAGTAGTAATAAGAGGAACGAACGATGAATCCAGCACTGTGGATCTCCAAGACCGGCCTGGAAGCGCAACAAACGCGCATGTCGGTGGTATCGAACAACCTAGCCAACGTCAATACCACCGGCTTCAAGCGCAGCAACGCCATGTTTCAGGATTTACTCTATCAAACTGTGCGTCAAGTCGGCGCGCAAACCTCGCAAGACACGCAACTGCCGTCGGGGTTGATGCTGGGCACCGGGGTGCGGGTAGTGGCCACCGAGAAGCTATTCTCGCAGGGCAACATCGTGCAGACTGAGAATCCCCTCGACGTGGCAATAGAAGGTCGCGGATTTATTCAAGTGCTGCTGCCCGATGGGGGCATCGGTTATACCCGTGATGGTTCGTTACATCTTGATGCCCAGGGTCAAGTGGTGACGTCCAGCGGATATACTTTACAGCCGACCATCACCGTTCCCGACAACGCGCAGAGCTTGACCATAGGCGCTGACGGCACCGTGGGTGTGCGGGTGCCGGGTCAGGCCACCCCGACCCAGATCGGTACGCTGCAACTGGCCGACTTCATCAACCCATCCGGTCTGCAACCCGTCGGTGAGAACTTGTTTATCGAATCGGCCGCCAGTGGTTCACCGCAAGCCGGTACGCCGGGTTTGAATGGATTGGGCCGTTACGTGCAAGGCGCGTTGGAAACGTCCAATGTCAATGTGGTCGAGGAATTGGTCAACATGATCGAAACACAGCGCGCCTATGAAATGAACTCCAAGGCCGTGGAGACCACGGATAGCATGTTGCAGTTCATCATCAACAAGACCTAAGCCAGCCTAGGCTAGGTGAGGAAACACTGTGATATCGAATGGTAATGTAAAGCTAGGGGTCATCTGGGCCGTGTTGGCAGGGGCGGTGATACTGAGCGGGTGCGCCACCAACCCCATGGACAAGGTCGATTACTCGCCAACCCCGCCTATCGTCGAGTCACTGCCACCGGCCACGCCCGGATCGATTTATCAAGCGGGTCGCGACATCGTGTTGTTCGAAGATGCCAAAGCGCGTCGCGTCGGTGACGTGCTCACCATCGTCTTGGTGGAACGTACCAACGCCAGCAAGCAGGCCAGCACCAGCACCAGCAAGGAAAGTGAAGTGGACTTGGAAAATCCCACGTTACTCGGGCGCTCCCTGTCATTCAGTGGTCCGCGCGGCATGGACATGAATCTGGGCACCAATATCAGCGGATCACGCAACTTTGATGGCCAGGGCGATAGCAGCCAAAGCAACAAATTGGAAGGCCGCATCACCGTGACGGTCGCCGACGTGCTGCCCAACGGCAATCTTTTTGTGCGTGGCGAGAAGTGGCTGACCATCAACAGCGGCGATGAGTACATACGTTTCTCGGGCATCGTTCGTACCGTGGATATCGCCCCCGACAACACCGTGCAATCGACTTTGGTGGCGGATGCGAAGATCAGCTACGCCGGCAAGGGTTCTTTGGCGGATGCCAACGAGCAAGGCTGGCTGGGGCGTTTCTTCAGCAGCAAGTGGTGGCCGTTTTGATAATGAGGCATAACATGAACCGCAACTCGATCACGCGCATTTTTCTTCTGGTGTCTGTATTCGCCGGGTTGTGTGCCCAGACCGTGATGCAGACGGCCCTCGCCGAGCGGGTCAAAGATGTGGCCACCGTCGCCGGCGTGCGTAGCAATCAATTGGTCGGATACGGCTTGGTGGTGGGCCTGGACGGCAGTGGCGATCAGACCAGCCAGGCGCCGTTCACGATGCAGAGCATGAAAAGCATGTTGGCGCAGTTCGGCATTGTGTTACCGCCCGGGTCCAATCCGCAATTGAAGAATGTGGCGGCGGTGTCGGTCCATGCCGATCTGCCTCCCTTCGCCAAGCCGGGGCAGAACATCGACGTGACCGTCTCCTCCATCGGCAATGCCAAGAGTTTGCGCGGCGGCAGTTTGCTGATGATGCCCTTGAAGGGCGCTAATGGGGAGGTGTACGCCGTGGCGCAAGGCAACCTCGTGGTGGGCGGTTTCGGATTCGGCGGCAGCGACGGTTCCAAGATCACGGTTAATGTCCCTAGTGTGGGGCGGATACCCAATGGGGCGACGGTGGAGCAGGCGGCGCCTACGACCATGGGGGGCGAAGACGCGCTGGTGCTGAACCTGCATCACGCTGATTTCACGACCTCGAAGCGCTTGGCCGATTCCATCAACGACGCCATCGGTTTGGGCACCGCGCAGCCATTGGATGGCAGCTCGGTGTTGGTGCATGCGCCGCGCGACCAGGCACAGCGCGTGTATTTTGTTTCGGTGTTGGAGAATCTCACTTTAGAGCCGGGCATGGCGCCGGCCAAGGTTATCGTCAACGCGCGCACCGGCACGGTGGTGATCGGCAGTCATGTGCGTGTGACGCCGGCGGCAGTGGCGCACGGTAGTCTCACCGTCACCATCAGCGAACAACCCGCAGCCAGCCAACCGGCGCCGTTTTCCGGCGGTACCACGGTGGTGGTGCCGGCCACCGAAATTGCGGTGAGTCAACCCGAGAGTCGTATGTTCTTGTTCAACTCCGGGGTGACGCTAGATGAGATCGTACGGGCCGTGAATCAAGTCGGCGCAGCACCGGGTGATTTGGTGGCCATCTTGGAAGCGCTGCGTGTCGCCGGTGCGCTACGCGCCGAGTTGATCGTGTTGTAATGAGTAGATTTCAGTGCCAGGGAACATGGATGTACGGATGCATCCGTGGCAATAAGGAAGCAGGCAGGGAGCCTAACAGTGGGTTGCAGGACGCATGTGGCCTAGGCATGCCAAGGACGGCTGCCACTTTCTTATTACTGAGTGAGAGTTCATGACGGTCGGTACTGTCAAACCACCTATCTACAGTGATTTCTCCGGCCTGACGCGGCTCAAGGCCCAGGCGGCGGCGGAACATCCAGAAGCGTTGCAACAAGCGGCGCGCCAGTTCGAGGCGTTGTTCATCCAAATGATGCTCAAGAGCATGCGCACGGCGACACCGGGCGATTCCTTGATGGGATCGGATCAGGAAGACATGTACCGCGACTTGTACGACAAGCAAATGTCGCTGCATCTGTCTGAGCAGAATGGCTTGGGTTTGGCGGACATCATCGTCAGGCAATTGAGTCAGGGGCAGACTGCGACACCGCCCACGACATCGCCCCCGATACCGTCCCTGACGTTGCCAAGCGCTGAACTGCAGCCGTTATTCCGCTCACCGCGCTTGGCGCCGCAGCAGCCAGCGTCTGTTGAGCCAGTGGCTAGTTCGCCGACTAGTTCGCCGGCGGGATTTTCATCACCTAGCGATTTCGTGCGCCAGGTGTGGCCGCATGCGCAGCGCGCGGGGCGTGAATTGGGCGTGGATCCGCGCGTGTTGGTCGCTCAAACCGCACTGGAGACGGGGTGGGGGCGCGCGGTGATCCAGCACGGCGATGGCCGCTCAGCAAACAATTTGTTCGGCATCAAGGCCGATGCAGGCTGGGATGGTGAGCGCGTGGCGCGTCAAACCATGGAATTCCGCGCGGGTGTGATGGTGCGTGAACGCGCCGAATTCCGCGCCTATGAGAGTATCGCCGCCAGCTTCGACGATTATGTGAGCTTTATCAAGAGCAATCCGCGCTACGAGGAGGCGTTGGCCGCCTCGCAAAATGGCGCGCAATGGAGTCGGGAATTGCAGCGGGCCGGTTACGCCACGGATCCTGACTACGCGCGCAAAATCAACGGCATCATGCACGGCGCGGCGCTAGGTGAGGCCTTGGGCGACCTCAAGCTTGCGGACGCGGACCCGATAAGGTGATTAGGGCTGTGCCGCCATTCGGCGTCGGCCGATAGGAGCTGAAAGATGTCGAACGGTGGTTTATTAGGTGTCGGATTGTCGGGCTTGCAGGCCACCCAGCGCGCGATCTCGACCGCCAGCCATAACATCAGTAACGCCAACACCGAAGGGTATAGCCGTCAGCGGGTGCACAATGATGCCCGGGCTCCCACTTTGTACGGCAACAATTATATCGGTAATGGTGTGGATGTCCGCAGTGTCGAGCGGATGTACGATTCTTTCCTGGTTGGTCAGGTTCGCGATAACACCTCGGCCTACAACAGCATAGACAGTTACCACGCCTTGGTTAGTCGCATCGATAATCTGCTTGCCGATTCCGAGGTGGGGCTGGGTCGTGGATTAGAAAACTTCTTCGGCGCCCTGCAGGAATTGGCCAATGATCCAGCCTCACACCCGGCTCGTCAGGTGGTGTTGAGCGAAGCCAATATGCTGGTGCAACGCTTTCAATCTTTGGAAGACAGTTTCGCCAGCTTGCACAGTCAGGCCAACAGTGAGATCGAGGCCAACGTTTCTGAAATCAATACCTTGGCCAGCGGTATTGCGGATTTGAATCAACGCATTGTGTCAGCGATGGGCGCTGCCGGCAGAGGTGGTTTACCCAATGATTTGCTGGATCAGCGTGATGTGGCAGTCGCTCAGCTGGCCAAGCTGGCAACAGTCTCCACCACCGAGCAGGACAACGGCGCGATCAACGTATTCATCGGCTCGGGCCAATCGCTAGTGGTCGGGGCCCAGTCCCAAAACATCACCATCACCCGTAATCACTTCGATCCCACCCGTTATGAGTTGGGCGTGACGGCGGGTAGCACGACGATGGAGATTTCGGCACTGATCAGCGGCGGTAAGTTAGGCGGTTTGCTCAATTTTCGCGATCAGGTGCTGGATCCGGCGGCAAACGCCCTGGGACGTGTCGCCCTGGGATTAGCCACCACCTTCAATACTCAGCATCACTTGGGTATGGATTTAAGTGGCGCGCTGGGCGGCGATTTCTTCGCTGTGGGGTCGCCCGAAGCATTGGCAAACAATACCAATGCGGGTACGGGAGCGATCAGCGCCGCGCTGGTCAATGTTGACGATTTGCAGGTCAGCGATTATCGGCTGGCCTACGATGGCGGCAATAGTTACACCCTGACACGCTTGTCCGATGCTCAGACCACGACCATCAATACCGGCGGCACGTCGCCTTACACCACCGCGACTATCGACGGATTCTCCCTGACCATTGCATCAGGTGCCGTGGCTGGCGATAGTTTCATGGTCAGACCCACGCGGACCGCGGTGAACGATTTGAGTGTGCGCCTCGTCGACCCGGCCGCAATCGCCGCCGCGGCGCCAGTGCGTACAGCGTCTACTCTGAATAATCTAGGCAATGCCACTATCAGCGCCGGTAGCATCAATCATCCCGACAATCGCGTGCGCATCGAATTCAATGCCCCCGGCAGCTACGATGTCATCGACGAAGCCACCGGCGCGACTTTGGCGCAGAACATGGCTTATAGCTCGGGTTCGAACATCAGCTACAACGGTTGGGTAGCGCAAATCGCCGATGGCGCCGGGGCGCCGGCGGCAGGTGATCGGTTTTACGTCGACCAAGGCATGACCACGGCGGCGACCGCCAATACCGGCGGCGGCGCCATCGGCTCCTTGACCTTGAATCCACCCGATGCGAATGTGGCCGACCCCGTGACGATCACTTTCACCGCCGCGAATATGTTCACCGTGACGGGCGCCACCAGCGGTACACCCACCGTCAACGTGCCCTACACCAGCGGTGAGGCGATCAGTTACAACGGTTGGAGCATTTCTATCAGTGGCGCGCCCGCACCGGGCGATACGTTCACGATTGGCTCTAACGCCAATGGTGTAGGTGACAACCGCAACGCACTGCAATTGACGGGCTTGCAGACCCAGGCCACGCTAGGTGGTGGTACTGCCAGCTATCAGGATGCCTACGGCAGGCTGGTGGCGGATGTGGGGTCCAAGACCCACGAGGCGGAGATCACCCGGACCGCGCGTCAGTCTCTGCTCAATCAATCTATCGAAGCACGTGAGGCGGTTTCGGGCGTCAACCTGGACGAGGAGGCCGCGGAACTGATGCGTTTGCAGCAGGTGTACCAAGCGGTCGCCCAAATCATTTCCGTCACCGACACCTTGTTCACCACCCTATTAGATGCAGTCCGTAGGTAAAGCATGCGAATTTCTACCAAACAGCTTTTCACCAAATCCGTGGGCGCCATGCTCGAACAGCAACATAAGCTGGGCAAGACACAGCAACAGGTGGCGAGCGGAAAACGCGTGTTGACCCCGGCCGACGATCCCACCGCGGCCGTACAAGGACTCAAGCTCGCTGAGACTATCGCTCTGACGCAGCAATACCAAGCCAACGCCGGCCGTGTCCGTGACCGTCTCTCGCTGGAAGAGTCGGCCCTGAATAATGTCGGCAACGTCATGCAACGGGTGCGCGAGCTGACGGTGCAAGCGGGAAACAGCACCTTGAGCAAGGACGACCGCAATGCCATTGCGGCCGAGGTGCGCCAACGCCTCGATGAATTGGTCGGGATAGCCAACACCCGCGAATCCAACGGTGATTATCTGTTCGCCGGCCATCAAAGTAAGACCTTGCCTTTCTCCGCCAATGGGGCGGGTGGCTTTGTGTATGCCGGTGACGACGGCCAGCGCCTGGCGCAGATCGGGCCGGGACGGCAGGTGGTCAGCGCGGACTCGGGTCACGACGTGTTCCGCACAATTGCCAACGGCAATGGCACCTATGCCGTCTTCGACGCCGCCGCCAACACGGGCAGCGGGGTGATCAATCCCGGTTCGGTCACGAACCCGTCCGCCTGGGTCGCCGATACGTACACGATCAGCTTCACCACGGCCACCACCTATGAGGTGAGCGATGGGGGAGGCACCGTGATCTCCACGGGTACCTATAGCGATGGCGCGCAGATCGCCTTTCAAGGTATCCAGGTCAGCGTTTCCGGAGTGCCCCAGACCGGAGATGCCTACACGGTGCAGCCGAGCGTTAAACAGGATCTATTCACCAGCGTGCAGAATCTCGTCGATAACTTGGAATCGTACGATGCCTCGGCGGCGGGATTTGCGCGTTACGGCAACGCCATGAACCGCATACTGACCGATATCGATGGGGGCATGGAGCACATCTTCACGCAACGCAGTGGCGTCGGTGCGCGCCTGAATGCCATCGACAGTCAGCAACAACTCAACGACAGCCATGTGCTGCTCATGCAGACCACGAAAGCGGAGTTACAGGATTTGGATTACGCCGAGGCGGTCAGTCGGCTGCAACTCCAACTGGTGGGATTGCAGGCGGCCCAGCAAGCTTTCGCCAAGGTCCAAGGGCTGTCCTTGTTCAATTTCCTGCGTTAACTCGCAGGCCCACCAGTATAATAATGATTTCTAGAAGTATTGTTTAAGTTATTGTTAATGCATAATAATACTGCGGCGCTGTGCTCGCGTCGCTTGCGCCGCCTCTGATCATGACGCCGCTGCGGCGGAACCCGCCCCTCATATCACCTTTCGCTAAAGTTCCTGCCCAGGTGACCGATAACAAGACCGGGAGCGGTAAATATTTCCTCACTTGGAAATATATCCGCTAAATGTAATCGGCGCCGCTAGGCCAGAGGCCTAGGTCGCCAAGTCATTCGGAGCAGTACCATGGCTCAAACCATCAATACCAATATTGCGTCTCTTACCGCGCAACGTAATCTGAACTCATCCCAGTCCAGCATGAACACCGCCCTACAACGGCTGTCTTCAGGTCTGCGTATCAACAGCGCCAAGGATGACGCAGCGGGCCTGGCGATTTCTGATCGCTTTACTACTCAGATCCGCGGATTGGATCAAGCTGTGCGTAACGCCAATGACGGCATTTCCCTGGCGCAGACTTCGGAGAGCGCCCTGGCGGAGATCACCAACAACTTGCAACGTATCCGCGAGCTGGCGGTACAGTCCGCCAACGCCACCAACTCCGCTTCGGATCGGGCTGCCCTCGACCAAGAGGTGCAGCAGCGTATCGCTGAGATCGACCGTATCTCCAGCCAGACTTCGTTCAACGGTCGCAAGGTACTGGACGGCACTTTCGGTAACGCGGCGTTCCAGATCGGCGCCAACGTGGGCGAAACGATCTCCGTCAATCTGTCCACCAGTACGCGGGCCACCGCCATCGGCAAGACCGCCGATTACGTCAGTGGCACGGCGCAATATGACTCAAGCAAGGCAGTGGGTGCACAAGGTGCCGGCGTCACCGCCGCCGCGCTGGGTGCGGGTGCCATGAACGTCGCGGTGGGAACCGGTTCGGCCGTATCGGTGGGCGGTTCCGCCTCCTATGTCGGCTCGGCAGCCAGCCAGGGCGCCAACAGCGCCTACGCCAAAGTCGCGGCGGTCAATGCGGCCGGTGTCGGTGGATTGACGGCGACAGCCGACACCAACGTGACTTTCGCTTACTCGAATGTGACGACTACCAACACCGCCTATACGCTCAAGATCAACACGACGGCGATCTACACTAACCTCGATACCTCGGCGACCGGCACCAACACCGCGCTGACGGGCAGTGACGTGGCCACGGCGATCAACGCGAACTCGTCCGCGACCGGCGTCGTGGCGACCTTCGATAGTGTCGCCGGCCGTATGACGCTCGAGGCGGTTGACGGTCGCGACATTCGGATCGAACAGACGACCACAGCTGAAACCGGCACGGGCCTGGCTGCCACGGCAGGTGACAACAACACCTACAACTCGGGAACGGTGGGAACCATCGCCACCGCGGCTTCCGGTGTGGCGGTCGACAAGACCTACGGTGGTACGATCCACTTGACCGCGGCGGAGGCGGTGACGCTCGGCGGGACGCCGACGACCATCGGTTATACCGCGACCTCGCTGGCGCTGGGTAACTCGGCGCTGAACAGTGCCTCAGTGACCACCGTCGCCAATTCCAATACCACGATCACGAAGGTGGACGCGGCCCTGTCATCTACGAGCAACCTACGTAGTATGTTTGGTGCCATTCAGAACCGCTTCGAGTCCACGATCTCCAACCTCTCGACGATCTCCGAGAATCTCTCGGCATCGCGTAGCCGCATCCTGGATGCGGACTTCGCTGCCGAGACGGCCGCCATGACCCGCGGTCAGATTCTGCAACAGGCCGGTGTGGCGGTGTTGGCGCAAGCCAATGCCTTGCCGCAGAACGTCCTGGCGCTGTTGCGGTAAAGCAGCAGTCGGAGTGACGGTGACGGTGACGGCGCCGGGGCATGAGGTCCCGGCGCCCAGTCGGCCAGGTACGAGTACGAGGTGATTTATGTCCGTTCAATTTCCAACGCAGATGACGCTGGGGAGCGTGCCTGCCAGGGAGTCTCGACCCGCAGGCACGCCCAGCGTTGCCGCGCCGGGTGGAGGGGGCCAAATTACGCCAACGGATGGCAAGGTGTTGCCACAGCAAGCCGCAAACGCGGCGCCACGCCAAGAGGTGGATCTATCGCCCATGGTGAAGCAGCTGAACACCCATGCCCAGTCTTTGCAACGTAATGTCGAGTTTAGTGTGGATAAGGATAGCGGGATGACGGTGGTGAAGGTGGTTGATACCAATACCAAGGAACTCATTCGGCAGATTCCGTCAGAGGAAGTGCTGACGCTGATGCAGCACTTCATGGAAATGGAGGGTTCTATCATCAAGACGCAGGTCTAGAGATGGCACTATTCTTGCCTTTTTTAAACCGATAGCGTTCTACGCGGAGTAGTCATGGCCACCATTTCTTCAGCAGGCATCGGTTCCGGGCTGGATGTCAACGGCATCGTGAGTCAGCTCATGACGCTGGAAAGACAGCCCTTGACCGCATTGGCGCGCAGCGAAGCCGGCTTGCAGGCCAAGTTGAGTGCCTATGGGACGCTGAAAGGGGCTCTTTCTGCGGTGCAGTCCTCAATCAGCGATCTCAAAAACATTTCCAAGTTCAACACCCCTAAAGCGAGCGTGGGCGACGCTAGCATCATGGCCGTCAGTGCAACCAGTATCGCGGTGGAGGGAAGCTATGCGGTTGAGGTCAAGCAGCTGGCCTCGGCGCAGAAGCTGGCCTCCAAGGCGTTCGCGGATATTACCACCACGGTGGGTACCGGCACCCTGTCCATACAGGTGGGCAGCGGCGCAGCGCAGAACATCGCGATCGGTGTCGGGCAGAGCAGCCTGGCGGGGATACGTGATGCCATCAACGAAGCCAAGGTCGGTGTACAGGCCACCCTATTGAATGATGGGACCGGCTATCGTTTAGCGTTGACCGCCCAGAGCACGGGCACGGCGAACGGCATCAAACTGACCATCAGTGGTGATGGCGACGCTCTCGACCTTGATGACGCGGGACTGTCCCAACTGGCCTATGATGCGGCGGGGAGTCCAGGCAACGGCAAGAACCTGACCGAAACCGTGGCCGCCCAGGATGCCATTTTAAAAGTGGACGGCATCGACAATATTACCAAGGCCAGCAACACCGTCACCGATGTGATTCAAGGTGTCACACTGAATTTGCAGCAAGCCAGCGCGGCCGATACCTCCACCGTGGTTTCTGTGACACGCGACAGCGCGACCGTGAAAGCGGCGGCGGAGGGGTTTGTCAAAGCCTATAACGACCTCGACAAGATCGTCAAAGACCTCACCTTCTACAATCCCGAGACCCGGGAAAGGGGCGCGTTGCAGGGTGACAACTCGGTACACAGGCTGCTGTCGCAAGTGCGCAGCAGCCTCACTCGTCCGCTGCCTGGCCTGAGCGGAGCCTATAACCTGCTGTCTCAAGTCGGTATAGGATTTGACATCGATGGCAAGCTGGCCTTGGATGGAACCAAGTTTCAAGAAGCGCTGGACAATAATTTTTATGACATAGGCGGTTTGTTCGCGACTCAGGGCCGGGCCGAAGACAGTTTGCTGCGCTATGTCAGTGCGACCAGCAATACCGTGGCCGGGACGTATGATGTGCGTATCGATGCCTTGGCCACGCAGGGAAAACTCACTGGGACGGGCACCGCCGCATTAGCCGATAGCGTGACAGCGGGGACTTTCGATACCCCCTTCGTCATAGACGCTAACAACGATACCTTCAGTGTGAAGGTCGATGGCATTCAATCCGCCACCGTTACCCTGACACAGAATACCTACACTACGGCCGCGGAACTGGCGGCGGAAATTCAAGCCAAGATCAACGGTGACAGCGCCCTCAAGGACGCAGGCATTGCCGTGGCGGTTTCCTTCGAGACGGCAGCGGACAGGTTGGTGTTGGTTTCCAATCGTTACGGCTCGGTTTCTGCACTGGAAATTACGGCTGTGGACACCAACACTGCCACGGCACTCGGCTGGTCTGTCGGTGCCGGTATCGCCGGTACGAATGTCGCAGGGAGTATCAATGGCGTGGCGGCGGTGGGCGATGGCCGCCTATTGACGGCCGGCACTTCTTCGCCGGCGAGCGGCTTGAGCCTCGAAGTGACCGGCGGCGCGCTGGGGGCTCGTGGCACGGCCAGCTATTCCCATGGCCATGCTCATCAACTCGACAAACTATTAGATAATCTGCTGGCGGCAACGGGGCCCATCGCCAGTAGAACCGAAGGACTTAACAGCAGCGTGGAAGATATCAATGATCGACGCGAGGTATTGGAGCGGCGCCTCATCGATATTGAACAGCGTTTTCGTCAGCAATTTATCGCTTTGGATCAGTTGCTCTCACAAATGCGCGCGACTAGCGACTATCTCACTCAGCAACTGTCCAACCTGCCCACAGTGGGTTCGGGCGGCTAAACGACAAGTACACTCATTGGCCGGTTAACAATGAAGGATTCTTTGATGACATATGATAATCAGCGGGCGGCGATTAAGCAGTATGGTCAAGTTATGGTTCATTCCGAGGTGGAGGATGCCACGCCTCATCGCTTGGTGCAGTTATTGATGGAGGGGGCACTGGAAAAAATCACCGCGGCTAAGGGCTACATGCAGCATGATCAAGTGGCGCTAAAAGGCAGTCATATCAGTTGGGCGATCGCCATCATCGGTGGCTTGCAAGGCAGCCTGAATAAAGATGTGGGTGGCGTGATCGCGCAAAACCTAGAAAATCTTTATGATTATATGGTGCGTCGCTTGACCGAAGCCAATCTCAAGAACGATCCTGCGATTCTGGATGAAGTGATGGCGTTGCTGCGGGAAATCAAAACCGCTTGGGATGCCATACCCCCGACCGTGCAGCAGCAGGCGGTGGGTGGTCCATGAGCCAGCACCTGGACACCGAGAATGCAAACAAGACGGACCCCATGTCATGGTCGCGTGACATGTATGCTCTGATGCAGGAAGCTGCGCAGGCACAAGACTGGGAGAAATTGGCCGTCATCGATACTCAACTGCGGCAACAGCTCTCACAGCATATGGCTGCACTGACAGACCAAACACCACAGGAAGCGGCGCAAACGGCCAAGCTTTTGCAGGAATTGCTGCAAATGTATGGGGAGTTTCTTGCGCTGGGTGAACGTGAGCTACAGGTTTTGAGTGCCCAGCTACAAGAATATCATCAGAGCCAAAAAGCCCAACAAGCCTATCAGGAAGCTGTCTAGCGGGTTCACGATGGATACCGCGTAATCTAGGAAGATGGGAATATGACAGGGAGCGATGCCAGCAAGCAAGGCAGCAATCTCGCCTATCAACTGCTCGTACCATTTCGGTGCCACGAGGAGCTCACCGCCCCCAGTGCAGCGGCCTTGGCGGCATGGGATGATGCCAACGAGGAAGTGCTGAAAGTCATCTACATGCTGGATGAGCTGGCCCCTGAAGGCCGCGAGGAAACCTCCGAGCACAGTCCCGAGTTCGCCCGCATTGATTTAAAGCTCAATGTGCTTTTCGACATGATGGGCATGTTGCTCACCCATTACACCTCTCTACCCCCGGCCGCCGCTGTCACACTAGGAACACAAAGTCTGCAATGGCAAGGCTCACAAGCGCTCCCGGTGGGCGACCTGATCAGGCTGGAGTTGTTTCTCAGTCCGCGCTACCCACGCCCCCTCATGCTGTGCGCGCGCATCCAGGAGACGACCGCCGTTGCAGAGGGTTGCCTGTTGACGGCGTCCTATGAACAGGTGGGGGAGTTGACCCGGGATTGGTTGGCCAAGCTGATTTTTCGTCATCATCGTCGCCATATTGCTCAAACCCGCCGGGCGTGATACGTGTGCACCCGCGCCCCTCTACGACAATATTTTGACATCCGCGTAGCACGGTGATTTACTGAGCATCATTGCGCCTACGGCTTTGGCGATTGGGAGCGGATGATCGTAGGCACGGGCCGCCAGCATAAGGAGTCGAGAATTATGGCAACGGCTACCACCTTACTTGTCGTCGATGCCGACAGTCAGCGTCAGCATGAGTTGCAGGCGATCTTGAAATTCCTCGATTTTGACGATGTGCAGACTGCCTCATGCAGCGCTTGGCAGGATGCGGTGTCGGGGCCGGACGCGGTTTTGGCGGTGGTGGTCGGGCAATGCGGCAGCGAAGAGCAGATCCGAGAGCTGCTAGGCCACATCAAGGAATGGAGCGGCGATGTCCCTTTGGTTTTGATGCGGCCCCAGGGTGAACCGCTCCCGCGTGAACTCGAAGCCCAGGCACTGGCGGTGGTGGATTTGCCGGTGAAATATCGTCAACTCACCGGCGCTTTACAGCAAGCTCAGGTCTATGCGGAAAGTCGCGGTCAGGCATCGACGCGTCGTTCGCCGGAATTGTTCCGCAGTCTGGTGGGCAATAGCCGCAGCGTGCGACAGGTGCGCAAACTTATCGAACAAGTGGCGGAATCCGACGCAACGGTATTAATCCTCGGTGAATCCGGCACCGGTAAGGAAGTCGTCGCACGGAATCTGCACTATCACTCCAAACGCCGCAACAAACCTTTCGTCCCTATCAATTGTGGCGCTATCCCCGCCGATTTGCTGGAAAGTGAATTGTTCGGGCATGAAAAGGGCGCCTTCACCGGTGCCATCACCGCCCGCCAGGGGCGCTTTGAGTTGGCCGAAGGCGGCACCTTGTTCCTCGACGAAATCGGCGATATGAGCGTGCATATGCAAGTGAAGCTGCTGCGCGTGCTCCAAGAACGTGTGTTCGAGCGCGTCGGCGGCAACAAGCCTATCGCCGCCGATGTGCGTATCGTGGCGGCCACTCATCGCAATCTCGAGGAAGCCATCAAGACGGGTACTTTTCGCGAGGATTTGTACTATCGTTTGAACGTCTTTCCCATTGAGATGCCACCCTTGCGCGAGCGCAGGGAAGACGTGCCCCTGCTGGTCAATGAACTCATTACCCGCCTGGAGCATGAAAAGCGCGGCTCCGTGCGCCTCAGTCCGGCAGGGATCATGTCGCTGACCGAATATCATTGGCCCGGTAACGTGCGCGAATTGGCCAACTTGGTGGAACGCTTGGTCATCATGTACCCCTATGGCGTGGTGGACATGCCCGACTTACCCGAGAAGTATCGCCATGGCCCGAGCGGCGCGAGTGCGATCCCCTCGGGCGCCTTGCCGGTGGAATTGGAGGCGGTTTACGATCCCGGCACCACGCCGCGCCTGCCCCGCGAAGGTTTGGATTTGAAGGAGCACATCAGCACCTTGGAATTCAATCTCATAAAGCAAGCGTTAGATGAATCGAATGGGGTGGTGGCCCATGCTGCCACCCGCCTCAAGTTGCGCCGCACGACCTTGGTAGAAAAAATGCGTAAATATGGTTTGCAGCGCAGTGACGAGATGACGTGATTTTGGCGGCGATCGCCAACTCAATTCCTAACTATCTGATTTTTATATGACGCCCTAGTGGGCACAAGTCTTGCTTTGATGAGATGCGCCAGCGATTAATGCGCGACTCTTGGAGCAGGACATACATGACTAGCATCCCCGGACGCCGCTCCCGTGAATTGGAAGACGCGTTCCATGTCTTCAGCGAGGTTTCCGAACGTCTCACCGAATCCTATCGGGTTTTGGAAAACCGCGTCGCCGTGTTGACGGAAGAACTGGCCGCTGCGCGCAGTGAGCGTTTGCAACAATTGGCGGAAAAGGAACGTCTCGCGCAGCGTCTGCAACAATTATTGGAAGCCTTGCCCGGTGGGGTAGTGGTGTTGGATGGTGCCGGTCGAGTGCAAGAATGCAATCCCGGCGCCCATGAGTTACTGGGCGCGCCGTTGCTGGGCGAACGCTGGACCGACGTGGCGCAGCGCGCTTTCCGTGGCGCCGACAGCGGTTCCACTCTCACTTTGCACGATGGTCGCCCGCTCAGCGTCGCCACGCAGCATTTGAGCGCCGAGCCGGGCCGTATCCTGCTGCTCAAGGACGTGTCTGAAACCCGCGCGCTCGAAGCGATGGTCGCGCGTCATCAACGCCTCTCGGCCATGGGTGAAATGCTGGCCCGTCTTGCCCATCAAATCCGCACACCGCTCGCATCGGCAATGCTTTATCTCGGCCATCTGCAACTTCCCGTTTGTGAGCACGAGGATCGCGCACGCGCGGCCGGCAAAGTCTTGGCGCGTCTGCGGCAATTGGAACGCATGGTCAACGATATGCTGGTATTCGCGCGCGGTGGCGAGCGTGGCGCGGAGTCGGTATCAATGGGCGCATTGCTGGATGAATTCAGCCAAACGTTACAACCGCAATTACAACTGAGCGGCGGTCGTCTACATGTGCTTAATACGGCCCCCGAGAGCACGGTACTCGGCAGTCGTGAGGCCTTGCTGGGCGTCCTGCTCAATCTCGCTACCAATGCCATGCAAGCGGCTGTCACCGCTGTGTCTATAACGGTTGAAGTCGGCGCGGCCGCTGATGGTGCCCTCGAAATTCAAGTGAGCGACAACGGTCCCGGCATCATAGCCGATATCCGCGAGCGTATATTCGAGCCCTTTTTCACCACGCGTAATGCTGGCACCGGCCTGGGCTTGGCCGTGGTGCGCGCGGTGGTAGAAGCCCATCGCGGCACCATCCGCGTCCATACGCGGCCCGGTTGCGGGGCTACCTTTGTAGTGAGTCTTCCCGTAAGTCAGTGCGACGACGCTATGTTGAGCGGCGTCGGTTATTTGACCGATCGCGGGCAGCGGCTGGATTTCAGCAGCGCCACGGAAAATTAGTGATGATGCCAACTAGAACGAAGTCAGGAGTTGTTATGCGTCCCTCGACAGTCCCCGCGACAGTATTAGTCGTCGAAGATGATGTTTCCCTGCGCGAAGCCTTATCCGATACCTTACAACTGGCCGGTTATCACGTGGCCAGCGCGGCGGACGGAGCAATGGCGCTGGATATACTGGAACGCAACCCCGTGGACCTGGTGGTGAGCGATGTGCAGATGACGCCTATGGATGGGCATACTTTGTTGCGACGAATCAAGCAGTCGAAACCCGATATGCCGGTGGTGCTCATCACCGCCTATGGCACCATACAAACCGCAGTGCAAGCGATGCACGACGGCGCAGCGGATTATGTCGTCAAACCCTTCGAGGCCGAGGTGCTGATCGACTTGGTGGCGCGCTATTTGCCGCGCGATGTGGCGGATGACCACGGCTTGGTGACGCAGGATGCACGCACCCAAGAGATGGTCGACTTGGCACGACGGGTGGCCGCGACTGATGCCACGGTGATGATTAGCGGCGAGAGCGGTACCGGCAAGGAGGTCATAGCACGTTACATTCATCACTATTCTGCGCGCTCTGAAGGACCCTTCATCGCCATTAATTGTGCGGCCATACCCGACAACATGCTCGAAGCGGTGTTGTTCGGTTATGAGAAGGGTGCTTTTACCGGCGCCTATCAAGCGACCCCCGGGAAGTTCGAGCAAGCCAATGGCGGCACTTTACTGCTCGACGAGATATCCGAGATGAATCTATCTCTTCAAGCCAAGTTGCTGCGCGTACTACAAGAGCGGGAAGTAGAGAGACTCGGTGGTCGTAAGGTGATTCCTCTGGACGTGCGCGTGCTGGCTACATCGAATCGGCTGATGCGCGAGGAAGTGGCGGCGGGTCGT
The DNA here is from genome assembly GCA_945787555.1 of uncultured Chromatiaceae bacterium. Classification (GTDB taxonomy): domain Bacteria; phylum Pseudomonadota; class Gammaproteobacteria; order DRLM01; family DRLM01; genus CALZJG01. The sequence continues at coordinate 7,605 of CALZJG010000021.1, read as the reverse complement.
TTTCGCGAGGACCTATTTTACCGCCTGCATGTTTTCCCGTTGCACCTGCCGCCCTTGCGGGAACGCGTCGAGGATATCTTGCCGCTGGCGACGTTCCTGTTGAATCGGCATAACCACGGTGCGCCCTTGCCTGATTGGACTGAAGCGGCGCAAGCGAAGTTGCTGGCTCACCACTGGCCAGGCAATGTGCGTGAGCTGGATAACGTCATTCAGCGTGCCCTGATACTCAAGTGTGGGTCGGCCATCGATGTGAATGACTTGTGTTTCGAGACGCCGACCATTGCACAGCCACGTGAACAAGTCGTGGCGAGCAGCGATCTTTCCAGCGAAGTCACCAGCACGACGGATGACGGCGGTGATCTCGGCGACGAACTCAAGGCGCGTGAGCAACGCCTCATCATTGCAGCCTTGCGCGCGGGTAACGGCAACCGAAAATTGGCGGCGCAGAAACTGGGCATCAGTCAACGCACACTACGCTACAAACTGGCGCGTCTGCGCGATGCTGGCATCAACGTACCCGGCAGCTATGGTGCAAAATGTGCCTAAGGCCGTGAATCTAACAGACTATTGACGCGAGGTGAGCTATGAGTGACGTGAACATCAGCCAAGTGATCAGTCAACTGCGGTCGATGTCGGCGGCCGCGCAAGGCGGCGCCGAGGTCCAACCGCAGAGTGGCGCAGGCGTGGACTTCTCCGTGCTATTGAAAAGCGCGGTGGAAAAGGTCAACGACAATCAGCAGCATGCCGGCAAGATGGTCGAGGCCTATGAGCGCGGTGACACGCAAGCGGATTTGACCGAGGTGATGATCGATTTGCAGAAGGCTCGGGTCTCCTTCCAGGCGATGGTGGAAGTGCGTAATAAGCTGGTCAGCGCCTATCAAGACGTCATGAATATGTCTATCTAGTGTTTGAAAAATCGTTGTCGGTAGAAAAAAGGTCGTAGGTAGTTATGGCACAAGTAGCGGCGGACAAGAACTTATCGGCATCCCTGCAAGGTTTCGGGCGTTTGAATGTTTTGCGCCAGATGGGCTTGTTGGTGGGGTTGGCGGCCAGCATCGCCATCGGTGTGGCCTTGGCACTGTGGTCTCAGGAGCCGGGATTTCGCATGCTCTATAGCGGACTGGCCGATAAAGACCTGTTGGAAATGACGACTGCGCTGGAGAGCTCGGGGATCCCTTACAAACTGTCGGAAGGCGCGGGTACTATCATGGTGCCGGGCAAGCTGGTGCATGAAGCGCGCTTGAATCTGGCAGGACAGGGCTTGCCCAACGGCACCGGCATGGGCTTTGAGCTGCTCGATAAGGAACAAGGATTCGGTGTCAGTCAATTCATGGAGAATGCACGTTACCAGCATGCTTTGGAAGGAGAGCTGGCGCGCAGCATCATGGGTCTGAGTACCATCAAGAGCGCACGCGTGCATCTAGCCATACCCAAGCAGACGGCTTTTTTGCGTGATCGTGACCGCAAGGAGCCTTCCGCCTCGGTTATGTTGAATCTCTACACCGGTCGTGTGATAGAAGAGGGCCAAGTGGCGTCCATCGTCCACTTAGTCGCTTCCAGTGTGCCCAGTTTATCTCCGAGTAAGGTAACGGTGGTGGATCAAACCGGCAAGTTGCTCAGTGGCAGTGACAGTTCGCGTTCGATGCAGCTCACCGCTACGCAGTTCGACCATCAGCGCAAACTGGAGGAGTACTACATCAAGCGCATCGAGAGCATACTCTCGCCCATCATGGGTACGAATGCGGTGCGCGCACAGGTGGTGACGGAGATGGATTTCAGCGTCACTGAGCAAGCGCAGGAGAGCTTCAATCCCGATCTGCCGGCGATACGCAGCGAGCAGACCATGGAGGATCAAAGCAGCGGGGCTACGCGAGCCGCCGGCGTGCCAGGGGCGGTATCCAATCAACCGCGGGGCGCGACGAGCGAGGCGAATGCAGGGCAGAACGGCGTACCGCAAAATGCCACTCGGCGTGTTACGCGCAACTATGAGCTCGACCGTACTGTCAGCCACACGCAGCTTCCCACAGGCGTCGTGCGGCGCTTATCGGTGGCGGTCGTGATCGACGATCGATTGAGCGCTGACGAGGAAGGGCAGCCGATACGTGAACCGCGTTCGGAGGAAGAGATTACTCGGATCACGTCTTTGGTGAAGGAGGCGGTGGGTTTCAGCGCTCAACGCGGCGATAGTGTCAATGTCATCAATGCGTCATTCGCGATACCTCCGGAAATGGAGCCCTTGCCGGAGCCAGGATTGCTCGATAAGCCGTGGCTAAGTGATGTGTTGAAGATGGGTTTGGCCGCGCTAGGTGTGCTGCTGATGGTCTTCGGTGTGCTCAAGCCGGTGATGCGCCGTTTGGCGGAAAACTCGCCGCCGCCGACTGCCAGCACGGCGATGATACCCGCCGGTGCGGGAGGTGAAGCGATGATGGCACCTGCCGGCATGGCGGGTCTGAATGAGGCGCCTATGCAGCTCGATCAACAGCAACCTCAAGGCCAACTCCCCGCGCCCAACAATTATGAACAACAACTCAGTACCGTAAAAACCATGGTGGGGCAAGACCCGAAACGCGTTGCGCAAGTAGTGAAGACTTGGGTGGGCAACGATGGCTGAGGCGGTTAACCAGAATAGGGGAGTGGAGCGCGCCGCCATTCTACTCATGGCATTAGGTGAGGATGAGGCGGCAGAGGTTCTTAAGCACATGACCCCCAAGGAAGTGCAAAAGGTCGGCGCGGCCATGGCATCCTTGCAGAATATATCCACTGATCAAGTCGCCGAAGCGCTTGGTGAGTTTTCTACCACAGTTGATAAGCAAACCGCCTTAGGTGTGGGCTCTGAAGACTATATTCGGCGCGTTTTGGTCACGGCATTGGGCGACGATAAAGCCGGCGGTCTGATGGATCGTATACTTACCGGCACGCCTTCCAAGGGACTGGAAGCACTTAAATGGATGGATTCGCGTGCAGTGGCGGAGGTCATCCGCCTGGAGCATCCACAAATCATCTCCATAGTGCTGTCCTATTTGGAAAGTGATCATGCCGCCGAGGTGTTGTGTTTGCTCCCTGAACGTATGCGTCCCGATATTGTGATGCGCATCGCCAGTCTGGACGGGATCCACCCTCATGCCTTGAAGGAATTAGACGACATCCTTGAGAAACAATTTTCCGGCAACAAGAACGTCAAGTCCTCTACAGTAGGCGGCACCAAGGCGGCGTCCAACATCCTCAACTTCATGGACGCCTCCAAGAGCGGCGCTATCATGGACAATATCAAGGAAGCGGATGGTGACCTCGGGCAAAAGATCGAGGATCTAATGTTCGTGTTCCACGACTTGGTCAATGTCGACGATCGCGGTATCCAGGCCTTGTTGCGCGAAGTGTCCTCCGATTCCCTGGTGATTGCGCTAAAAGGCTCGGACGAGGCGATTCGCGATAAGATCTTCAAGAACATGTCCAAGCGCGCGGCCGAGATGTTGCGCGAGGATCTTGAGGCGCGAGGTCCAGTCAAGCTCAGTGATGTAGAGGTGGCGCAGAAGGAAATACTATCCATTGCCCGGCGCATGGCCGAGGCGGGTGAACTCAACCTGGGTGGGTCCGGCGGCGACGATTATGTCTAAGATCCTTAGCGGTATCGCTCCGCAAGATGTCAAGCGCTGGCAGTTGCCCACCGTAGAAGAGGAAAAGGGCGTCGGCGGCGGTAGCTCCCTGCTCACCGCCAATCAATTGGAGCGCATCGAGGCGCAGGCTCGCGAGGAAGGTTACGCGCGCGGTTTGGAAGAAGGGCGTAAGGCCGGCATCGCACGTTATGAACCGCAAATAAAGACCTCCTTGCAGCAGTTCGAGGCCATCATGAGCACGTTGGCCGTGCCGCTCGTGCAACTTGATGATCAAGTCGAACAGGAATTGCTATCCCTGGTGCTTATCATTGCGCGCCATTTGGTCCGTCGCGAGTTGAGCACCGATCCGGGACAGGTGGTGGCGGCGATACGAGAAGCGTTGAACGCCTTGCCCATCGCGGCGCGCAACGTTCGCTTGCAGCTCCACCCCGAGGATGCCGCGCTGGTGCGCGAGTTGTTGGCGGAAAGTGAAGGTGAGCGGGCGTGGCGCATCTTGGAGGATCCGGTCATCAGTCGCGGTGGTTGTCGTGTGCTCACCGATGTCTCCTTGATCGATGCGACAGTGGAGAAACGCTTGACCGCCATCGCGGCGGAATTACTGGGTGGGGAGCGTGACGATGACAACGACGCGCCACGCTGAAGCCCAACGCGCCGGATTATGGCGCCAGCGGTTGACGGCCGCGCAGCGCCGCGTTGAAACCTCACCATTGATCGTCGAAGGCCGCTTGCATCGCATGGTTGGATTGACCTTGGAAGCGGTAGGTTGTCAGGCGGCGGTGGGTTCACGCTGCTTGGTGATGAGTCCCGCTGTCGCGCCCATCGAGGCGGAAGTCGTGGGCTTTGCTGGTGATCGCACTTACCTCATGCCCACCGGCGACATCCACGGTGTCTTGCCCAATGCACGTGTGGTGCCCACCGGGCATGTTTATCAAGTAGCGGTGGGGGATGCGTTGCTTGGCCGAGTCTTGGACGGTGCGGGTCGACCTTTGGACGAGGGTGGACCGCTACGTGTCGAAGGTCATGTTCCGCTGACCGGGCGCCCCATCAATCCGCTGTGGCGTTCACCGATACGCGAACCTCTGGATGTGGGTATACGTGCCATCAATAGTCTTCTCACCGTGGGGCGGGGACAACGCTTGGGCTTGTTCGCCGGCAGCGGCGTGGGCAAAAGCGTCTTGATGGGCATGATGACCCGCTATACCAGCGCCGATGTCATCGTGGTCGGCCTCATCGGCGAGCGCGGCCGCGAAGTGAAGGATTTCATAGACAATAGTTTAGGGCAGGAAGGTTTACGCCGATCGGTGGTAGTGGCCACGCCGGCCGATAGTCCGCCGTTGATGCGTTTGCACGGTGCCATGTTGGCCACCAGCATTGCCGAGTACTATCGCGACCGTGGTCGCAATGTACTGCTGCTCATGGATTCACTGACTCGCTACGCGCAAGCGCAACGCGAAATCGCGCTGGCGATAGGCGAGCCGCCCGCCACCAAAGGTTATCCACCTTCGGTATTTGCGAAGCTCCCGCAATTGGTAGAGCGCGTCGGCAACGGCCGCAAGGACGGTGGCTCCATTACGGCGTTCTACACCGTGCTCACCGAGGGGGACGATCAACAAGATCCCGTCGCCGATGCCGCACGGGCGGTGTTGGATGGTCACGTGGTATTGTCACGACGCCTGGCCGAAGCGGGACATTTTCCGGCCATCGATATCGAGGCCTCAATCAGTCGTTCCATGGCCGATATCGTCGATCAACAGCATCAGGATACCGCGCGACGTTTCCGCGCCATGAATGCCTTGTATCAACAGAACCGCGACCTGATTAGTGTGGGGGCCTATAGCCGCGGCGCCGATGCGCGCCTCGATGAGGCAGTGGATTACCAGCCGCATATGATGGAGTTTTTGCGCCAAGGCGTCCGCGAGCCGGTGTCCTATAACGAGAGTCTGCGCGGCTTGCAGCAAGTAGTGGCCCAAGCCACGGGTGGCGGTGGTGAATCGGCGTGAAGAAATCGCAACGTTTGACACCCATCTCTAAAGTGAATCGTGACAAGGAAAACGCGGCGCTGCGCGTATTGGCCGAGTGCCAGCGTCAGCTTGACGATCAACGCCGGCGCGTGAGCGAATTGGAAGGTTATCGCGAGGAGTACGTTCTACGTCTAGAGCAATTGGCGGCTCGTGGTGCTTCTGCGCAGGAAGTGGTGGCCTGTCGTGGTTTCATCGATCGCTTGGGCGAGGCCATTGTGCAACAGCAACGCATGGCGGAGAGCTGCGAGCGCGAGGTCGAACAACAACGATCGTTTTGGTTGGCCACGCGCCGTGATGCAGAGGTGATGGACAAGGTGATCGAACGCTGCCGTCGCGACGAACAGCGTGATGCCGAGCGACGTGAGCAACGCGCCATGGATGATCGGCGTATACCCGGTGTGAATGAAACCGATAATTGAGTGCGCTTAATCGCCATTGGCATGGGTTTTGCCATAGTTCTGCTAGAGTCACCAGATAAGGAACTGTGTTATGGCAGAGTCTATGCCGCTATTGATGCCGAGTGCGGGTTCCGTAGATAAGAGTAAAGCTGCGCCACCTCTCGCCGGGCCCGGGTCTGCTCCGGCAAAGAAAGGCGAAACAGGGGTGTTTCAAACAGTTATGGCCGATGCCCTGGATGAGCAGGGGAACGCCGAGGCGGTGATGCCGGGTTTGGCTGCACCGCTGTTGAGAATGCCTGAGCCAGGCGTGATGTTGCCGGTTTCCGGCAATGCCTTGCCGTCCTCCCTGACGACGGGCATCGAGTCGCCGGCGGCGACTTCTGCGGTAGCGTCCACCCTAGCACCAATCATCGCGCCCTCGGGACAGACTATGAATCGTCGACCTTTGGACATGGCCATCGCCGCCGCCTCGAATCCCCTGTCTGGCGAGGACCCGGCGGAGTTGGGCGAAGAGACAATGCAACGCCCCGTCGAGAGCCGCGAAATGAACCGGCGCGGTGCTTTCGAGACCTTGCTTGCCGGGCGTAACGAGTCCGCCGTGCCGCCATCAGCGGCGGGCGAGAGCCGCAGCTCCGTGCAAACCTTGTTGACGGCCATGCAGGCCACGTCGATCGAGGGAGCTAGCCGCGATCAAAGCGGATCCACACCGCAGGCGCTAGCGGCATGGTCGCTCAATCCCAGCGCCACGACGGCACCGCGGGCGCCTACCCTGGCGATGAGTTTGCCCATACCGTTGCAGGATCCCGCCTGGGGTCAGGAACTGTCGCAGCGCGTGACCTGGATGGTACGGCAGGAGGCGCAGGCCGCTGAGATACGTATCAATCCGCCGCATCTCGGTCCGATTGACGTGCGCGTCTCCATGGCCCAGGATCAAGTGAATGTGGCTTTCACGGCACAGCATACGGTGGCGCGCGAGGCCTTGGATGCCGCCATCCCGCGGCTGCGTGACATGCTGCAGGACCAGGGCTTGACCTTGGCGCAAGCCGATGTCGGTCAGCAATCTTTCGCCGATCAACAGCCAGGCACGGGGCAGCAAGGCGATGACGAATACGCCCTAGGTGGCCACGCTGGCGCTCTGGGTGGCACGGACATCAGCGCGGAAGATGAGGGGGTGGCGGCATTGACGACGGCCCTCTCAGATCGACTGGTCGATTTTTACGCTTGACGCTTTTTCCCGCGCCGGGGCCATGCTCTGCCGCGATTCTTGCATTTACCCCCTCTCTTTTGCCGACTGAAATTTGTCGCGCGTCACATCGCCATCCGGCCTGTCATCTGTCAATAAGCTGGCGGCGCCCGAATGGTTTTTGTAATCAACTGTTTTAAATATAAAAAAATTCCCTAGACCATATGGCACAGCGATTGCAAAAACTGAATGTATTTCACTTTCAGAGGACACTGTCATGGCTGAGGCGACTAAAGAGCAAGATGCCGCAGCGATAGAAGCTCCAGCAAAAAAGGGTTCAGGCACCATGAAGATAGTGATGATCGTGGTGGGCGCTCTCGTGCTCGTGG
>CALZJG010000020.1 GCA_945787555.1 uncultured Chromatiaceae bacterium | reverse complement strand
TCTGATAGAAACCCTGTCCCATCGGCAGTGCCGGGCCGGCGAAATTCACGCCGTTGTGACAGGCGGTGCAGCCCACTTCCTCCACCGCTTTCATGCCGCGCTGGGCTCGCTCGGACAGCGCTTTCTTGTCGCCTTTCATGTGGCGGTCGAAGGGGCTGTTGGGGGTGATCAAAGTGCGCTCGTAGGCGGCGATGGCTTTGGCCATGTTGTCGTAGTTGATATCTCCGCCGAATACTGCCCTGAATTGCGCCACATAGCCGGGTATGGCCATCAAGCGTTGCACGGTGGCCTCCGGTGAGGACATGCCCATTTCGATAGGATTCAATACCGGCCCCTTGGCTTGGTCTTCCAGCGTGGCGGCGCGGCCGTCCCAAAACTGGGCGGTGAGGAAGGCGGCATTCCATACCGTAGGCGCGCTGCGGCCGCCCTTTTGACCGCCGACCCCGACCGAATTGGGGCGATTGTCGGTGCCGCTGGCCATGACGTTGTGACAGGAGTTGCAAGAGACAGTGCCATCGATCGACAGGCGCGGGTCGAAAAACAATTGCTTGCCCAGTTCCACCTTGGCCGCGCTCATGGGGTTGTCGGCGGGAATGGGCGGTTGCTCGGGCAGCGCCTCAAAGCTGAGGGCAAGTGGGCTGGCCATGAGCAAGGCGGCGGTGAGCGTGATGCGTGAGACTGACATGGTTTTCCTCCTTATTTGTGATGGCAGAATGGTAGGTGATTCTAGACTATGTCTAAGAATCATTCCAGCCATATTTAGGGGTATATCCTTACTTACAAATATAGTACATGGGCAATTAGCTGTGGCTCCTTAGGCGCGGGGGCGCCTAATCATAAGAAGAGCCTATGGGGAGCGGTGGCTAATGGGTGTCAGGGGGGCCTCAGGGTAGCGCTTGCAGCCAATCGCGTGGTTTTAGGAATACCTCGTAGAGTTCCGCCTCGGGTGTGTCGGGCTCCGGCTGCCAGTTGTATTCCCAGCGCACCAGCGGCGGCAGGGACATGAGGATGGACTCGGTGCGCCCGCCGGTTTGCAGGCCGAATAGCGTGCCGCGATCGTAGACCAGATTGAATTCCACGTAGCGGCCGCGCCGGTAGAGTTGGAATTGACGTTCGCGTTCGCCGTAGGGGGTGTCCTTGCGACGCGCTACCAGGGGTCGGTAGGCCTTCAGATAGTTGTCACCTACGCTTTGCATGAAGGCGAACGACTTGTCGAAGCCCCATTCGTTGAGATCATCAAAGAACAAGCCGCCGATGCCGCGTGGCTCGTTGCGGTGCTTGAGAAAGAAATATTCGTCGCACCATTTTTTGTAGCGTGCATAGACCTCTTTCCCGAAGGGCGCGCAGGCATCGCGCGCGGTGCGGTGCCAGTGCACCGCGTCGTGTTCGTAACCGTAGTAGGGGGTGAGGTCGAAGCCGCCGCCGAACCACCAGATGGGATCGCCATCGTCTTTCTCGGCGATGAAGAAGCGTATGTTGGCGTGCGAGGTGGGAATATAGGGATTGCGCGGATGAATCACCAACGACACGCCCAGCGCCTGAAAACTGCGTCCCGCCAATTCCGGTCGATGCGCGGTGGCGGAGGCGGGCATCTTGTCGCCATGAACATGAGAGAAGTTCACCCCGCCCTGTTCGAGCACCGTCCCTTCGCGCAACACCCGTGAACGGCCGCCGCCGCCCTGGGGGCGTTCCCAACTGTCCTCGCGGAATATTCCACCGCCGTCTTCTTCTTCCAGCTCGGCGCAGATGCGATCTTGTAGATTCAGCAAATAGTCTTTAACAGCCTGGATGTCGGGAGTACTCATGTTTGATACCGGCGTGGGTTGCAAAAATAACGGGGGAGATTCTAGCAGGAATCCGGCGCGCCGGTGCCGCGTGTGGCTGGCCTGCGACAGGTGTTAACCATGCCCCATAAGTGAGGACTTGGCGCGAGATTGACTTCTTCAATCACTCTCTCGCGCTTGCGGGAGAGGAAGTGAACCAGTTCCAGAGTAGACCCGACTATTGTGTCACGCACAGGCTAATCACGTATGACTTTGCCGCTGATAAGATCGACGATGCGGCTCGGTATCGCGTCGGGGTCGCAGCTTCCGCCGAGGATGTAATCCAGTTGGGCATCGAAATAGCGTCGCACCTTTAACGCGTTGCGCGCCGGGGCGAGGCCGGCGGGGTTGGCGCTGGTGGAGACGATGGCGGCGCCGTAACACTCGCAGAGTCGGCGCGCGAGGGGGCTGCGGGTGAGGCGCACGGCGATGGAGTGGTGGCGGCCGCAGAGCCAGTGAGGGGTGTCGGTGCGGGGTGGGCAGATCCAGGTGGTGGGGCGTAATGTCGGGCCGGCCAGCTTGGTCAGCAACGCGTTGTCGCTGATGTCGATGTAAGGCAACAAGTGTTCGAGTGTGGCGCCGATTAGGATCAGTCCTTTTTCCGGCGGGCGTTGTTTGAGGTCAAGGAGGCGTTGGACGGCATGGCCGTCCAGCGGATCGCAGCCGAGGCCGTAGACGGTTTCGGTGGGGTAGGCAATGACACCGCCGGCATGTAGGTTAAAGACGGCTCGACGGATATGCCAAGCGCTCGTCAAGTATGCTCACCCTGTTCGCGCGCCACTGCGCGATGACCGATGTCGCGGCGGTGGTACATGCTGTCCCAATGTATTTTATCCACGGTGGCATAGGCGCGCGTTTGCGCTTCGCTGACTGTCTCGCCCAGCGCGCAGACACATAACACGCGCCCGCCGTTGGTGACGACCTGGCCGTTCTTCAGCGCCGTGCCGGCGTGAAAGACCTTGCTGGTCGGTGTGTCAGCTTGATCGAGGCCGTTGATGACATCGCCCTTGCGATAGTCGCCGGGGTAGCCGCCCGCCGCCAATACCACGCCCAGGGCGGCGCGCGGGTCCCATGCGGCGCTGACTTGATCCAGGCGCTGATTCAAGGCCGCCTCGCACAATTCAGTCAAATCGGATAGCAGGCGCATCAGGATGGGCTGGGTTTCCGGGTCGCCGAAACGGCAGTTGAACTCCAGGACTTTGGGCGTGCCGTCGGGGTAGATCATCACGCCAGCGTAGAGAAAGCCGCTGTAGGGCAGGCCGTCGGCGGCCATGCCGCGCACGGTCGGTTCGATGATTTCGTTCATGATGCGCGCATGGATGGCGGGGGTGACCACCGGCGCCGGCGAATAAGCGCCCATGCCGCCGGTGTTGGGGCCGCGGTCGCCCTCGTCGCGCGCCTTGTGGTCTTGCGAGCAGGCCATGGGCAATACATGCCTGCCGTCGGCCATGACGATGAAACTGGCTTCTTCGCCATCGAGGAACTCTTCGATTACCACGCGATGACCTGCGGCGCCGAAAGCGTTACCTGCGAGCATATCGCGCACGGCGGCGATGGCCTCGGCTTCGGTCTGTGCCAGGATCACGCCCTTACCGGCGGCCAGTCCATCGGCTTTGACCACGATGGGCGCGCCCATTTTTCTAATGTAGGCAATGGCCGGTTCGATGTTGGTGAAGTTTTGATAGGCGGCGGTGGGGATGCCGTGACGGGCCAGGAAATCCTTGGCAAAGGCCTTGGAGCCTTCCAATTGCGCGGCGGCGCGGCTGGGGCCGAAGCAGTGCAGGCCGGCTTCCTTGAAGACATCGACCACGCCCAGGACTAAGGGCGCCTCGGGACCGACGATGGTCAATGCGATGTGATGTTCGCGTGCGAACTGGAGCAGCTCGGCCACCGCATCGGCGGCGATGGGGACGTTTTCGACCTTGGCCTCGCGCGCCGTGCCGGCATTGCCGGGGGCGACGTAGACTTTGCTCACGCGCGGCGCTTGCGCCGCTTTCCAAGCCAGGGCGTGTTCGCGACCGCCGCCGCCGATGATCAAAACCTGCATTGTATTCCCACGTATGCGCTCGTTTGACAAGGTCGCACAGGATACCGCAAGGCTGCCGCAGGGTCACGGAGGCCATGATAGTATGGTTAGACATTCCTGGGAGCAGCCCATGTCAGTGATCAATGCCCGACCATTCGATTTGTCTTCGGTGCTATGGCCCGTCATCTTGCTGCTTCTCGCTCTGCTGCTGTTCCCGCTGCGGCCGCTCGACCTTGCCGACAATCCTCCACGGCTCTCGGAACTGCCCTCCGCGCCGCTGAGTGCGGGGCAGCTGCGCTTCGAGGAGAACCGGGGCCAGGCCGATGCCCAGGTGCATTACTTGGTGCGGGCCCAGGGCTACACGCTGTTTCTCACCGCCCACGAGGCGGTGGTGCAGCAGCCCGGCGTGGCGGTGCCGTTGCGAATCCGCTGGGCCGGTGCGCGGGACGCGGTACGGCCGGTCGGTGCCGAGGCGCTGCCGGGGGTGAGTCATTATTTCAGCGGCGCGGCAGGCGCGGGTCCGCGTTCCGTGCCCGGCTATGCCAAAGTGCGCTATCCGGAGGTCTACCCCGGCATCGATCTGATTTTTCACAGCACACCGCAACATGTCGAGTATGACTTCGTGCTGGCACCCGGCGCCGATCCCGCCCACATCCGTCTGGTCTTTGAAGGTGCGGCGCATCTGGCCCTGAATGAGCTCGGCGAGCTGATCGTCACCCAAACTGCAGAGGCTCCACCCTTGCGTTTCCAGGCGCCGGTGATTTATCAGTCCACGCCACGCGGCCGGGTGGGGGTGGCCGGTGGCTATCGTCTCGAGGGTGTAGACCGGGTCGGCTTTACACTGGCCGACTACGATAACAGCCTGCCACTGGTCATCGATCCGGTGCTGACCCTGGGCAGCTACTTGGGGGGCAGCGGTGCCGAGCAAGCGGCGGCAGTGGCGAGCGACGCGGTGGGCAATCTTTATCTCACCGGCGAGACGCTGTCCGTGGATTTCCCCAACGCTACCGGCGGCAACGCGGGCGGCACGGATGTCTATGTGGTCAAACTCGACTCCGGCGGGACGTTGACCTACGCCGCTTACCTCGGGGGCAGCGGCAAGGATCGCGGTTTCGGCATCGCGGTGGACGGCGTCAATAACGCTTACGTGACCGGAGACACCGAGTCCGGCGACTTCCCCGTGCAGTCGCCCCTCCAAGCCGCCAACGCCGGCGGCAGTGATGGCTTCGTCACCAAGCTGAGCGTCGATGGCGCGAGTCTGGTGTACTCGACGTATCTGGGCGGTAGCGCCAATGAAACGGCGCGGGCGCTGACCGTGGATAGCAGCGGTCGCGCGTATGTCACGGGCGGCACGACTTCGGTCGATTTCCCGGTGAGCCCCGGTGCCCCGCAGTCCGGTATCGTGCAGGTCACCAATCCCATTACCGGAGATTGGTATTCCGATGTTTTCATCGTGCGCCTCACCGCCGCCGGTTCGGCGCATGAATATTCGACCTATTTGGGCGGCGATAACCTCGATACCGCCATCGGGATAGCCTTGGCCCCCGGCGGTGAAGTGGTCGTGGCCGGCGCGACCGCGTCGAGCAATCTGCCGGTGGTGAATTTCACTCAGCAATTTTTTCGCGGCGTGCCCGAGGATGCCTTCATCGCCCAGCTCAATGCGACCGGCGATGGGTTCGATTATGTTTCCTATCTGGGTGGCAATGCCTGGGATCGGGCCAATGCCGTGGCGGTGGACTTTGCGGGGGACATTTACGTCGCCGGTTCGACCAACTCGGATAATTTTTCCGGCATTGATGCCGGTTCCGTGCAAAGTGTCTATGGCGGCGGTCGTTTCGACGCCTTCCTGGCCAAGATTGACGCCACCACACGGCAGATCGAATATGCGACCTATTTGGGTGGCGAGGGCGTGGATGAAGCGCATGGCGTCACCTTGGACAATGCGAACAATCCTTGGCTGGTGGGCGCCACCGAATCGGTGGGGTTTCCGCTCCAAAACGCTTTGCAACATCAATTGTTGGGTAGTCGCGATGCCTTCGTCGCGCAATATACCGGCGCCGGCAGCCTGTTGTCGTTCTCCTCTTATCTCGGCGGTACGGGCGACGACGCCGCTGCGAAAGCGATCACCGATGCTGGCGCTAACATCGTGCTGACGGGCACCACAACATCGAGCGACTTCCCCTTGTTCGGTGCTGCGCAAGGCGTCGCCGGGGGTAGTGGCGATGCCTTCGTGACACGAATCTCACCGGTCACGTCCACGGCGGATCTCGCGCTAGCAATGAGTGTTGAGGACGACTTTGGTAGGCCGGGCGCGCCGTTGAATTATGACTTGACCGTGACCAATCTCGGTCCCGACGCCGCCGGTCTCGTGACCGTGCTCAATACCTTGCCCGACGCCTTGCGTTTCGACAGTGCCAGCTCGACGCAAGGTGATTGCGCGAACAACGGCGGCACGGTGACGTGCAGCGCGGCCTTGATCGCGGTCGGTGGGTCGGCCGCCTTCACTATCACGGTGGTGCCCCGTACTCGCGGTACTTACACCAACACAGCGTCCGTCGTGCGTGCTCAGCAAGTGGACCCTGAAACCAGTAACAACAGCGCCAGCGTGGATGTCGATGTCGCCAGCGGTGATAGTAGTGGTGGCGGCGCAAGTCATTGGGCCTGGCTGCTGCTGGGGACGGGCGCTTTGTTGTTGCGTCGTCGGCGTTAGCAAAGTCCCGTTTCTATCCTGCCGCAATTGCGTGCATTGCGCGTAGGTGTGAACGCTCAGCTGCAGCCGTGGGTGTTGCCCATAATCTCAACCCTGCGGCGTTGGTTGGCGCCGGCCCGCGGTAATATGCCCTCTCAAGATGCTCGATTGCCCACATTTATGCTGCGCTTGCCGCCGTTCAAGCCCTTGCCTGGCATCCACCTGACCGTTGACCGGTTCGCTCTTCGGCGTATTGGCTCGCACACTGACTGTGTGTTCGAAGTGTGACGTGGGTCACATGGAATCGGGTAAACCCTGATTCAATAACTATCCCTCTCGTCGATATAGGTCCTGCAATATGACGATTGGATGCTTGGTCTGCCAGGATTCTAGTTATGAACTGTGTAAGAAGACCAATTGAATCATGAGTGCGGCCCTTGCCAACAATGCGCTCAACATCCCCGCCCCCACATGGGCGAGCGGAGCAGATGTGGAAATCCTTGAATGCGATCTCAGGCCGATGGGGGGTGAGCGTCTTCCTCGGTGTGGTGCCGGAGAATGACACCACTACGGCGCGCAAGCCAGCGCCAAGCATGGCGCAATCGGCGGGTGTGGACTTCGTGACGGTGGGCATGCCCGCCTACGTGGGGCACAACGTGGGCGCGATTGCCGCTGATAGGGTAGTGAAGAACTCGGAGGGCAAGCCGGTGGTATAACCATCGTCCGAGTAACAAGGTGACACGGACGTGTCACCTCCCGTCCGCCGGGGGTGCAGCAATGTACCCCCGGTTCTTTTTGTGCTGAAATAATTTTCGGGGAGCACGGAGACTAAGACGATTTGAGGTGAAGTTATGCGTCTGGGTTGGTCAAAAACGATAGGGCATTAGATAACCCGCAACTTTTCTCACCGTGTTCTCCGTGGTTAGTCTTCTTTTTAATGCCGGAAATGGCGCATGCCGGTGAACACCATGGCGACGCCGCGTTCGTTGGCTGCCTGGATCACTTCCTCGTCACGCAGCGAGCCGCCGGGTTGGATCACGGCGCTGATGCCCACTGCCGCCGCGCTGTCCAGTCCGTCGCGGAAAGGGAAGAAGGCATCGGAGGCCATCACCGACTCTTTGACTTCCAAATTCGCGTCGGCGGCCTTGATGGCGGCGATGCGTGCGCTGTACACGCGGCTCATTTGGCCCGCGCCCACGCCGATGGTCATGTTGTTCTTGGCGTAAACGATGGCGTTGGACTTGACGTATTTCGCCACCTTCCAGGCAAACAGTAGATCGCGCATTTCATCTGCGCTAGGTTCGCGTTGCGTGACTACTTTCAGGCCGGGGCGACTGATCATGCCATTGTCGCGATCTTGTACTAAGAGCCCGCCGTTGACACGTTTGTAATCCCAGCTCGCCGCGCGCTCTTTGTTCCACATGCCGCAGTTCAATACGCGCACGTTCTTCTTGGCGGCAAGTACGGGCAAGGCCGCATCGGCGATGGCGGGGGCGATGATGACTTCTACGAATTGGCGCTCGATTATGCTCTTCGCCGTCACGGCGTCCAGTGTTTGATTGAAAGCAATGATGCCACCGAAGGCTGAGGTGGGATCGGTTTGATAGGCCCGCTCATAGGCTTCGAGCAAGCTCGCGCCCACCGCCACGCCGCAGGGGTTGGCATGCTTGACGATCACGCAGGCCGGCGCGTCGTCGAAACTTTTCACGCATTCCAAAGCGGCGTCGGTGTCGGCAATGTTGTTGAAAGACAATTCCTTGCCCTGCAATTGACGCGCGGTTGCGACGCTGGGCTCGGCGGGGTCGCGCTCGACATAGAATGCTGCTGCTTGATGTGGGTTCTCGCCGTAACGCAATTCCTGCGCCTTGGTAAATTGGCTGGAATAGGTGCGCGGGAAACGCGTGTTTCCGCCGTCGCCTTGCATCGTGCCCAGGTAATTGGCGATGGCGCCGTCGTAGCGCGCGGTGTGCTCGAAGGTTTTCACGGCCAGATCGAAGCGGGTGGCATTGCTCACGGCGCCGTGATTGTCGCGCATTTCATTCAGTACGCGCTCATAGTCGGCGCTGTCCACCACCACGGTGACGGCGGCGTGATTCTTGGCCGCGCTGCGCAGCATGGTGGGGCCGCCGATGTCGATGTTTTCAATGGCATCGGCGAGTGTGCAGTCGGGTTGGGCGACGGTCTGTTCGAAGGGGTAGAGATTCACCGCTACCAAGTCGATGGGGGTGATGCCGTGTTGTTGCATCACCGCTTCGTCACTGCCGCGGCGTCCTAACAGCCCCCCGTGCACTTTGGGGTGCAACGTCTTGATGCGCCCATCCATCATTTCGGGAAAGCCGGTGTAATCGGCGACGTCGATGACGGCGATC
Source organism: uncultured Chromatiaceae bacterium (assembly GCA_945787555.1). GTDB lineage: Bacteria > Pseudomonadota > Gammaproteobacteria > DRLM01 > DRLM01 > CALZJG01. The sequence continues at coordinate 6,741 of CALZJG010000020.1, read as the reverse complement.
TCGTTGTCACGCAGCAGCTTAGCCGTGCCGCCGGTGGAGAGTATCTCCACTCCTTGTGCGCTCAATGCGCGCGCGAATTCCACCACGCCGCTCTTGTCGGACACGCTGATAAGTGCCCGTCGAATCTTGTTGCCGGACGGCGACCTTTGGTTCATGCGCTGCTGCTCTCCACTGTGAAGCTATGCATGTCGGCTGACCTCGGCGTGGATCCGGCGAGGCGATATAAACTTTGCGTATTTAGTTGAGGCCGTAGTGTTCGAGTTTCTTGCGCAAAGTGCTGCGATTGATGCCGAGTATCTTGGCGGCCTTGCTTTGATTGCCCTTGGTGCGATGCATTACCGCGGTGAGCAGCGGGCGTTCCATTTCGCTCAGCACTAAATCGTAAAGGTCGCCGGGGGGGTGGCCGTCGAGGTCATTGAAGTAAGCGGTCAACGCGGTTTGGATGGCGCTGCCCAAGGGCTGTTTGCGTCGTTCGATGAACCGGACGTCGCTGTCCGGTAACGTTGGTTCGACCAAAGACTGTTGTTCTGCGATGGCAGACATCAGGCAGCGTGCTCCATGCGGTTTATCAGTGTATCGAAGAATGCCCGGACGTGACGGTATTGTTGTTGTGGGGTGGTGGCCTGATAAACGGAATGACGATAGGCTTCCCAACCCGCGTGATGTTTACTGTACCAAGAGATATGTTTGCGCGCCACCAATACACCACTGTGTTCACCATAGAATTCATACAAGCGATTGAGATGTCGCAACATAATGTCGCGCACCCGGTTCAGCGGTGGTTCGGGCAATATTTCACCGCGGGCGAGATAATGGGCGACATCGTGCAACAACCACGGTCGACCTTGCGCGGCGCGGCCGATCATCACGGCATCGGCACTGGTAGCTTGCATGACGGCCCGTGCTTTTTGCGGTGAGTCGATGTCGCCGTTGGCGATTACGGGGATTGATATAGACGCCTTGATGGCGGCGATGGTGTCGTATTCGGCAACGCCGCCGAAGCCGCAGGCGCGCGTACGGCCGTGTACGGCCAACGCGAGGATGCCGGCGCTCTCGGCGATGCGCGCAATGTTCACGCCGTTGCGTTGCGTGGTATCCCAGCCGGTGCGTATTTTTAGCGTGACCGGCACATCCACCGCCGTCACTACGGCATCGAGGATGCGGCCTACCAGCGATTCTTCCTTAAGCAGCGCGGACCCGGCTGCGACGTGGCAGACCTTTTTGGCCGGGCAGCCCATGTTGATGTCGATGATTTGCGCGCCGCGCTCGACGTTATAGCGCGCGGCATCCGCCATCAAGCCCGGGTCGGCGCCAAGAATCTGCACCGAGCGCGGTTCCGGCTCGCCGGCATGATCAATGCGTAATTGTGATTTGCGGGTGCCGCGCAGTTTTACATTTGCGGAGACCATTTCCGACACGGCCATGCCCGCGCCCAACTCCCGGCATAACAGCCGGAAGGGACGATCGGTGACGCCCGCCATGGGAGCGAGTATCACCGGATTCGACAATGCATAAGGACCGATGCGCATCGTTGTCATTCGTTCGCGACTGGGAAGGAGGCTAATCATACTCCCCGTTAGGGCGAGGGAAAAGGTCTTGACAGGAAGGTGACTAACGCAACTCGAACTGAAAGTTGACCGCCTCTTTGCCGGGGTCGAGGATTTCCACCGCGACGGTGACGGGGCGGCGCGGTGTCATGCCGGCGGCGATATCGGTGCCGCTGGGCAGGTATTCCTCGGGACGGAATTGACGGCCCGCCACCGCCGCCCCGTTCAAGTTGGAAAACACCAATTCCAACAACGGGTAGGGTTGCGCATGTGGCGCTTCGTTGATCAATGTAGTGTTGATGAGCAAAGCATTGGGGTGCTGTGGATGAGAGTGCACGCTGCGGTTGGCGATGGCGATGCGGTTTACATCGCGCTGCAAGGGCAGCTCGCATTCTAGCAAGGCGCAGAATTGCGCCAGCACCGGCCGCAGCTCGCCATGTTGTGCCAACTCGGCGCGATTGAAATAGGCGTATTGCCCCAACAGTGTGACTATTAACAGCAGATTTAACAGCGACCATAGCGCAGTCGGGTACCATTGTCCGCCCGCCGTTTTTACGCGTGCCTCGAGGGGGCGTGCTTCGGCGGTGATGTAGGGTTCGGTCGACGTGGTTTTTTGTTCTTGATCGCTAGGTGTTGGGCGGAATTGGCTTTCACCGACCTTCGGTTGACTGACGCCCGCGCTCGGTTGGCTAACGCCGACCTTCGGTTGGGGGATTGCGAATACTGCATCGTCATGGCGGCGTGCGTTAATGACTAGCGGAGTGATGTCCTCGGCCACTTGGTCGGTGATCCGGAAAGAGGTCGTGGTGCTGGGCGGCGAAGTGACGGGTGTTTCCGCATGCGCACTCGCAGTCGGGGGCGTCGTAGCAGGCTCGTGGTCAGGCGCGGAATCGCTGCGCGATGGCGCGCTCGAGACTTCATTGTGCAACAAGGTTGGCGAACTTGCCGCCATGGCTGCTGCTTCGGCGGGCATCTCGGTGCTGTGCGCACTCGGACGCGGTGCCGGAATCTGCTCGCTGAGACTGTCCAAGGCATTGAAAATATGTTCGCATACGCCACACCGCACCCGACCTCGCGCAGCGCTGAGTTGTTCCGTGCTGACGCGATAGATGGTTTGACAGTGACTGCACTGGGCATACATAGAGAGTAGCGGCATCCGTGCGGCGGTGGTGGTCATAATCGCTGGCCAGTCAGGCGTACCCAAGAGTCTCGTTCCATGGGCGGCTCCATGTTAAACCAAGTGCAATATTTGTCCACTAGTGCTTGGGCTTGGGGCGCGAGGATGCCTGACAACACCACAACTCCACCGGGCTGGGTGAGTTCGGCGAAGTGCGGCGCCAATGCTAGCAGCGGACCGGCGAGAATATTGGCCAGCACGATGTCGGCCTGCAGATTCGGTAGCTGTTCGGGCAATAATGTCTCGATGCAATCCAGTACGTCGTTGGCGGCGGCGTTAGCACGTGTGGCTTGCAGGGCTTGGGGGTCGTGATCGATCGCCCATACCCGAGCGCCGCCCAGTTTGGCCGCGGCGATGGCGAGGATGCCGGAGCCGCAGCCGAAATCAATGAGCGTTTTACCGGCGAGGTCGGCGCTGTCCAGCCATTCTAGGCACAAAGCGGTGGTGGGGTGGGTGCCGGTGCCGAAGGCCAAGCCGGGGTCGAGCATGACATTCACCGCCTTAGGTTCGGGCGGAGTGCGCCAATGGGGGCAAACCCACAAGCGACGACCGAAGCGCATGGGGTGGAAATGATCCATCCAGGCGCGCTCCCAATCTTGATCTTGCAGCAACGTGGTGTGATACACCAACTCGGCGCCGTCCAACTGTTGGCGCACGAATGCGAGGATTTGCTCTGGATCGGTGTCGGCGGTATACAAACCGGTCACCGCAGTGTGCGACCACAAGGTGGTCTCGCCCGGTGCGGGTTCCAGCACGGGATCGTCGGCCGCGTCTTGCAAAGTGACCGCCGCCGCGCCGCTCTCGTGCAGCAGATCGGACAACAGCTCAGGATCATGCCCGGCGGCGTCGAGTGTGAGTTGTAGCCACATGATGGGGTAGCGCGTCGAAGATGAGCGGTCGATCAGCGCGCCTTCAGCTTATTCGCTGTCCACCTTGAGCTTCTTTTCCAAGTAATGGATGTTGATCCCGCCTGCTTGAAAGGCGGCGTCCGACAGCACGTCGCGATGCAACTCGATGTTGGTATTGATCCCGTCCACGACCATTTCCACCAATGCGGTGCGCATGCGGGCGATGGTTGAGGCGCGGTCTACGCCGTGAGCGATGACCTTGCCGACCATGGAGTCGTAATAAGGAGGCACGCTGTAACCGTCGTACAAATGCGAGTCGACGCGAATGCCGGGGCCGCCGGGGGCGTGATAGCGGGTGATCTTCCCGGGCGAGGGCGTGAAGGTCTTGGCGTCTTCGGCGTTGATGCGGCACTCAATGGCATGGCCGCGTATCGCGACGTCCTTTTGGCGGTGACGCAGCGGCTCACCGGAGGCGATTAGCAATTGTTCCTTGACGATATCGATGCCGGTGACCAACTCGGTGACCGGGTGTTCGACCTGCAAGCGGGTGTTCATTTCTATGAAATAGAACTGACCGTTCTCGAACAAAAACTCGAACGTGCCGGCGCCGCGGTAGCCGATGTCCGCGCAGGCCTTGGCGCAGCGTTCACCCATTTTGCTGCGCATTTTGTCGGTGATGCCGGGCGCGGGCGCTTCTTCTATGACTTTTTGGTGGCGGCGTTGTACTGAACAGTCGCGCTCGCCCAGGTGGATGGCATTGCCCTGGCCATCGGCCAACACTTGGAATTCGATGTGGCGCGGATTCTCCAGGAATTTCTCCATGTACAAGGTGCCGTTGCCGAACGCGGCTTGCGCTTCGCTTTGGGTGAGATTGACTGCATTGAGCAGCGCGCCTTCGCTGTGGACCACGCGCATGCCGCGCCCGCCACCGCCGCCGGCCGCCTTGATGATGACCGGGTAACCGACGTCCTTGGCCAGTGTCAGTATGTCATCGGGATTCTCCGGTATGGGGCCGTCGGAGCCGGGCACGCAGGGGATGCCGGCCTTCTTCATGGTGGTCTTGGCGGAAATCTTGTCGCCCATCAAGCGGATGGTTTCAGGGCGCGGCCCGATGAATATGAAACCACTCTTATCCACCGCCTCGGCGAAATCGGCGTTCTCGGATAGAAAGCCGTATCCGGGATGGATGGCCATGGCATCGGTGACCTCGGCGGCGCTGATCACGGCCGGGATATTGAGATAGCTCTGTGCGGCGGCCGGTGGGCCGATGCACACTGACTCGTCGGCCAGACGTACGTGTTTGAGATCACGGTCGGCGGAGGAATGGATGGCGACGGTTTTAATGCCCAGTTCGCGGCAGGCGCGCCAGATGCGCAGGGCGATTTCGCCGCGATTGGCGATGACGACTTTATCCAACATGGATGTCTTCCACTGTATTCGGTGTGGCGCCTAAGCGCATTAATCGATGATGAACAACGGCTGCCCGAATTCCACCGGCTGCCCGTTTTCCACCAGGATGGCCTTCACCGCGCCCGCTTTGTCGGACTCGATTTGGTTGAACATCTTCATGGCTTCGATGATGCACAGGGTGTCGCCGGCACTGACATGTTGGCCGTTCTCCACGAAGGGTTTGTTGCCTGGTGCCGAGGAGCGGTAAAAAGTACCGACCATCGGGCTGGTGATGACATGTCCCTCGGGGAGGCTGTCCTTGGTGCTTTCGGGTGCCGCCGCGACGCCAGGGGCCGGCGCGGCGGGCGGCGGGGCATAGGCCATGGGGGCGGCGCTCATCATTGCGGCGGCGGCGCCGGTCGGATGACGGCTGATGCGCACCGATTCCTCGCCCTCGTGAATTTCGATTTCGGATATGCCCGACTCTTCGAGCAATTCGATCAGTTTTTTGACTTTGCGTATGTCCATGGTGGTCCGTTCAAAAAATTAAGGGGCTACCGGATTCGCGAGCCGCTGCAAAGCGGCATCCAACGCCAGGGTGTAACCGTGCGCACCCAGGCCGCTGATGACGCCGGCCGCGATGTCGGAAAAATACGAGTGGTGGCGAAAGGCTTCACGGGCGTGCAGATTGGAAAGATGCACCTCGATAAAAGGGATGCCCGTCGCCAGCAAGGCGTCGCGCAGCGCCACGCTGGTGTGCGTGAACGCGGCGGGATTGAAAATGATGTAATCGACGCCCTCTTGTTGGGCTGCATGGATGCGTTCGATCAGCGCATGTTCGGCATTGCTTTGAAAGCCCACCAAGCGGTGGCCGGCGGCGGACGCCCGCGCGCTGAGCGTGAGTTCGATGCTGTCCAGGGTGGCGTGGCCGTAGTGTCCCGGTTCGCGGCTGCCGAGCAGATTGAGATTGGGTCCGTTCAATACCAAAAGGGTGGCCATGTCCTATCCGGCGTTGCTGAGTTTTGGCTGACGGCGCCGCGGCCGCGTAATAGGCGCCATTCTGCCCGCATAGGAGTGTTTTGTCTATATCGGCGCGGGATCGAAGCAGTTCGCTGCCGTTTGATTCCGACCTACAGAAGTGATTCGATCACCGGGCGGGCCATTTCCGGAGTCAGTTCGCCGTAGCGCACATAGGCGATACGGCCTTGGCGATCGACGATGACGGTGTAGGGCAGGATGCCCACTTCGTCACCGTAGCGAATGGCGATTTCCATGGCGGCGTCTTCTCCTACCAGCACCGGGAATTGTATGGGGATTTTTTTCATGAAGCCGGTGATGGCGGCTTGGTCGTCCATGGCCACGCCGATGAATTGCAGGCCGCGTTCGCCGTATTCCTGTTGGAGGGCATTGAAGGCGGGCATTTCACGTACGCACGGAGCGCACCAAGTGGCCCAGAAGTTGATGGCCAGCACCTTGCCGTCCCAGTCGGAAATCGGGCGTGGTACGCCGTCCATGTCGGGCAGGGTGAAGTCGGGGCGCGGTTGGCTGACGGGGCCGGCGAGAGCGTTGCCGATCAAGCCTGGAGGATGGCCGCCGCGCTGGTGCCACAACCCTTCCGTGACCACCAAAGTGATGACGAGGGCGATGAGGCTCACGGCGAGGCCATGACGGCGTGAGCGGTGAGTGCGATGCGTCGTCATCAGGCTCAATTCCTGTAGGTGCGTTGTACGTGGCTGGCGAAATCTGTGGCATCCATGAAACCGACCAGGCGATATTGGCG
>CALZJG010000019.1 GCA_945787555.1 uncultured Chromatiaceae bacterium | reverse complement strand
TCAGATGCTATTGCAGAGAACCGCGTTGACGTCGCGCAAGGCTAGCCCTGACAATGGATAAGCGGTGCGGCATCGCGCTCATCGTCCCCTACAGCTATTGAATGTCGCACATGGAACACTTGGAAATCGTCTGGATCTCATTCGCCTTCGTTTTGGGTTTCTTGGTTCGTCACATCGGTTTGCCGCCGCTGATCGGTTATCTGGCGGCCGGCTTCGCTTTGAGCGCGCTGGGTTTCGGCGGGGGCGAGCTGCTGGCGCAGGTCGCGCACGCGGGGGTGTTGCTACTGCTCTTCAGCGTTGGTTTGAAACTGCGATTGAAAAGCTTAGTGCGTCCCGAAGTGTTGCTGGGGTCGGTGCTGCACATGGCCTTGTCGGGCTTGCTGTTGGGCTGGGCCTTGCAGCATTGGAACGGCATGGCGATGGAGACGGCGTTTTTCATCGCTGTGGCCTTGGCGTTTTCCAGCACTGTGGTGGCGGCCAAGGTATTGGAGGGCAAAAAGGAATTGCGAGCCTTCCACGGTCGTGTCGCCATCGGCATCTTGGTGGTGCAAGACATCGTCGCGGTGGGCATGCTGGGTTTTTCGGGCGGCGATACGCCGTCGCCCTGGGCCATATCGTTGTTGGCGTTGCCGTTGATCCGGCCGTTGTTGCATCGCTTATTGAACTGGAGCGGCCATGATGAATTGCTGATTCTGTACGGATTGTTGTTGGCTTTGGTGGTGGGCGGTGCGGGTTTTGAACTCGTCGGCCTCAGTTCGGAGTTGGGCGCGTTGATACTCGGCGCCATGTTGGCCAATCATTCGCGCGCTTCGGAGCTATCCGAGGCGCTGTGGAGTTTGAAGGAAGTGTTCCTGGTGGGCTTCTTTTTACAGATCGGAATGTCCGGTCTGCCCTCGCTGCAGGAGATCGGATTCGCGTTGGGTTTAGTGGCGCTATTGCCGCTCAAGGCATTGTTGTTTTTCTTCATACTACTGCGTTTCGGTTTGCGTGCCCGCAGCTGCTTCCTCGCGGCGCTGAGTCTTAGCACCTACAGTGAGTTCGGTTTGATCGTGGTCAATCTTGTGGTCGGTCACGGTTGGTTGGGACAGGAATGGCTGGTGATGCTGGCGCTGACGGTGGCGCTGTCGTTCCTGGTGGCGGCGCCGCTCAATCGCCACGCTCATGACCTCTTTCGCTGGCTCGAGCCATACTTGGTGCGTTTCGAGTCGGACCAACGCCATCCCGATGATCAGCCTCTCTCCATCGGGGGTTCCACCATATTGATCCTCGGCATGGGGCGCGTGGGTTCCGGTGCCTATGATTTCTTCACCAAGCGCAAGCAGCGCGTGCTGGGGCTGGATTCCGACCCGGCCAAGGTCGAGGGGCATATGCGTCTCGGCCGGCGCGTTTTGTACGCTGACGCGGAAGATCCCGGCGTGTGGCAAAACATGGACCTCAGCGGGGTACGCACGGTGTTGCTGTCCATGCCCGATCGCGAAGCCAACGTGCTCGCGGTGCGCCAATTGCGCCAATCGGGCTATACCGGCTTCGTCAGTGCTACCGCCATTTTTCCCGAGGATATCGAGACCGTGACGGCGGCTGGCGCCGACGAAGCCTATTACTATTACGATGAAGTGGGCGTGGGTTTCGCCGAACATGTCTGGGAGCGCGTCGGACCCAAGCGCGAGGAGGCCGATGAAGAGCGCAAACAAGTCTCGGCTTGATGTGGCGTGCTGATACGGCGTTGGTGTAACCAGCATGGTGTGATGAAGTGACATGCGGAAGCCTCGACGCCGGAATCTGTGCTGGCAGGTTGCAGCGGATGTTCTTTGCTTGCGGGCGGGTGAGGCGGGGGAAAGGTCCAGTGGACCTTCTTCCCGGGGTGGCGGTGCGCGAAGTCGCACTCCGGGCGCTAAGGTGGCCCCCAAGGCATGGTGAGGGGGTGAAAATGAAGCGATATTCTTCGCAAAGCCTGAGATTTTTTCGAGACCCTCACCCCGGCCCTCTCCCGCCCGCGGGAGAGGGGGTGAAGTAGGCATTGTGTATAGGCCTCGACCATTAGGCTTGGATATTGGATTATTTCGCAGTTGTGAGGAACAGCCATGGCTTACGCTAGCGGTGATGCTCCATTGAATCAGGATCCGCATCGCGCGGTGTTCCAAGCCCGCGGCTTGTGCAAGGTTTATCAAATGGGCGAGGTCGCAGTGCAGGCGCTGCGCGGCGTCGACCTGGATTTGCATCAAGGCGAGTTCGTGGTGTTTCTGGGCCCGTCCGGTAGCGGAAAGTCGACCTTGCTCAATATTCTTGGTGGGCTCGATACCCCCACCAGCGGCACGGTGCGCTATGCCGATCATGACTTGAGCGTCTACGATGATGCCTCGCTCACCCGCTATCGGCGCGAGCACGTCGGCTTTGTATTCCAGTTCTACAATCTCATACCCAGCCTTACCGCACGCGAGAACGTGGCTCTGGTCACCGAGATCGCCGCCGATCCGATGACGCCCGAGGAAGCCTTGGCGCTGGTGGATTTGGCCGAGCGCATGAATCACTTCCCAGCACAACTCTCCGGCGGCGAACAACAGCGCGTCGCTATCGCGCGCGCCGTAGCGAAACGTCCCGCGGTGTTGTTGTGCGACGAACCCACCGGCGCGCTGGACGTCGCCACGGGCATCAAGGTGTTGGAGGCCATCGCGCGTATCAATCGCGATTTGGGTACTACCACGGCGGTGATTACGCATAACGCGGTGATCGGCGACATGGCCGACCGCGTCATCCATCTCAGTAACGGCCTAGTCAGCATAGTGGAATGCCCTGCCCACAAGAAAGCACCACGGGAGTTAAGTTGGTAGGGGAGTTAGACTCACGGTCGGCTCCGTTAGGAATAGCGGAAAATTGTAGGTGTAACGACGAAGAAAAGAGTAGATTGACTAAGCCCTCCCCTGATCAGCTGCGCTACCCTCGCCGGGCTCTCCCCGCCTGCGGGAGAGGGGTATGCAAAGAGTGGATTGACTGACCCTCACTCCGCCTCTCTTTCAATGTGAGAGGGGGAGTAAGCAAAGAGTGAATTGATTGAAAGCCTTGGATTGCAAACTGTGGCGGGATTTGTGGCATATGAAGGGGCAGGCCTTCGCCATCGCGGCGGTGATTCTGTGCGGTGTGGCCACTTACGTCATGTTTCTCACCACGCTGGATGCGCTGAAGCTGACCCGAGCGACTTATTACGCCGAAAACCGTTTCGGTGACGTGTTCGCCAGTCTGAAACGAGCGCCGGAAAGCTTGCGTGCGCGCATTGCGGCGATCCCTGGTGTGGCGCAAGTCGATACGCGGGTGGTCGCCGATGTGAATCTCGACGTGGCCGAGTTCGTCGAACCGGTCACGGGGCGGTTGATTTCCATTAGCGAAGACGGTGAGCACGCGCTCAATCTGCTGCACCTGCGTGCGGGGCGCTTGGTTGCGCCCGGGCGCGAGGACGAGGTGGTGGTGAGCGAGGCCTTCGCCGAGGCGCATGGCCTGCAACCCGGTGATAACCTGCACGCCATCCTCAACGGACGACGCAAGCAACTCACCCTTGTCGGCACGGCCCTGTCGCCTGAATACATACATCAATTACGTCCGGGCGGTGTGTTTCCCGACTACCAACGTTACGGTGTAATGTGGATGGGTCGTGTAGCCCTGGCCAAGGCCTATGATTTGGAAGGTGCCTTTAATGACGTCGTGTTGAGTCTGCAATCCGGGGCCAACACCCAAAGTGTGATTGATGAACTCGATCCCTTGCTGGAAACCTATGGCGGCTACGGCGCCATCGATCGCACCGATCAGCGCTCGCACCGCTTTCTATCCGAAGAATTTCGCCAACTGGAGCATCTCTCCAACATGTTTCCCAGCCTATTCTTGGGTGTGGCGGCGTTTCTGCTCAATGTGGTCACCAGCCGCTTGATCGGTATGCAGCGCGAACAAATCGCCGCCTTGAAGGCCTTTGGTTACGGCAACGGCGCAGTAATGTGGCATTACCTCAAACTGGTATTGGTGATCGCCGGTGCGGGTATCATCGGCGGCATCGCATTCGGTGTGTGGTTGGGCGAACAGCTGGCCGGCATCTACACGGAGTTCTTTCGGCTGCCGTATCTCAGATTGGCGCTCGATACCCAAATGCTGGTCGTCGCGACGCTGATCAGCAGCGCGGCGGCGGTGGCAGGCACACTGTTCGCCGTCAGTCGCGCCGCACGGCTGCGTCCTGCCGAGGCCATGCGACCCGAGGCGCCGGTGCGTTACCGTGTCAGTCTGATCGAACGGCTAGGATTGCGGCGCTGGTTGGGGCAACCGACGCGCATGATCCTGCGCCATATTCAACGCCGACCGGTGAAATCGCTGCTGACCATCATCGGTATCGCCGTCGCCGCCGGCATCACCATGACCGGCCGCTTTCAGAACGACACCGTGCGTTACATGGTTGACGTGCAATACGGCATGGCGCAACGTGAGGATTTGTCGCTGGTCTTCATCGAGCCCACGTCACGAAAGGCGCAATTCGCTTTGCAGAGTCTGCCGGGTGTGTTGCACACGGAAGTGTTTCGTAGCGTACCGGTGCGCTTACGCCATGAGCAGCGCAGTTATCGCACTGGCATCCGCGGCGTGGAGCCGAGCGGTGATCTGCAGCGTTTATTGAATGTCAATTTACAGCCGGTCGACTTACCGGTCGAGGGGGTCGTGCTCACCGATTTTCTCGCCACGATGCTCGAGGTGCGGGTCGGCGATAGTCTGATGGTCGAAGTGTTGGAAGGCAGTCGGCCGGTGCGGGAGGTCACCGTGGCGGCTTTGGTCAAGGAGTATCTCGGTGTATCCGGCTACATGGACTTGACGGCGCTCAATCGTTTCATGGGCGAGGGCCCGGCGATATCGGGCGCCTATCTCGCCGTTGATAAACAAGCGTTGCCGGAGATCTATGCGGCGCTGAAAGTAATGCCGCGTGTCGCCGGTGTAACGCTGCGCGAGCAGGAAATCAAGAACTTCAACAAGACCATGGCCGAGACTATGTTGTTTTTCACTTACGTGGCGACGCTGTTCGCGATGGTGATCGCTTTTGGCGTAGTCTACAACAGTGCCCGCATCGCATTGATGGAGCGCGGCCGCGAATTGGCCAGTTTGCGCGTGTTGGGCTTCACGCGCGCGGAAATTTCCTACATCCTGTTAGGCGAGTTGGCGGCCTTGACCTTGGTGGCGCTGCCCTTGGGTTTACTGATGGGGCGTGCTTTGTGCGACATGATTGCGCAGAATTTGCAGACTGATTTATATCGCGTGCCGCTGATACTCGATCCCGCTACATACGCCTTCGCCGCCACCGTGGTGTTGGTATCGGCCGTACTCTCGGGTTTGCTGGTGCGGCGGCGTCTGGATGAATTGGATTTGATTGCGGTGTTGAAGACCAGGGAATGACGAGTGTTTTGCTTGCGGCAATTTGCTTGGATGTCCCTTAAGCTGCGTTGTGTTGGCGGCATTGCAACGCCTGTCCGCCGATGGAGCCTCTCCCGCATTCGAGGGGGGCGCAGCCGTGGCTCGCAGGGCAGGGTGAGGGGGGACGTAGTCTTTATACAGAACTGTTTCGTGGTAGTGACCGGTCTGGGTGGTTACTCCCGGCGCCCTCACCCCTACCCTCTCCCGCCCACGGGAGAGGGAGTTTAAGCAACGAGTGAATGGACTTTGAAGCAATGGCGTAAATGGTTGGGTGTCGCAGTACTCGTCTTAGCGGTGCTGGTGGCGTTGATTTACGGCTTTCGGCCGCAGCCGGTCGCGGTGGATACGGCGCTGGCACAACATGCGTCGTTGCAAGTGACCTTGCGCGAGGAAGGGCGCACGCGAGTGCGTGATCGTTACGTGGTCGCCACGCCCATCGCCGGTTATGTGCGACGCATCGCCCTCGAGGTGGGTGATGTCGTGAGTGTCGGGCAGGCATTGGCCGCGTTGGAACCGCTGCGCACGCCGACAATGGATGCGCGTAGCCGTGCCGAGACCGAGGCGCGGGTGGCTGCGGCCGCGGCGGCGCTGCGCGCCGCGCGCGAGCATGTGCGTGCCGCCACGGCGAGCGCTGAATTGGCGACGGCTGAGGTGGAGCGGGTGCGACGATTGCGCACCAGACAATTAGCCAGTGCGGATGAACTCGATCGCGCCGTGGCCGCAGCGCGGCGCACGCAAGCGGATTTGCAGTCGGCGCAATTCTCCGTCCAGGTGGCCATGCATGAGCGAAGCGCGCTGCAAGCGGCACTGAAAATCTCCGCCGGTACGCCCGCTAGCGCCGCCGAGCAGGTGACGATTACCGCACCGGCGGAAGGAAGAGTGTTGAAAGTGCAACGCAAGAGCGAAGGTGTGGTGGCAGCGGGTGCGCCCTTGCTGGAAGTGGGCGATCCGCGCCGCCTCGAAGTGGAAGTGGACGTATTGTCGGTAGACGCGGTGCGAATCACGCCCGGCACGCGCGTACGTTTGGAGCGTTGGGGCGGTAAGCAAGATTTGGACGCCGTGGTGCGTCATGTCGAGCCGGTGGGTTTTACCAAGATTTCCGCCTTGGGTGTCGAGGAGCAGCGCGTGTGGGTGATCGTCGATATCACCGCGCCGCGGGACGCCTGGCTGGGCTTGGGCGATGCGTATCGCGTCGAGGCGCGCTTTATCTTGTGGGAGAGCGACGATGTGTTGCAGATTCCCACCAGCGCTTTGTTCCGCATCGACGGGGGCTGGGCAGTCTTCGTGGTCGAGGGGGGTAAGGCGCACCGCCGCGAGGTTGAGGTAGGGCAGCGCAGCGGCTTGCGCGGGCAAATTGTGGCGGGGCTGGCGGCAGGTGAAACCGTCATCGTGCATCCCGACGATAAAATCGAGACCGGCGCGCGCGTCGAAACGCGTACGCGCTGACGCACACCGAGATAGCATGATTTAGAATCGCTGCAGCCGCCTGCTGGGTACCGGCTCATGGTTCCTTGCACCCGGCGGGAGTCGGGCTAGTGAGAAGGGATCAACAGAAGCCTCATCTGATTTCTGATTTGGCAAACCGCTAGGCCGCCGCGGCATGCGGCGGCCTGAGATAAGGTCTTATTTCGCCTGGGCGATATGGGCCTTTTCGACCAATAAGGGGTAGGAGTAGCCGGCGCCGAAATTCTTGTCCACCGTCACGATACCGGTGATGATAACTTCTTCGCCCACGTTTGCCGTTTCATCGCTGGTGACGGTGAGGTCGTTGCTGCCTTCCGCGCCGGTACCGTCCTGAATGTGCAGGAAGTTGCGCTTCATGATGCCATTGTTGACTTTGACTACCTTGCCGCGCACTTGCACTTCATGGCCGTTGAGTTGCGCCTTCTCTTGGTACAAGGCGGCGACGGTTTTCTGTTCAGCGGTTTCTTGTGCATGGACGCCGACTGCGCTGAGGCAGGCCAGACCGGCGATGAATGCGATGAGTCTCTTTTGCATGGGTAGCTCCTGCGGTCAAAAAGGGGTTTTTAGCATGTTTTTTTCACTAATGACAGAGCGACACTGGGCGGGCATGGGTTATTTCTCGCCCATTGATTGCCCCGTTCGTCAAGAGGTGTCGTGCCGGACGGGCTTGTTTACAATGGCGGCCCGCCGCTGAGCGAGTGCTTGGCGGCGTCGTGGTTGTCGCTAGAGGAATAGGTCACATCATGCTGAGCATCAATGCCCGTCTCGCCCAGGAACTTGCCGCCCAGGAAAGCCAAGTCGCCGCCGCCGTGGCGCTGCTGGACGAAGGCGCCACCGTGCCGTTCATTTCCCGTTATCGCAAGGAGGCCACCGGGGGCTTGGATGACACCCAGTTGCGTTTACTCGAGGATCGCTTGGGTTATTTGCGCGAATTGGAGGAGCGGCGCGAGACGGTGCTGAAAAGCATCGATGAGCAGGGCAAGCTCACGCCGGAACTGGCGGCGGCGATCCGTGCGGCAGACACCAAGACGCGCCTCGAGGATCTCTATCGCCCCTACCTGAAGAAACGCCGCACCAAGGCGCAGATCGCCCGTGAGGCGGGGCTGGAGCCTTTGGCGCTGGCGCTGCTGCAAAATCCGATTCTTGCGCCGGAGGCCACGGCCCAGGATTACGTCAACGCGGATAAGGGCGTGGCCGATGCCGCCGCCGCCTTGGACGGCGCACGCCAAATCCTTATGGAAGTATTCGCCGAGGACGCCGAGCTGGTGGGCACGCTACGTGAGTTCGCTTGGGACGCTGGCAAGTTGGTGTCGAAGGTGGCGGCGGGCAAGGAGCAGGAGGGCGCCAAGTTCTCTGATTACTTCGACGCTGCCGAGCCCCTCAAGGCGATTCCTTCCCATCGCGCGCTGGCGCTGTTTCGCGGCCGCAGCGAAGGCGTGCTGCAATTGAGTCTGCTGCTCGATGACGTGGACGAGAACGGCAAGCTGCTGGCCGAGCGCAGCCGTGGCGAGGTGATGATCGCGCGGCAGTTCCACATCGCGGAGCAAGGCCGGGCCGCCGATCGCTGGTTGCTGGACACGGCGCGGTGGGCCTGGCGGGTGAAGCTGTCGCTGCATCTCGAGACGGAATTGAATCTGCGCTTGCGCGAGCAGGCCGAGGAAGAGGCCATCAAGGTATTTGCGCGCAATTTGCACGATTTATTGCTGGCCGCACCGGCCGGACCACGCGCGACCATGGGTCTCGATCCGGGCCTGCGCACCGGGGTGAAGGTGGCGGTGGTGGATGCCACCGGCAAGCTGGTGGACACGGCGACGATTTATCCACACGTGCCGAAGAATCAATGGGACGAGTCCATTCATCTGCTCGCGTTGCTGGCGGCCAAGCACAAGGTCGAGATCATCAGCGTCGGCAACGGCACCGCCTCACGCGAGACCGACAAGCTGGCCAAGGAGTTGATTCAGCGCCATCCCGAACTCAAACTCACGACGGTGATGGTGTCGGAGGCGGGCGCCTCGGTCTATTCGGCCTCTGAATTGGCGGCGCAGGAATTTCCCGGACTGGATGTGTCATTGCGCGGCGCGGTGTCCATCGCACGACGCCTGCAAGATCCGCTCGCCGAGCTAGTGAAGATCGATCCCAAGTCCATCGGCGTGGGCCAGTATCAACATGATGTGAGCCAGACTCGTTTGGCGCGCAGCCTCGATGCCGTGGTGGAGGACGCGGTGAACGCAGTGGGCGTGGATGTGAACACTGCCTCGGCGCCTTTGCTCGCCAGGGTGGCGGGGTTGAATACTCACTTGGCCGGTAACATCGTCGCCTTTCGTGATCAGCACGGCGCGTTCCGCAATCGCGAACAAATCATGAAGGTCTCGCGCTTCGGCCCTAAGGCCTACGAACAAGCGGCGGGCTTTCTACGGGTGATGAACGGCGACAATCCCCTCGACGCGTCCGCTGTGCATCCCGAGGCCTATCCGGTGGTGGAACGCATCGTCATCGCCAGTGGCCGCGCGGTGCAGTCCCTGATCGGCGACAGTGCATTTCTGCGTAAGCTCTCGCCCAAGGAGTACACCGATGCACGCTTCGGCGAGCCCACCGTGCAGGACATCCTCGCCGAGCTCGATAAACCCGGCCGCGATCCGCGGCCTGAGTTCAAGACCGCCGTGTTCAAAGAAGGTGTGGAGAAGCTCAGTGATTTGCAGCCCGGTATGCGACTGGAAGGCGTGGTGACCAACGTCACCAATTTCGGCGCCTTCGTGGATATCGGTGTGCACCAAGATGGTTTGGTGCACATCTCTCAATTGGCGGATCAATATGTTGCCGATCCGCACCGAGTGGTGAAGGCCGGTGAGGTGGTGCAAGTGCGCGTCCTGGAGGTAGACCTGCAACGCAAACGCATCGGTCTGAGCATGCGCAGTGACTCAGTGCCGGCGTCCAGTGCGCGCCCGGCGACGGAACGGCCGCGCGGCGGCGCACCGAAAGCGCCGGCACCGCCCCACAAGCCGCGCCCGCAACGCGAGAGCGCGCCGCAGACGGCCATGGCGGCGGCTTTCGCCAAACTCAAAGGAAGTTAGCAACGAAAGCGGGCGTCATCGCCTTCTGACGATGACACCCTGTCTTGTAACACCTAGACGGCGTGGGTTTAATTATCTTCCAGTGATTTCTTGCGAATTTCAGTGATCATGGCCGCCCGGGCCGTGCACGTGGCCGTGCTCGAGTTCTTCCTGCGTAGGTTCGCGCACTTCCTTCACTTGGACTTCGAAGTGTAGGTTCTCGCCGGCTAAGGGATGATTGCCGTCCACCACGATATGTTCGTCGTTCAAGTCCACCACCGTCACCACCATCATTTGGCCGTCGGGGGATTGGGCATGGAACTGCATGCCGACGCTGACTTGTTCCGGAGAGGGAAACATTTCGCGCGGCACGGTTTGCTTCATCTCGTCGCTGCGTTCGCCGTAGGCGTCTTCGGGGGTGATGGACACGTTCAGTGCATCGCCCGCTTGCTTGTCCGCGAGCGCTTTTTCCAGCCCTGGGATGATGTTTCCGGCGCCGTGCAGATAGCTCAGTCCCTCACGGCCTTCGGAACTATCTAGCACCTCACCGGCGTCGTTCTTCAACACGTAGTCGATGGTGACCACTTTATTCGCTTCAATACGCATGAGGCAGATCCTTGTAGTTGCAGATGTTTAGTGACTTCACAGCGCCCGCCGCCGAAGCGATTCGAAGGCCAGTTTCGCGACCGGGGCGTGGAGATTGGGGGCGATGGTAACACAGGCGAGGCGGCTGGGTGACTCAGTCACCCTTGCTCATTTGGCACAGCGTGTGTTTGGCCAGGCTGTCGCCGCGATTCCACGGCAGTTTGGCCATCAGTGTGGCCAGGGCGCAGAAACCCGTCGTGCCCGCGATCAAGAGACCGCCGCCCACGGCCAGGGCGCCGAGTGCGTAGCGGCTGTCGACTAGCAATGCCAGCATGCTGAAGGTGATGATCAGGGTGCCAACGACCAACTGTACTTGGCGCATCAGTGGCAAGGGCGCTTTCAGCCGGCGCGAGACGATGGACTTGCCGGCTTTTTTCCATTGCACGATGCCGCCCTCGTGGACATCGAAACTATGGGCGTCGTTGAAGCCCAGTTGGCGGGCGATGGCCTGGGCCTGGCCGGCGCGGGCGCCGCTGCGACACATGAAGACGATTTGGCGCTCCCGTAGCTGGTTGAGGATGCCGGGCGCGAGGCTGGCGAAGGAGGACAAGGGGATGTTGATCGAATGCTCGACATGTTCGGCGGCGAACTCATCTTCCTCGCGCACGTCGATGATGATTTGATCCATGGGCGCTAGCCTCTCGCCGCGGGCCGGAGTTAGTTATAAATGAATTATATTATCATATCATGTGATTTTTCCACCTGAAGCGGGCATCTGGTCGTAGAGGGTGAGGCGGTGTTCCCCGGCTAGCAGTGAGGTTAAGATGGGAGGGGACAGGTATCGTGACTCGCGCTAGAGGAGGTGGATTATGAGCAAGGGGCTCTACGACATCGAGACACTGATCGAAGGCTTGCGTCAGCAACGCGATCAACTCAAGGTGCAATTGCATTTGGCCCAGGCCGAGGCCAAGGAGGAATGGGACGAGGCAGAAAAGAAATTGCAGCATCTCACCGCTAAACTGGATCAAGTCGGGAAGGAGACCGGCAAGGCCTCGGAGGAGGTGTTCGAGGCGGCCAAGCTGGTGGCGGAGGAGATCAAGCGCGGTTACGAGCGGGTTCGCAAATTATTGTGACTGTCCGCCGACGTGGAGAATGATGGGCGCTCGGTTATAATGGCCGACAATTTTTTGCCGCGAGTCAGCCATGAACGACCAGTCAGCAACCCATGTCGATTTTTCCGTCGCGTATTACAGCGGTGACCGCAAGACCGGCGCCATCACTCTCGTCACCCAAGCGGCGGGCGAACGCAGCGTGGAGCAGATTCCGCTGGGGCCGGCGAGCGGCGCGGAGGCGGCGCGCAAACCGGTCTTCATCGGCTTGACCGAGGATCGTCGCGTTATCCTGCTGGACCCCGTCAGCAAGGCGCTGCGCTTCGAGAATGATTTTCCAGTCGACGCCTTTCCCGCCCACATCTATTCCGATCCTCAGTCCACCCGCGATTGGTTCATGAACGATGGTGACAAGGGAACCGGCAACGACACGTTAAATTGCGGCGCCCAAGGTTCCTCAGTCACGGCGGTGGATAACACCAGTAGTGAGACGGCGCGTTTTCTCAAAACCATCTGCGTGGGCCGCGGCCATCATCAAGCGGCCTATTCATATCCTGCCGACACGGCGCCGCAAGTACCGCGTCGCGCTTGGATCAGCAGTCTCAAGGACGGCACCATCTCGGTGATCGGTAACGAACCCGACGATGTAGATAGCTATCTGCGCGTGATCGCCACCATCGACTTGTGCGAGCCCGAGCGCGAACAGGACGGCCGCACCGCCGCGCCTAACAACGCCTTCCCGCATGGCCTGGCCTATTCGCCGGTGACCGGCAAGATGTACAACCTCAATAACGGCTACGGCACGGTCGCCGTCATCGATCCGCTGACGCACGCCATCGAACGGCGTATCGCCCTGAAGGGTTACAGTAATCTGTTCGCTACGCCGGATGGGCGTTATCTCATCGCGCGCGGCGCCGATCGCAAATCCGATTCCCAGCACGTCATCGCCAAAATGGCGGTGTTGGATGTCAACGATTTGAGCGTCTGCACCAGCCTCGAATTGCCGGATATCTATCTCAGTAAGTATTACTTCAATCCCGAAGGCAGCAAGCTCTATTTCACCGCCGGCAGTTCGGGCAGCCCCGAGCAGCAGGCCAATATCAAGGCCGATGCGTTGCTGGTGTTCGATCTTGCCGCCCTGCCTGCCATGCCGCTGAGCGGCGAGTTGCGTCTCGGCGTGCCGGCCGGCTCGGTGGATTTTCATGCCACCGACGGCCACACCCAGCTGGTGTTCGCCTCCACCGCCGAGAACGGCACGCTCAGTGTCATCGACGGCGCCCGTGATACGTTGCTGGAACAAATTTCCGTGGCCGATCCCGTGTCACATTCGCGCGTATGGGTGTTGCCCGCCTGAGTGTCTCATTTCCGTCTAGGGGAAACGCTGATTAAGTCACTGTAGCGGTCTGCGCTGTTGCGGTCGGGCTCAAAATGCGCATTTACGCCCATGTAAACTGCACTTTTTCGCCCGCCCGCGCCTTGCATCCATCCCCTTGATCGAATTACTTAGAACTCTCCTAGCTCATTGACGCGTGAACTCAACCGCGCGTGCTACACTGGCCGCGCTGCGCGTGTAGGCCAAAATTGAAGTGACGCACTGCGAGGACGCGACGCCATGAAGCAGATCAGCAAGACGTTTCTCACCGGTCTGGTCACCCTGCTGCCGCTGGTCGCGACCCTGTATTTGTTCTGGTGGCTGATCGTTTCCATGGAAACTCTGTTGGGCCGCGGCATCAAACTGATCATGCCCGAAGCCTATCTACCGGGCATGGGGGTCGCGCTGGGTATCGTGGTGGTGTTCTGCGTGGGCATGGCGATGCGCACCTGGTTCGTGCAGCGTTTATTCACTTGGGCAGAGTCGCTGCTCTTTCACTTGCCCTTGGTCAAGTCGATTTATGGCGCCTTGCGCGATTTTTTCGGTCTGTTCGGCGATCGTGACAAAAAGCGATACCAGCAAGTCGTGCTGGTGACCTTGGGCGAGACGCAACTGACGTTCGTCGGCTTTGTCACCCGTGATGATTTGAGTACATTTCCCGCGCCGATGAATGACGCGGAGCGCATCTCGGTCTACCTTCCCTTCAGTTATCAGATCGGTGGCTACACGGCGCTAGTCCCGCGTCACTTGGTGCAGCCGCTGGACATGTCCTTCGAAGAGGCGATGAAGTTCGTGTTGACCGCCGCGGTGAGCAAGTCGGCGGTGGAGCGCAAGCCGAACTGATGTCCGGGTCACAGACCAGCGCCGCCATCGTCGTACAGGGGTTGAGCAAACGTTACGCCAGCGTCACGGCGGTGGATAGTGTCTCATTCAGCGTACCGCGCGGCGCCGTGTGCGGGTTGCTGGGCGGCAACGGTGCCGGCAAGACCACCACCTTGGCCATGCTCTTGGGTTTGTTGCTGCCCAGCGCCGGCAACATCTCCATATTGGGTGAGGACATGGTGCGGCATCGCTATCGGGTGCTGGCGCGACTCGGTTTCACCTCGCCTTATGTCGATTTGCCGCAGCGCTTGACCGTGCTGCAGAATCTTACCGTCTATGCGCGTTTGTACGGCGTGCGCGAGCGCCGCCAGCGCATCAAGACCTTGGCGCAGGATTTCGACTTGGTGGACTTCCTGCGCCGGCCCTATGGGGCCTTGTCGTCCGGACAGAAGACCCGCGTGTCGCTCGCCAAGGCGCTGCTACCTGAACCGGAAGTGCTGTTGATGGACGAGCCCACCGCTTCCTTGGACCCGGACACCGCCGATCGCGTGCGCACTTATCTCGTCGACTATCAACGGCGCACCGGCGCGACGGTGTTGCTTGCCTCGCACAACATGCTGGAGGTGGAGCGTTTGTGCCAACAAGTGTTGATGTTGAAACAGGGCCGCTTGGTGGACGAAGGCAGTCCTCAGGAATTACTGCGTCGTCATGGCCGCGAGACGTTGGAACAAGTGTTTCTCGATATCGCCCGCCAAGCCGACACCGATGCCGATGCCGAGGCGGTGACGGCATGAACATGGCGGCGCGCGTCTATGCGATGGTATTGCGCTATCTTTATTTGATGCGCAGTTCCTGGCCGCGCCTGGTCGAGCTGGCCTATTGGCCGACCATGCAAATGATCTTGTGGGGCTTCCTCAATCAATTTCTGGTGGAGCAGAGTGACTGGGTGGCGCAGGCGGCGGGCATGTTTATCGCCGCGGTGTTGCTGTGGGATGTATTGTTCCGCGCCCAGCTCGGCGTGTCGCTGGTGTTCTTCGAGGAAATGTATTCGCGCAATCTCGGCTATTTGTTCGTCAGTCCTCTGCGGCCTTATGAATTGGTCTCCGCCTTGTTACTGATCAGTTGTTTGCGCACGCTCATCGGCGTGGGCACCGCGGCCTTGTTGGCCATCGTGTTTTACCACTATTCCATCTTTGACATGGGGCTGGCCTTGTTGGCTTTCTTCGTGAATTTGATGGTGATGGGCTGGGCTATCGGTTTAGTCGTCGTGGCGATGACCTTACGCTTCGGCCTGGGTGCGGAAGGTTTGGCCTGGGCGGTGATCTTCGCGGTGGCGCCGGTCAGCGGCGTGTACTATCCGATTGCCACGCTGCCCGAGTGGCTGCAAAGTGTCGCTTGGGCGCTGCCGGCCAGCCATGTCTTCGAGGGGATGCGCGAGGTCTTAATTCACGGCGTGTTCTCGAGTTCCATGTTCATGCATGCCGTGCTGTTGAACGTATTGTATCTGGCCATGGGGGGCGGGTTATTCATGGTGGCGTTTCGCGCCGCGCGGCAACGCGGCTTGCTGTTGCACGTGGGAGAATGAAGGGAGGCGATGAGCATGCTTATCCACCGACTCAGAGGGCTAGGCTGTGCCGCAGCGATGCTGAGCACGCCGAGTGTGTGGGCCGGGGAGTTACTCAAGGAGTTGCCCAGCAGGTCATATCTTCCGACCACACTGGCACAGCGGGCGAGTGTCGCGGCATGGGAGGCCTGCAAGACGGCCGGTTATAAAATCAGCGTCGCGGTCGTCGATCGTGGCGGCGTGGTGTTGGCCATGTTGCGAGATGAACATGCCGGCGTGCACACGGCTGACAGCGCCCGGCGCAAGGCCTATACGGCGGCGAGTCTGCGCGAACCCACGCAGAAACTCGCCGAACTGGCGGCGCGGCGCCCGGAATTGGCCGGTTTGCAGCATATGAACGCCTCCATCTTGCTGCTGGGCGGCGGTTTTCCGGTGCGGATTGCAGGCCAGGTGGTAGGCGGCATCGGTGTCGGTGGGGCGCCGGGGGCTAATTTTGACGAAGCCTGCGCGCGGGCCGGCTTGCAGGCCATCGGCGCGCGTCATGACCTGGATTAGGGTCCGCAGTAGCTTATGTGGGGCTGGCCTCTGGTCTCGTGAACCTAGCGCGAGTATGTTTATTCCATGAGCCATGCGAAAACCTTACGACGGTACGCGGCTTTTTTCCGCGGGTGGTGCCAAGCATTCGGGGAACATGAGAGTCAGTCCCACGAGGCGGACGCGATCCGCTGGCTGATCGGCGACGACCAAGTAGGCATGATCGTCCCCGATAGGCTACGCAAGGCGCTGTACAAGGAAATACTGGGTAAGGGGCAGGCGCCCGAGTTGGTGTTGTACGACCAGTCATTCCAGGTGGGCGAAGTAAACTGCGAATGCGTGAACGATCATGCCTGGAACGGCTTGAGGCAATTACACGCGCTGTCCCAGCAGGCGCGCGAGCTTCATTTATTCTTGACTTATCACATCATCTATCCGGCCGGTACCCGCATTATCACTTTCGCATCTAAGGGGCCGCTGGGCCTTTTTTACAAGGAAATCGAGCCGATGCGGATGCGTATCTCGGTGAGCGCTGTCAGCGGGGAATGAGGGCGCGATCAATGCTGTGGACTAGGTAATAACCATAAATTATTAGTGGCGAAATAGGTCTAACTCATTGATAGTTCGTATTGGGCTTGCCGAGCAGGGGAAGGTTCATTATCCTTGCGCGGCGTTGCGTGGTAGGCGCAGCAGACTCGGTTGCGGATACACAGCGGTACGTGAGCGATCAGGGTCATGGTCTCAATCATAGTACATCCACTTTAATTTCGGAGGAAGATGCATGTCGCAGAAAAAGAAAGGCGCTATGTTCGCTGTTGCTTCTATGGCCATCGGTGTGGCCGCGATGCCGGTCACTGCTTTTGTGAGCACGGCGCTAGGTTTAGGCTTGGCGAGCATGTCAGTATATTTCATCTATCTCGCCGGCTAATCTCTCGAGGGCGGTGCCGTCGGCACCGCCCTGCATTTTCCATCGTTCGATCACGTCCCCCCTCATTAGTACGCATTTCATGCGCGTAAGAAATATCTGAATGCGCGGCATGGCTGGACCTTCGTCACGGCATATCAAGATAGCTTGAGTGTTGCTGGAGGCGATGGCCGCCTATGCGTTACGATGCACGCAAAGCGCGGTGCCACCCCTGCGCCTATTGGCTAGCTGGAGCCGTTTATCCTCGTATGATATTACGTGCGGTATTGTTTTGTTTGCTGACACTCGTGGCGCCCATGAATCTTGCGGGCGCAGAATCGTCGAGGTATCTCTTCGGCGTGGTGCCGCAATTCGAACAACGCAAGCTGTTTTCCATCTGGAGACCGTTGTTGGATGAATTGGAGCAGCGCACGGGTCTGCACTTCGTCCTGTCCGGCTCGCCCAAGATCCCCGCCTTCGAACAGCGTTTCATGCGGGGTGATTTTGATTTTGCCTACATGAATCCCTATCACGTGCTTAAGGCAGATGAATCACAGGGTTATATTCCTTTGGTGCGCGATGGGGCGCGCCTGCTGCACGGTGTTTTAGTGGTGCGTCGCGATTCACCCGTGACCAAGGTGGAAGATCTACAGGGCCAAACGGTGGCTTTTCCCGCCCCCAACGCCCTGGGCGCCTCATTGCTGATCCGGGCGGATTTGCCGCGCCTGTTCAAGGTACAGGTCACGCCGCGTTATGTGCAGACGCATAGCTCGGTCTATTTGCATGTTGCGCAGGGCTTAGTGGTGGCGGGTGGCGGTGTCGAGGGCACACTGACCGCCCAACCTGCGGCGGTGCGCGAGCAACTGCGCGTGCTGTACCGCACTCGTAGCATAACGCCACATCCCGTGGTGGCGCATCCGCGTGTGCCCGACGAGCATCGCGAACGGTTCAAGGCGGCGTGGCTCGCCTTAGCGCAAACGCCGCAAGGACGCGCGCTCATGGAGCGGATCCCCATGTCCGCCTCCATCGGCGCGAGCCCAGATGATTACTTGCCCCTGCAGGAGTGGGGGTTAGAGGAATTATGGGAAGAACATCAAGAAGACCCCGAGCCATGACGGGGGGCGGGTTGGGGTCGGCCCTTTCAATGAGTCGTGTGATGAGTTTGCGCGTCAAGACATTTATTCCCTTACTGATCGCGGGCGTCGCCTTCGCGCTTTACCTGACCTTGGTGTGGATGCCCAAGTCCATGGTTCACGAAGCTGAAGAATACGAGGAGCACTTGTCGAGCCAACTGGGGATATTGAGCGAGAGTTTAGTGCCGCTGTTGTTGGAGAATCAGCTCGCCAATGTGCACGAGAATCTCAATGCCCTGATGGCGCAGAACGAGTATTGGTTAGCGTTGCATTTGCGTGATGCACAGGGCAAATTGCTCTATCCCATGCGCAGTGATTCGCAGAGGGTTGCAGGCGAGGACGTTCGCCTACTCAAAAGCTCGGCGAGTTATCTGGATGCGCTCATCGCTGACGTCTCGCTCTGGGTCGACTTCACACCTTATTTGGCACTGAGACGTCAGGAGCATCAGGATCTGATCGCATCATTATTGCTATTTGCCGGTGTATTCGTCGTGACCTTGGGCTTGGTGGTGGAGCTATTCATGCGTCGTCCCATACATCAGTTGGCGCAAGCCGCCACCGTATTGGCACAGGGAGACTTCGACACGCCATTGCCGGCGGCCGGCGGTGACGAAGTGGGGGACCTGACACGTGCATTCGCCGACATGCGTGTGGCGATCAATCATTCCCAGGCGCGGCTCATGGCGGAAATTGAATCGCATGAACAGGCGCGTGAGGCGCTGGAACAGGAAAGACGCCGCGCGACGGTCACGCTGCATTCCATCGCCGATGCGGTGATAGTCGTCGACGCAATGGGGCAGGTGGAGTCGATGAACACCGTGGCCGAGCGACTCACCGGTTGGACCCTGGCCGAGGCGCGCAGCTTGCCGCTCGAGCAAGTGTTGCAAGTTACTTCGGAAAGCGGCACATCTTTAGCGCAACATGCGCTGAGGCAAGTTCTCGAGGAAGAGCGGTATGCGGCCGGCACTGACGATGGCAGCTTGCGCAACCGTGATGGGGAAATTCTGACCATAGAAATGTCGCTGGCACCGATCCGGCAATTGGATCACACGCAGGGCGCGGTGTTGGTGTTCCGCGACGTGACCCAGTTGCGTCAATCGCACCGTGAGGCTTTGCACGAGCGTGATGAAGTATTGCGGACCGTGGTCGCCAGTGCGCCGATGATGTTGTTCGCACTAGATAAGGCCGGCAAGGTGATGATCGCCGAAGGCTCTGAACTCAAGCGCTTGCGGTCCAAAAACGAACAGAGCGGCGCAGCGTCCCAGTCACGCAGTTTGGAGACCCTGCCGGCGGTGCAACGCGATATTACGCGCGCCCTCGCCGGCGAGGCGTTTTGGTCGACCATGAGTATGCATGGTTTGGTGTACGAGTGCCGTTACACACCGGTGTTCAATACCCAAGGCGACATCACCGGTTCGGTGGCAGTGGCGCTGGATATCACCGAGCGTAAGCGGGCCGAGGACCGTTTAAACTACCTTGCCTATTACGACGCGCTGACCAGTTTGCCCAATCGCGCACTCTTCAATGATCGCTTGCAGTTAGCCATGGCTGAGGCGGACCGTGACGGGAAACGCGTCGCGGTGATGTTTCTCGACTTGGACCGTTTCAAGGATATCAACGACACTTTGGGTCACGAGGCCGGCGATCTATTGTTGCGCGAGGTCTCTGACCGCCTCTTGCATAGCGTGCGCAAGGTCGACACCGTCGCCCGTTTGGGAGGCGACGAGTTCACTTTGATTCTGCCCGCGATTGCTGGTCTCTCCGATGTGACGGTAATTGTCGAAAAGGTCGTGCAAAGATTCACTGCGCCTTTCGGTGTGGCAGGACGTTCGTTGCATGTGACGCCGAGCATAGGTATCACGCTTTATCCCAGTGATGCGGATAAGCAGGAGGTTTTGCTTAAAAATGCGGACATCGCCATGTACGAGGCGAAGAATCAGGGGCGCAATAATTATCAGTTCTATTCTCATGAAATGTCTGCCAACGCCTACAGTCGCATGACCTTGGAAAGTCATTTGCGCCAAGCCTTGGAGCGCAATGAATTCACTTTGCACTATCAGCCGCAGGTCGAATTGCGTAGTGGGCGCATCATCGGCGTGGAGGCCTTGCTGCGTTGGCAGCAACCGACGTTGGGGTATATTGCACCGGAAAAATTCATACCACTCGCCGAAGAAATCGGCGTGATCGAGTCCATCGGCGCCTGGGTGCTCAATGAGGCGTGCAGGCAATGCAAGGCTTGGCAAGAGGAAGAGTTTCCGGTGATTAACTTGGCGGTGAATCTTTCCATTCGTCAGTTCAGGGAGAAACGATTTTCTCAGAGCGTATTGGATACTCTGGCGCGCCATGATTTGGATCCGCGTGCTCTGGAACTAGAGTTGACCGAGAGTCTGCTCGCGCATGATGTAGTGACCATGGGTGCGTCCATGCAAGAATTGGGCACTGCTGGTGTGAGATTCGCCATCGATGACTTCGGCACCGGCTATTCCGCGCTCGGTTATCTCAAGCGCTACCCCATCGATGCGCTGAAGATTGATAAGACATTCATCCATGATGTGCATCGCAGCACTGATACGGCCACGATCGCCAACGCCATCGTGGCGCTGGGCCGCAGTCTGCAACTCAAAGTGGTGGCCGAGGGGGTGGAGACGCGCGCGCAATGGGAGTTCCTCTGTGATACGACGTGCGACGCAGTGCAGGGTCACCTCGTCAGTCGTCCCTTGCCCGCGGCCGAGATTTCTTCCTTGATGCGTGAGGGGCGATGCTTTTCTCCCGCGACCTTGCAGTGGTCTGTTGCTTAACTCGCGTCGCGGTGTTTTAGCTCGCGTGTTAAAATTGCCCGCCTGCGGCCGGTGATTCCGCAGTCGCTGCGTTCTTGGTGATGGCCGTGACCAAGTTTCATTGGCGCAACGCGTTTATGCCATACTAAATAGCAGTCGCAAGAGGATGGCTCATGGGGAAAGGTCACACGCGCTTGCCGTCGCCTGAGGATGCGCTGACGGGCGGTTCGACGCCGCTAGCAGTACCGGAACGGCACTTTGTGAGCGGAGCACGAATGCAGCCGCCTTATCCTGCAGGGCTGACCTTGGCCATGTTCGGCCTGGGTTGCTTCTGGGGGGCTGAACGGCTGTTCTGGGAATTGCCGGGCGTGTACTCGACGGCGGCTGGTTACGCAGGTGGTTATACGGTCAACCCCACTTATCAGCAGGTATGCACGGGCCGCACCGGGCATGCCGAAGTGGTACGGGTGGTATACGACCCGCAGCGGGTGAGTTATCAGGATTTGCTGCGGGTGTTCTGGGAAGCGCACGATCCCACCCAAGGCATGCGTCAGGGCAATGATATGGGCACCCAGTATCGTTCCTGCCTCTACACCTACGATGAGCCGCAGCAGAGCGCCGCGACGGCGACGCGCGAGGCTTATCAACGCGCGTTGCGGGCAGCCGGTTACGCTGACGTGACTACGGAAATTGCCGCGGCACCCGCCTTTTATTTCGCCGAGGCCTATCATCAGCAGTATCTGGCCAAGCACCCTGACGGATACTGCGGCTTGGATGGTACCGGCGTGAGTTGTCCACGATGACCGATGATAACGCCACGGCCGCTGAGATCAGTGAATTTTGGTTCTCGCCGCGGATGCGCGCGCATTGGTTTCGTGCCGATGCTGAACTGGACGATGAATTGCGTGACCGCTTTGGAGCGACTTACGCCGCCGCCGCGCGCGGTGAGTTGAGTTACTGGGGCGAGACGGCGCAGGGCAGTTTGGGCCTGGTCATCGTGCTCGATCAACTGCCGCGTAATCTGTTTCGCGGCGATGTGCGCTGCTATGCCACCGATACGGCGGCGGTCGCCGTCGCTGAACAGGCGATACGATGCGGTCATCATCATTCTTTGAGCGGCGAGCAGCAGGCGTTTCTCTATCTGCCCTATATGCACAGCGAATCATTGACGGATCAGGAGACCGGGGTGCGTTTGTTTCGTGACGCAGGGCTGAGCGACAATCTGCGTTGGGCCGAGCATCATCGCGACCTCATTCGTCGTTACGGGCGCTTCCCGCATCGTAACCGCATCCTGGGGCGCGCCAGCACAGATGAGGAACTCGAGTATCTGCGCTCCGACTCCGCTTTCGGCGCTTGAGCTCAGCAGGTTTGCTTGTCGAGCCGGGTGTACTTGGGCCCTTCCAGCGTCAGGTTGTACATCAAGCCTTGGTTGTCGAACACGAAACCGACGATGGGCTCGGAGACGTTGGTGGTGTCGATGGAGCCGCCGGCGTCAATTTTGATTAACGCCACCGAACCGTCGTTGCCCGCTTTCCAGCGTTCGCTGGCGCGGAATTTCTCCATAGCGACTTCATTGAGGAAGACCAGTATTACGGTCTAGGCTTGCGCGCCGAGTTGCAGACCGATGAAGGTCGCAGCGATGCTGAAAAACGCCACGCCCTTACCGTTCACGTGCACCGCGCCTGCGCTGTAATCGCCGCCGATGCCAAACCGGCCTTGATGACTTTGGGAAACTCCAGCGTACCGAGCGCGGCGTCGGCGAATGGAGCGTAAGACCGTTCCACGGCGGCGACGACCTTGAGGTCGATTTCTTTGGTCGAGGCGGCGCGCACGGTAGCGGTGCAGAGGCAGGTGGCAAGGATCAGGAATAGGGCCGGTCAGTGGCCGTGCAGTGAGCGCGTCATGGCGTGATCCCTAACCTAAGTGATGAGGAGGTCAGCAGCGGCGGCCGAGGTGGATTACAATGTGGCTTCGTCGCCGCCCGATCCTACTGTAGCGATTTCCTCGGCGCGACGAGTAGCGTGCAGATGCGCGACCGTCAACCGGCTTTGCAGTAGAGAGAGAACATCATGCCCATGACATCGGCTTACGATTTGTTGAATAGCGCATTGATTCATTATCGCGGTCAGCCGGTGGGCACCTCGGCCTCGGTCGACCCTAGCCCGGCGGCGGTGAATTATCATGAATGCTTCATTCGTGATTTCGTGCCTTCGGCGCTGGTGTTGCTCATGAACGGCGAGGCGCATGTAGTGCGCAATTTTCTGGTGACGGTGATGCAATTGCGCGGGCAACAGCCGGTGTTGGAAGGGCACAAGCGCTCCATGGGTTTGATGCCGGCCAGTTTTCGCGTGGTGCGTGAAGGTGACGAGGAGCGTTTGCAGGCCGACTTCGGCGAACGCGCCATCGGTCGCGTGGTGCCGGTGGATTCAGCGATGTGGTGGATGTTTCTGCTGCGCGCCTATGTCATCACTACCGATGACTGGGAGTGGGTGGGTTCGGAGGAAGTACAGACCTGCATACGCCAAATATTGGACTTGTATCTGCGCGAGAATTTCGAGATGTCACCGGCGCTGTTGGTGCCGGACGGCTCTTTTATGATTGATCGGCGCTTGGATGTGTACGGCTATCCGCTGGAAATTCAGGCTTTGTACTATGGCACTTTGTTGTCGGCCCACGAATTGCTCACGCGCGTGGGCGGGACCCCCGCGACACTCGACAATTTGGCGGTCCGCATCAAAGCGCTGCGCCAATATGTGTGCGTGCATTATTGGGTGGACCGCGACCGGCTCAACGAGATACATCGTTTTCGCGGCGAGGAGTTCGGCCTCGATGTGGCCAATGTGCTCAATGTCTATCCTGAGAGCATCCCCGAGTGGATGGACGGTTGGCTGGATGCGCGCTGTGGCTATTTGGTCGGCAATCAAGGACCGGGTCGAGTCGATTTCCGTTTTTTCACGCAAGGCAATCTACTGGCCATTTTGTTCGGCTTGGCGACGTCCGGCGAGGCGCAGGGCATCATGAACTTGTTCGAGCGTCATTGGGATCTGTTGATGGGCGAAATGCCGGTGAAGATTGCTTATCCTGCGGTGATCGGCAAGGAATGGCAAATGGTTACCGGCAGCGATCCCAAGAACGTGCCGTGGTCGTATCACAACGGCGGCAATTGGCCGGTGTTGATCTGGCCTTACGTCGGCGCGGCGATGCGCACCGGCCGCACCGATCTGGCCGAGTGGGCGTTGCAACTCATGAAGGAGCGTTTGCACCCGGACAACTGGCCTGAATACTACGACGGTAAGCGTGGCGGCTTGATCGGTCGGCGCGCCAACTTTCACCAAACCTGGTCGGCAACGGGACTGATCGTCGCCCACGAGATCTTCGAGAATCCGGCCAATCGCGTGCTGTTCGAGCGCTTCACTTTCCAGGCGGCGGCGAGCTCGTGAGCGAGGTGGGCGCAGTCACCCGCCCACTCATCGACGACGAGGGTCGGCTTGACCTGATCGATAATTTTTACCCGCCGGCGCACGCCGCTGAGTTGTTCGCGACGTTGCTCGCTGAACTCGACTGGCGCGAGGAGTCCATCACGGTATACGGGCGCCGCGTCGCCGTCCCACGCTTGGTGTGCTGGTACGGCGATCGGGGGGCGGTCTACACCTATTCCGGCGTGCGTCACGAACCCTTGCCGTGGACCGCCACGTTGCAGGATGTCCGCGCCGCTGTGCAGGTGCGTACCGGTTGGGCGTTCAACAGCGTGTTGGGCAATCTTTATCGCGACGGAAATGATGCGATGGGATGGCATGCCGATAAGGAGCGCGAGCTCGGTGCTGAGCCGCGCATCGCCGCCCTCAGTCTGGGCGCGACGCGGGTGTTTAAGTTGCGCCACAACAAACGCCGCGAGGTCATCAGCGTGCCGCTTGAAGCCAGCGGCTTACTGTTGATGAGCGGTCGCTTACAGCACTGTTGGCGCCATGCCGTGCCCAAGACGCGGCGGCGAGTCGGGCCGCGCATCAATCTGACCTTCCGCTGCATCCTGCCATCGGCGGGACGGCAGGATGGGCTATCATAGAGCTACATCCACGTGACCATTTGGGAGTACGATGGCCAATCGCGAGGTCGAGATTTTCGTCAGCACCGATATCGAGGCGGACGGCCCGATCCCAGGGCCGCATTCCATGTTAAGCCTGGGTTCGGCCGCTTATTTGGCCGACAAAACCCTGCTGAGCACCTTCAGCGCCAACCTGGAGACTTTGCCCGAGGCGACGCCACACCCCAAAACTATGTTGTGGTGGGAGCATTTCCCCGCGGCCTGGAAGGCGTGTCGGCAAGACTGTCGATCCGCCGAAGTCGTGATGCACGATTACGTGGCCTGGTTACAGGCGTTGCCGGGCAGGCCGTTGTTCGTGGGCTGGCCGGCGGCTTGGGATTTTATGTGGGTATATTGGTATCTGGTACGTTTTACCGGCGAGCGCCCCTTCAGCGAATGTGCCGTGGACGTTCGCAGTTATGCCATGGCCATGCGCAAAGCACCGTTTCACAAAACCAGCAAGAATTATTTGCCGAAGCGCTGGTTCGACGCTGATTTGCCGCATACCCATGTGGCTTTGGACGACGCTTTAGAGCAAGGGACGATGTTCTGCAACATGATGGCCGAGCATTTGCGTGAGGAGGGTTGAACCCCCCCTGGCGTGTTGGGTCTTAGACTAAGCTTGAGTAATTAGCTCATTCATCCATCCATCCATGAGGGGCATATCATGACTAGAAAGCAGGGAATTGTCGCAATCACAATGTTAGTGGCCAGCGTCGTGGCAGCGCCGGTGTGGGCGTGCAAAGTGGCCGGGCCCGACAAACACGTGGGCATGGTGCAGGCGGTCGATACCCAGTCCGGCACTTTCACCATCATGGATGCCGAAACCAACGCCCCCATCACTTTCCAGGCCAGCGCCAAGTTGATCAAGCAAGTCGAGCAAGCGCAAGGTCAGGTGATGGTCAGCTTCGAGGAAGAAGGCCCAGAATCGCTCACCGCCGTCGATATTCACTTCTGAGCGGCAGGCGCCACCAGGCGCCAGACCCGGCCGTGGTTGTCCGCCGTCGCAGCGCGGTCCGAACCGCCGATGACGTAGAGTGCGCCATCCATGACCGCGGCCGGGACCCCATGCAGCGGCTGGGGGAGCGGGGTGATGTCGCGCCATTCTGAGGTATGGCTGGAGCGTAAGGCTTCTACGCTGCTCAGGGTGTCAAAGTCGTCGTAGATGACCTCACCGCCCAGGGCGTAGATCACGCCGTCGAGCACGGCGGCAGCATGGCCGCCGCGAGCGGCATTGAGCGGTGGGCCCGCGCGCCAGCTGTCACTGGCGGGATGGTAGATTTCCAACGAACGCAGTTCGTCGCCCTCGCTTTCCCAGCGTCCGGCGATGGCGATAATCTCACCGTTAAAGACCACCGCCGTGGTGTGTTCGCGCGCTTGCCGCAACGCAGCGAGTCGGTCCCAGTGATCTCGCGTCGGATCATAACGCAGCAAATCGCTGTTGCCGCCCACGCCACCCACCACGTAAAGATAGCCGCTGAGCGTCACCGCCGCTCCGCCGTAACGCGCTTCGGGCAGGCGCGCGATATCCTGCCAGCGATCTTTGATTGGATCGTAACGCCAAGCTGTATCAGTGGCTTGCCAGAGAAAGTTCGCGCCTCCGAAGAGATAGAGTTGGCCCTCATGGCCGGTCGCCATGGCATGATGGCGACGCGCGGGGAGGGGCGCGTGTTGCTGCCAGCGGTCCGCGGCGGGAGTATAACTTTCCAAGCGATTCATGCCGCCGAAGCCACCGGGCAGGTAGATGCGCTCCCCCAACGCCACGGCCGGCAACTCCGAGCGTGGGGTCGGCATGGGGGTGAGGCTTACCCAGTTATCCGCCAGCGCCGTCGCGTTGCCTAGCCACGCCAGTAGCATCATTGCGAGAGCCGATCGTAAAGATGTGATAAGAGTGCGCATGTTGGAAACCGAAAGCCTGTGCCTGTCTTAAGAAACGTAGCATACTTGAAGCAGGTTGCAGGTTTACGTGCGAATTGGATGTGATCTTAAGGTCCAGACTAATGAGGAATGAAGAATGAAGGCCAAGCCTCTAATATCAATTATTTTATTGCTTGCTAGCGGGTGTGCGACCTCGCCCACGGGACGGCACCAGCTCACCTTGGTCCCGGAAGGCCAGCTCAATGCCATGGGCGCGCAATCCTTCGCACAAATGCAGGAGCAAACTAAGCAATCGACGGATCCCCAGGCCAATGCTTATGTGCGGTGTGTGGCGGATGCCCTCACTGACGAGTTGCCCGACAACAAACTGGTCAGCGTTTGGGAAGTCGTGGTGTTCGATGATCCCCAGGTCAACGCCTTCGCCCTACCGGGGGGGCACATCGGTGTGTACACCGGCTTGCTCAAAGTGGCGGAAACTCCAGATCAATTGGCAGCGGTGATGGGGCACGAGGTCGCGCATGTGTTGGCGCGCCATGGTAACGAGCGCGTCTCGCAACAGATGGCGACACAGGGTGCGT
Organism: uncultured Chromatiaceae bacterium; assembly: GCA_945787555.1. Taxonomy (GTDB): domain Bacteria; phylum Pseudomonadota; class Gammaproteobacteria; order DRLM01; family DRLM01; genus CALZJG01. The sequence goes on along the minus strand of CALZJG010000019.1, from coordinate 311 downwards.
TGGCCATCGCCGGTACGGCTCTGGCCAAGGGCGGTAGCGAGAACCAGCAACTGCTGGGTCTGTTGGGTCTCGGTGCCCAAGTGGGAGTGCTGCTGCCCTTCAGTCGTCTGCAGGAATCGGAGGCCGATCGTATCGGTTTGGAGATGATGGCGAGTGCTGGTTTCGATCCGCGCCAGAGCGTGACGCTGTGGGAGAATATGGGCAAAGCGTCAGGGGGGGGTGGTCCGCCGCAGTTTCTTTCCACCCATCCCTCGCATAGCACGCGTATCAAAGACTTGAATTCCCGTATTCCCAAAGTCTTGCCTTTGGTC
>CALZJG010000018.1 GCA_945787555.1 uncultured Chromatiaceae bacterium | reverse complement strand
TGAGGACGGCGGCGCGCCAGCCGGTGAACAGGTCGCGTAATTTCTCCCCTAAGGTGTCATACAACGCTTGCAGCGTCGCGGCGTTGCCCAGCCGTTCCCCGTAAGGCGGATTCACCGCGACTAGGCCGGTTGATGCGGGGGCCATTTGCTTGGCGTGCAAGTTCGCCAAAGCTTGTTGTTTGACCTGTATATATTGATCCAAGCCCGCGTGCGTGATGTTGGTCCGCGCCGCGTCGATGGCGCGATCATCGGCGTCCCAGCCCAACAGCGGCGGCAAGTTAACTATGCCCGCGTCACGTCGCTCACGCGCCTCTTCGAGTAGGGCTTGCCAGCTTTCCGCGTCGTGACCACGCCAACCGAGAAAGCCGTAATACTCACGCGCCAGCCCCGGCGCGATATCGGCGGCCAGCAACGCGCCTTCGATGAGCAGCGTACCGCTGCCGCACAGTGGATCGAGCAAAGCCCCGCCGCGCTGTGCAATCTCCGGCCAGCCGGCGCGCACCAACATGGCGGCGGCAACGTTCTCTTTCAAGGGTGCGGCGACGCCGCGCGCGCGATAACCGCGCCGGTGCAGACTCTCGCCGGAAAGATCGAGACTCAAGGTCGCCTCGTTGCGATACACATACATATTGACGCGCAGCGCCGGTCTGTCACGCTCGACCGACGGACGTCGGCCGTGCCGTTCGCGCATCGTGTCGACGATGGCATCCTTGATGCGTTGCGCAGCGTACTGCGTGTGGGTGATGGCCGATTGCACCGCGGCGGCATCCACCGCCAAGGTGTCGTCGGGGCCGAGGTGTGCTTCCCAATCCACCGCCAGCGCGCCCTCGTAGAGTGCCTCGGGCGTGGGCGCGGGGTAATGTGCCAAGGGCAATAGCACCCGGTTCGCCAAGCGCGACCATAAACACACGCGATACGCCAGTGCGAGATCGCCGCAGAAGGAAACCCCCGCGCGCGTTTCGTGCACCTCGCTTGCGCCGAAGGCACTCAACTCAGCGGCGAGCAGGGATTCGATGCCCTTGGGGGCGGTGGCGAAGTAGGTTTGCTCGGTCATGCAAAGTTTCCGTTGCGAGTGGGCCGCTGTTGATTGAGTGCGAGTTGTATCGATTGAAAGGCCGTCTGCTGTGAGGGCAGCCATAAACGAGGGTATCCGCGCGCCCTTGCACATTGCAATTTCGTCATGATGAGGATGTCGGGGTGAAGCTTTCCGGTTGCCACGGATCGGATGGAGTCTCGTTAGCTTTGCTTTTGGTCTGGCGTATGATCAAAGCCGCCTGATTGACCGCCGTTCGTAATTCATCGTCAGCCGTATTTTTATCCTCGCCGTAACAATGCTGTTGCACGGCACGCACCGTGTCGCGCACGCGCTCATCGATGCCGTGGCGTGCTTCCCAGGTCGCGAGCCCTTGTTCCAGTGTGGGGGTGCCGAATGCGGCGAGCAAGGGGTCTTTGAGCGGATGCGATGCGCGTTTCGCGGCGAGTGTGGCGCGGGTCGGTGATGGTGTTGCTACGCTAGGACGAACGCGGCGATCTTGTCTCCACCACAGCGCGAGTGTGGCCAGCCACAATGCGCTGATGATTGCTGTGATCAGTGGCCACAAGTCTTTTGAGGCAGGCGCTGTGCTTGCCTGGCCACTGGCAGCGGGCGCGGTTTGTGGTTCGGTCGTCGTGAAAGGCGTTAACGACGCTATAGCGGCTGGGGCGGCAGACACGGTCAGCGTGGGTCCGGGCAGTTCGGCGACGCGTAACTGGCCTGCCTCGGGGTCGAAATAGGGTACGCGTATAGGTTCGAGGCTGTAGCTGCCGGGCAGTTGCGCCAGCGCGGAGAGGGTGTAGGTCACTTGCGTGATCAGGCCTTGCGAGGTGACCGCCGAGTCACGTTGTGCGCGGTCGCTGTACAGTTTCACGCGCGCCGGCGGCGCGGCCAAGGGGAGCGAGTCGGGCAAGGTGAAACGTCCCAGTGGGCCGCTCACCGTCACCGCCCATGAACTCAGTTGATTGACCGTCGGTGCAGGCGCGGGCGACGTTTGCGTGAGCTGCGGTACGCCGACGGGAATCGAGGCGCTCACTTCGGCGGGGAGGGCGCGCACGTCGATTTGTTCGCTAGCATGGGGCAAATGCACTTTGTTCTCGTCGGCCATCACTACCCACACATCGGGCAATTGCAGGGTGAGGGTGCCGACATCGCGCGGAAACACCGCCCAGGCGATACGCGTGACATTGTAGGTGACGCCATTCACGTGTTCAGTCCGTTCGTTTTGCGGCAGTTCGCGATACTCGAGCAATTCGATGGGCACCGGCTCGGCGGCGATGTATTCGCCGACGCTGGCGTTCTTCAGTTGCACGCGGTGATAGACGTCCAGCCACACTAATATTTGCTCGCGTTGCCAGGCTAGGCGCTTACTCACACCACTGCGCGCGAACACTTCCGGCGCTGCATCCGCCGCCAGGTCGTGCGCTTCCACGCTGAGTGCAGCGCTGCGCAATCCCTCGATTTCGAAAGCGGGGATCGTCAACTTGCCGCTGCGTTTTGGAAACAGTTCGACGATGATGGACGAAGTGGAACGGCCCTGGCCGCGATAGATGTTGTAGCGATGCTCGGCGCGGGGGCGGCCGACATTGAAATCCCGATGCAATACGCTCAAGTCTACGTTGGGATTGACGCCCTCGGCGCGCAGACGCACGTCGCTGTTCAGCAGAGTCAAGGTGAGCGTCACCGGCTCGCCTAGGGTCGCAGCGCTGCGATCGATTTGCGCGCTAAATTCGGCGGCGTGCAACGGCGCGGCGGTCAGAGGCGAGATCAACAATGCGAAGAGTAGTGTGAACGCTCTAAGCCATGCGTGGTTGATTTGCGTAATGGTCGATAGTCCTTCCTCCGGATAGGGGGCAGGTTGGGATAGCGGTGAGTGGCAGGGTGTTACGCGGCGCTCTACCCCCTTCCTATTTCTCTTGCTGCAGGAGGAAGGGAATCTTGGCAAGGCGCAATGCGCGGCCGCATTAACGTTGCTGCAACAAGTGAGTGCCGATGAAGTTACGGGCTTGTATGACATAACGGATGTCTGTACGCGGAAAAATAACTCAACCATTCTGCTCAGCATCACCATGGTCGGTCTTCTATCACTTTGGTGTTGGGGCCGAAGTCCTGTTCACGGAAACGCCAGCGCAAATACTCGCCGTTACGGTCCGACAAGGCGTCCAACAGTAGGTCGGCGCCCGCCAATGCGCCGTCGCCAGCCGCCTGTTGTTGCCATTGCGATAGCGCAGCGCGCAAGCCCGTTTGCTGGGAGGGGGCGTTTTGTTGCTCGCCGCCGGGGCGCGGCGGTTGCGCGGACGCCGCTTGCGCATCCTGGCCCTGACCGCGTGGTGCCGCGCCATCAGCGCCGCCGCTCGCCAAGGGAGGGCGATCTTGATCGGCGTCATCACTGGCGCGCTCGCCGCGTTGCGTTTCCAGCAATTCATTGACCAGACTCAAGTTGAGTGCCGCCTTGTTGAAATTGGGTGCCAGATGCAGCGCCTGCGTGTAGATGTCGCTGGCCTCCTTGAAGCGCTGCAAGCGTGCCAGCGC
>CALZJG010000017.1 GCA_945787555.1 uncultured Chromatiaceae bacterium | reverse complement strand
AATATGATGGGCGCGCCGCTGCGCGAACAGAAGCTGGCCGATGTGCTGGACAGCAATTATCTGCGACGCATCGCCGATGCCAGTACCGTCTCGCACATCGAGATCGACAGCGAGCGAGCGCCGGAAATCGTGCGCCGCGAAGACCTGACATCCTGGGTGCGGGCGCGGGGCATGGTGGTGGCGAAGGCGGGCAAGAACATCGTCGAACGTCCCTTCGACATTTCGCTAGAAATGCTCGCGGTGCCACGCACCACGCTGGCGACCTATGGCTTCAAGATCACCGACATCATGGATAATTAGTTATGTTGAAGCATCCTATCGCGGCCCTCGCTCTATTGTTAGTCTTTTCATGCGCGGCGCATGGAGTCGAGAACACGCCCAAGAAGAAGCATGTCCCGCTAGAGGAATTCACCACGGTCACGATTGATATGGTGCCGGACCTGGGCACCCGCCTGGTGTTTCCCTTCGTGCTCGATGAAACGGTGAAGGAGGGCGTGATTCCGTTCACCATGCACATCACCAATCCGGTCTTTAATGCCGACAGGCAGCCGGGGCGCAATGTCATAGTGCTGACCGCGCCGCCGCCCAGCGGCGGCGGGGACATGAGCGGGCTGTTGGGCGACTTGTTCATTTCCGTCGCCGGTTACAACATCACGGCGCGGCTGCGCACGGTCAAGGATTGGCGTCAGCAATACGATGATATCGTGTTCGATTTGACCGAGGCCGATAGACAGCGTCTGGTCGATGACGAAGTCGCGCGACGGATGAAGACCATCGACACGGAGTATGCGCAGAAGCACGCGGCGCTGAATAAAGAAGCCGAGCGCATGGCGCTGGCCAAAGTGGGGTACTTGGCCACCCAGAAGCCGCGCGCATCGCGGGTGCGCGAGAAGGCGAATCAAGTGCTCCCGAATGGCGATAAGATCAGTTTGTATGTCGATTCGGTGCTGGGCTATGGGCGGTTTTCGGTGATTCCCTTCGATCTTTACGCCGACACGGTCGGGGCGGTGAAAATCACCGACGCGCGCCTGTTCGGCCAGGGGGCGCGCGATGCGCCCGAGCAGGAGATTCCGGTCAGTTTCAACGTCAAACGGCGTATCGAGTCCGGCGATAGGGTCACGGGCGCCGTCGCCATCGACGACCCCGATATCATGGACATGTATTCGCTGAAACTGGTGGTGCTGACCGACAAGGGACAGGTGGACCTGACATGGTGAAGACCCCTTGCCTGGCCCTGATTCTCGCGCTGGCGAGCGCGGCCGCGCAGGCCGAGCGGCCGATCACCGTCGACGAGCTGCGCATGCTGTCGGGCGATGCGGACCGCTCGCATCGCGAAAAGGCCGCGCGGATAAAGGGCGGCGATTTGTCCGACATGCTGGGCGAGCCTCCGCCGTCGGCGGTCTCGGCGGCGCCGCGCGGCGGGGCGGAGACACCCTCGGTTGCTAGCGCGCCCGAGCCACCGTCGAGCGTCAGTGAGCGCCCGCCGGCGCGGGCGTCTAAATATGATGCCGTCGAGGGGGCGCGGGAAAAGACCGCCGGCGCGGCCGGGGTGAAGCCGCGTGGTGGCGAGACGCCGCGCGGCGCGGCGACGCCGAGGAATGCCTTTGAGTATGTGCCACCGCCGCGCTCGCTGGGCGAGAGCCAAGTGGTCACCGATGCCGTGACGGTCGACACGCACACCTACGGTATCCGCATCGGTACGTGGGTGGAGGCGGATTTGCTCCGCGATACCACGAACGCAGAATTGGGCGTGGCCGCCTTTCGGGTCACCGAAGGGGTCCAGGGGCGCTACCGTGAACTGGAAGTGGGGACCGAACTGTTCGCGGAGAAACAATACAACGAGGCGACGCAGCGGCTCGAATTGGCGATCACCAATGGGGTCACGCCCGAGGGCAAGGAGTTTACCGTGCGCGGCGTGGTGCACGACTTGAAGAAAGTCTCCGGCCTGCACGGGATCGTGAAGAAGAAGGACGTCGTGGGCGGCGGAGTACAGACCGGCGTATTGGCGGCGGCACGCGCGGCGGTGAATGAGATTTCAGGGGCCAATCCGATGAGTGCTGGCGCCAGTGCGGCCGCGAATGCGGTGTTGAGGGAAGGGGAGGGGTCGGTGCGCGAAAAAATGGCTGATGAATATGTTATCTATGTGCCACGGCAAAATGTTAAGATTTTCGTCTCGCAGTCATTCTAACGTGTTGGGATTAAATGAAAAAAGACGAGTACCACAGACTGGAGCCGTTCTTGTTGCGCAAGGGCGCGCGCCAGCGTCTGATTCTGTTCTTGATGGCCTGCGGCAAATCGGTACCTGACCTGGTGAACTTTACTGTCTCCGATCTCAACGCGACGGACTTACCCGACGAGCTTTCACTGTATCGCGACGAGGTGTTAGACATGTTGGGTGATAGCAAGGCCAACGCGCCCGTCTTTGTGTACCCTAGCGGCAAGCCAATGATGCACACGGATTTCTACAACATAATAAGAAGAGCCACGGGCGCGATCTTTGATCGGCCGCTCTCAACCCAAGAATTTCATACTTACATTAAGCGGGGCACGCTGTAATTTCTCTTTTCATGGTTGATTGGTTTTGTTGTTTCCCCTATCCTTGCCCCTGGGACCATCGTAGTGGGTGAGCGCAGGGGCATTATGTTATCGAGTGTGCGGGCAGTGCTGGGGGCCGTCCTGTTGGTGGCCCTGTTACCGGCCAGTCATGGCGCCGAGCTGGGGCGCTTCGGTTATGGTCTCTCCGTGGATCGGCTCAGCGTGGATGACCCCGATGGCGGCGGGGAGACAACGGATCTGGGTTTCCTCAATTTCTATTATTTCGGTAAGCTCGATCGCAATTGGCGCTACCTCATCGAATTGAACCATGTAAGCGGTGGCATGGATGCCGATGCCAACACGGTCGGTCAAGATTTCACCTCTACGGGTGCGCGCGCGACGGTGCAACATAACTTGCGCTTGTCCACAGCCTTCAAGCCCTGGGTGGGGGCGGGTATCGGCGTGCATCAGCAGGAATTCAAGCGGCGCTACACCGTCGATAACGCGGGCTTTCTCAGCAATCGATTGCCGGACCGCGAGGTGACTCAGGTCAGTTTGTCGGTCGAGGGCATGTCACAGTGGGAAATCACGCCACGATGGGATTGGGCGTTACGTGTCCGATACGATCACGGGTTGAGTGATGGGATCGATGGACTATCGGCTTCCGTGCTTTTGATTTATTAACGAATGGGGCGAACATGAAGGCAATGACAAGGAAGTGGAGGGTGGCGCTCGCGGCGATGGGCGCACTCGTGATGCTCTCAGGATGCGACGACGAGGGGGGAGGTTCCTTTCCGGCCGAACGGCCCGCGAGCACGGTCTCCGGTCATGCCGTTGATGCTTTGATACGCAATGGGGACGTGAAGATCTACGCGCTGTCGCCGGACGTGGAGAAGGGTGAGTTGCTGGGAACCGGCGTCACCGATGACCTCGGCTTTTATCAGATCACGTTGCAAGCCCCTTCGCAGCCCGTACTGGTGGAAGTGACCGGCGGTAACTATATAGAAGAGAGCAGCGGGCAGACTGTGTCCTTGGCGGGCGGCGACGTGCTGCGCGCCATCACGTTTTATGAGAGCGGCGACCCGATTAGCGTCATGGTGACGCCGTTCACGAACATGGCCGCCGGCCTGGTGGAATTCAAGGTCCGCAACGGCACCAACCTTAACAACGCCATCACCGAAGCCTCGACGGCGATCAGTACCATCGCCGGGCTGGATATATTGACCACTGTGCCGCGCGACGTGACCAACCCGATCTTGCAAGGCCATCCGCTGGATGATGGCATGCGTTACGGCTTGTTGACCGCCGCCATTTCCACTTGGACGGAGCAGGCGAGTGTCGCCAACAACCAGCCGGTACACACGCTCTATACGTCGATCCGGCTCGCCAAGATCATGTACAACGACATCCGCGCCGACGGCCAATTGGACGGATTCGGGTATACCAGCAACACCAGCAGCGATATTGCCGCGCTGGGCTTCGGTATCGTGCCGCTGGATGCCAACACGTTCCGCGCCGCCATCGCGCGGAACATGATTGCGTTCCTGGCGAATGAGCGCAACGCCACCAGTCTGACGGTCCAGAATGTATTGCCCGACGCGCGCCATCTGGCCAACACCACCCATGCGATGTTTGGGAGCCTGCCGCCGGTGCTCCTGGACGAAGAGGGGCCGATGGTCTCGCCGGTCGATCCCACCGGCACGAATTATTCGGGGTCCATCCTCTATAAGCTGGACGTGAGCGATTTCACCGCCGTGGAGTCCGTGGAGTTCAGTGTGAACGGCGTCGCGATGCATTT
>CALZJG010000016.1 GCA_945787555.1 uncultured Chromatiaceae bacterium | reverse complement strand
GCAGGGGCTTTCGCAATAAAGAGCGGTTTGCCAATGCAATCTACTTCCACCTTGGTGGATTAGATCTTTATCCTGAAAGTATAAACCAATGAAGGTTACCCACCTGATTTGGGGAAGAGCCGAACAAAGTTTGCAGTTGAAACATAGGGACTCTCAGTACATACGCCCGCTACGATCCGTTTTGGGAGGCGAGTACGTGGGGCGGCTGATGGATAGCATTTGCGGATGTGCAGAATGATACCTTCGGACGCACACCGACCTGACGGAAAATCAGGCCAACGGACGTGGCACGAGGCAGATTCGTCTTCTGAGCGACCGTACGACTTCGAACGCGTGCACGGTGGACCTTGCAGCACCCTGGTCGCTATGCTGCATAGCCTCGCGGCCTCGCGGCCCGATTCGACAGCCGTCTCCTTCTGGGCCCGCGGCGAAGTGAGCCAGAACCTGAGTTATCAGGGACTTTGGCAACAGGCGTGCGCGGCAGCGCATGAGCTGCAGACCAATGGGCTGACAAGCGGTGACAGGATACTGCTGGCCCTCGGAACATCGCCCGATTTTCTTGCCCAGCTGTTCGGCGCGATGCTCGCGGGCGGCGTGCCGGTGCCGCTGGCTCCACCCTCGAGCGTGCGCACCGACAGCATTGAGAGTTTTTCTGATGACCTGTACCGCGTCGCAACAGACTGCAGCGCAGGTATCGCCGTGCTCGACCGCCGGCTCGTTCCTCTAATGCCCGATATTGCCGGTACCAACCGCACTGCACTGCGCCTGCTCCCTGTCCCTGCCCGGTACGAAGGGCCTGCGAAGGCGGAGCTGGCGACACCTCAAGCGGATGACACTGCGCTGATCCAATACACCTCCGGCAGCACCCGTTTCCCCAAGGGGGTGGAACTGACGCACCACAACCTGCTGAGTAATGTCGCAGCCATCGAACAGGCACTGGGCCGACGGCCGGACGACGTCACGGTAAGTTGGCTGCCGCTCTATCACGATATGGGCCTCATCGGTACGCTACTCACTTCGCTTTATGCGGCGGTACCCGTGGTACTGCTGACACCCTCGGCGTTTGCCAAACACCCCCTGCGCTGGTTGCAGACAATTACAAAGACCCGCGGCACCATCAGCGCTGCACCGAATTTTGCTTTTTCGTATCTGCTTTCCCGTCTCAACAGTGAAATACTGCAGGGCCTGGAACTGCAGCAGTTACGCGTCATCCTGAATGGTGCGGAACCGATCGACGTGGCGCTGATAGAGGCCTTCGAGACACGCCTGGCCCCGGCCGGCATGCAACCCGGTACGGTCTTACCTGTGTATGGCTTAGCAGAAAGCGCACTGGCCGTGGCTTTTGGCGAACCCGGCAGACGCAAGGTAGAGCATCTGGACACGGCAAAACTCGAATCGGAACAGCTGGCCGAGCCGACCGACCCCTGTAGGCGCTGTCGTACGCTGGTATCCGTCGGCCAACCGGTGCCGACACAAAAAGTGCGTATCGTGGACCAGGCCGGAAATCCGCTCGCTGAGCGCCACATCGGTGAGATCATAGTACGAGGCCCTTCGGTCATGAAGGCCTATGTCAATGACCCCGCTGCAACCGCAAAGGTGCTACGAGACGGTTGGTTGTATACAGGCGACCTCGGCTATATGACGGATGGCAGCCTCTACATCACCGGTCGAAAACGCGACATCATCATTCGCCACGGTCGCAATCATTACCCGGAGGACTACGAGACCAACGTCGGGGCAATCGAGGGTGTACATCACGGCGGCGTGGCCGTATTCGGAATCGATATCGCTGCAGACGTACAGCTGGTCATACTGGCGGAGACCCAGCGCAGGGATAGCGACCAGCGCAGGTGGCTGGAACGCAAGATCCGCGAGGGCCTCGCCGCCTTCAATCAGATTCCCATCCACGAGGTCCTTTTGCTTGCACGTGGCACATTGCCACGCACCACCAGCGGCAAGGTCAAGCGCCAGACCTGCAGACAGGCCTACCTTGCCGGGGCCTTTGCGCCATGATCGCTACCGACATCATGCCCCGGAGGACACATGCGGGAGGATGCTGAAAAAGCCCATGGCCTCCTCGCGCGGGGCCGCCTGAATCATGTCCTCGGCATGATCTTGCTGATCGTCGCGCTCGCACTTGGAGCCATGCTCGACCCGTGGACGTTTGCTGCACATCCGGATGCGCAGACCGCTCTGCTCGCGCGTGAAATCCAGCTTGCGCTACTGCGGGCAGGCTTCCTACAACTCTTTATCGGCGCGTTTCTAATGGCCCTGCCACGCAGCCGGTCAGTATTGGCTGTCGCGGTGTTGGTTACCATCGTCGGTGTAATCGCAACGATCACGGCACATGTGCTCGGCCTGTTCTGGCAAGGGCGCGGGTACCTTGTGACCGGTGGCGCGCTGACCTGCCTGGGTGGCCTCACAGTGATTGCGATCGCCGCGCAGGGCCAGGCACGCCGCTTCCATAGCCAGTTGTTGGCAGTGACAGCCGGCGGCCTGATCCTTGAGGCGATTCACGGCCTGGCCCTGGGCAATGACGCCGTGCTGAATCTCGGCGCGGCAGACGCCCTGCCCCTGCGCCTGTTGCGTCTGGCATGTATGGCGGCGGTAGCACTGCCGCTGTTGGCGGTTCTGCTCGACGGGCTTGTCCGGCGGGCACAACCAGTGGGGCGTACGCAGTACTGGAGCCGGGTTGCCATCATTATCGGCACGTTCGGTCTTCCGGCCTCGCTTGTCGCCGCCACTTTCATAGACATACGCTTGAAGTATCTCCTCCCGCCCTTTGCGGATGCCCTTTTGATCGGTGTGGTGCTGGGCTGGTGGCAGGCGCGACGCCTGGCCGCGCCGTTCGAGGCTTGGGGGTGGGCACTGTTGAGCGCCAGCATGACCGCCGGACTGTTGATGGGGGGGTACGCCTTCGACGGCCCGCTTGAGCCTCCCCGTTTCCTGGGCGAGTATATCGATGTGGAGCGACAGATCAGCCGAGTGATTCATGTGTATACGATGGTATTCGGTTTCGTACTCATCATCGCCGCGCGCACACCGGGAATGGAGCGGGGAATGAGTGCGGATCGCCACACGCGGACACTGCTCCTTGCCGCCATCACGATGCCGACGGCCCTGCTGTTACAGGCGGTCTTCGGCCTTCCGGCGTTCGTACTCGCAGTCGGACCGGCGATCCTGCTGCTGGCGGCGGCACACTGGACCACGGCGTACCTGGCGCCGACCACCCCGCTAAAGGAAGGCGACTGAGATGGCCAGCCCACAACAACTGACCGCGACCCAGCAACTCTCGATTGATCGACTGAATCAGCAATCACTGACCCGCAGCTTCGTCCCACAGACCGATATCGACTGGAGCGCAACCACGACCGAGCAGGAATTCGAACTGCTGTATCCGGCCTGGAGTCTCCTCGCCGGCAGCGGTCGCGATACCCAGCTGCATGCTGAGCAACGAGTGCAATACGCCACGTATCAGCAGATCAACTTGATGCTGTTCACTGAACTGATAGAGCGGCATGCCGTGATTCATTTCATGAAGACCTGGGAAGACGAGACCTCGGCAGCTTGCCGCGAGTATCTCGCCCATTTCGTCAAGGAAGAGCTCTATCACACGGTCATGTTTTCGCGAGCGGGAGAATTATTGTATCGCACCCTTTCCTCCGCTGAGCCACTGCCGACACGGGCCCTCTCGCGTACCGTCCGCAGCATATTTTTCCTGATCCGTCTGCTGCCCTCACGCCGGCTGCGGTCGAATCTGTCGTTTACCCTGTTCCAATTTGCCGAACGCGTCAGCCTAGTGGCGCACCAGGTGGTCAGCACTCATATCCCACGCAAGGAAAGCCTGGTCGCCCAGGTCTGGCGTCTGCACGCAATCGACGAGGCGCGCCATGTGGCTTTCGACCGTCTCGTGATCGAGCGCAATCAGCTGTGGAAACCGCTGACCTGGCTCCCGGCCCTGCTCGCTGCACCGGCCGCAGTGCTGCTGTCCGCACTGATCAATCTCAACGAAATCCGGATAGCACGGCGACTCGGTGTACCCGTGCACTGGTGGCAGCTGCCGCAGCTGGTCCAGCAGACCCAGGCGCCATTCAAGCGTCAGGTATTCGATTTGCTGCGTAGCCAACTACCCTGGAGCAAGGCCTATCGAAACCCGCGTGAGGACAACGATGATGCCCGCTAACAGAATCCTGCAGCGTGAGAACCTCGCTGGTGAACTGGCCTATGTCTACGGACTCAAGGCGCGCGCCCAGCGCCACCATTGCCTCGGCTACGGCACCTTTACGGTCGATGTCGAGGGACTGAGTGCGCTGCGCCGACGTTACAGTCGCCAGGTTGGTCCTATCACCTACCTGCCGATATGGATCAAGGCCACCGCACTCGCGATCGAGCGACACCCGGAGGCCAATACGATCCTGTTCAGAAAGCCGTTCGGCCATCGCTTGGTGCGTTTCGAACAGGTCGATGTGAATGTGCCGGTTACGCGTCAGCTCGACGGGCATACGATTACGTTCATCGGCACCGTACGCGATGCCGCGCACAAAAGTCTGCTGCAGATTCAGCAGGAGCTGACCGCGATACAGCGCGAGCCGCCGCAAACAAACTTTGCGCTACAACGCTACAGAAAACTGGCGCGGATTCCATCATGGCTGATCAGACTGATCCACTGGTGGATGACCATCAGTCCGCAGTTCTACGTCAACAACGTGGGTACCTGCGGGGTTACTACGATTGGCGGTGACTGGTACGATTATTTTCTGCCTATCGCTCCAACCAGTTTCGTTTTCGGTATCGGAGCGATACGGGATGAAGCCGTGGTCCGCGAGGGCAGCGTGGTCAGCCGCCGTGTCCTGCGCTGTTCCACCATGGCCGACAACTATGTCGTGTCCGGACTGAGCGGTGCCGATGTCGCCCACGATTTCAAGGATCTGATTGAACGCGGTACGGTTATCCGGCGCGAGCTCGATGAGCTGCGAACCACGACGGACACAGCGTGACCACGGGCGGCGGGGACAGGAAGAGGACGGATCGATGCGAGTAGGCCTGATCGCTATGAGCGGTGTACGCGTGATCAATCCGCGCCTTCAGGCTGCCGGTGTGACTCTGCCCGGCTTCGTCAGACGCGGCGAAGTCATCGCCCAACTTCCTTCTCTGGCGTTGATCACGCTGGCCGCGCTGACCCCCGACGATGTCGATATCGAATACCTGGAGATCGAGGATTTTCCCAGCGAGGAAATCCGCCCCACGCATTTCGATCTGGTAGGGATATCGTCCTATACCGCGCGTGCCTACGACATGTATGTGTTGGCCGACTGGTACCGTGAAAAGGGGGTCGCGGTCGTACTCGGCGGACTGCATGTCTCGCAGGTCCCGGAAGAGGCGCAGGCCCATGCAGACGCGGTATGTATCGGCGAGGCCGAGACACTGTGGCCACGCATCATCGCTGACTTTCGTGCCGGCGGACGCGCCGGGCTGCAGACCGCCTACCGCGAGGAAAGGCCCGGGCACTACGATCTTGCGGACAGCCCCATGCCACGATATGAACTCCTGCTCGGGCGCCGCCACAACCGGATCACGGTGCAGACGGTGCGCGGCTGCCCGCTGGACTGCGAGTTCTGCGGCGCGTCGAAACTCTACGGACCCAAGTTCCGCCGTAAACCGGTAGCAAAGGTGATGCAGGAGCTCGATCGCATCGAACAACTCTGGGGTGCCAACGCATTTGTCGAGTTTGCCGACGACAACTCCTTCGGCAACCCTCACTGGGCCAGGGAGCTGCTGTATGCGATGCGTGGGGTCAAACTGCGCTGGTTCACGGAGACCGACATCTCGATCGCGGATGACGATGAGTTGCTCAAGCTGTTGTTCGAGACCGGTTGCCGCCAACTGCTGATCGGCTTCGAGTCCATCGCTCCGGCCACCCTCTCGGGAATCGACCGCGCCGGTTGGAAACGGCGCCATCTCGAGCGATATCAAGACGCAATCCGCCGCATCCAGAATGCCGGTATCAGCGTGAACGGCTGTTTCATCGTCGGCAATGACGGTGATACGCCAGCTGTGTTCGAGGAACTGCGCGATTTTATCGAGCGCAGCGAACTGCTCGATGCTCAGATCACGATCCTGACACCATTCCCGGGGACCCGTCTTCTGCAGCGCCTGCAGCACGAGGGACGCCTGTTGTATGAGCATTTCTGGGACCGCTGCACCCTGTTCGATGTCGTGTTCGAACCGAAGAATATGACGGTCGCACAGCTGGAGGAGGGACATATGTGGCTGATGCAGGAGGTATACGGCGAGGAAAGACTCAGCCGCAGCAGGCGCCGGTATGTCGATATCATGAAACGCCTGCGTGAGAATGCAACCGAGGACCCAGCCAGTGACGGACGATGAAACACGGATCGCGGCGATCGTGAGCCGGATCACCCACATACCGGCGGCGCAGCTGAGTCCGGTTGCCGACCTGCGGGTGGATTTCAATATCGATTCGCTGGCAGGATTGCAGATCATCGCGGCAGTCGAGGCCAGCTACGCCATCGAAGTACCGGAATACCATTTGGCCGACTATACGACGATCCGGGATATCGCCGAATTGGCTGTGACACTCAGCAAAGAGCAGGCAGCGACAGATGATGCGTGAACCGCACCACTTTGTGTCTCTGTCGCAAACACGGCCACGGCGGCATTGGCACCAGTTTTTCAAAGGAGGATAAACACAGCCATGGGCAACAATACGATCAAGGCACTCTTCATTGTGGCCGGCCTGTATGACGGCATCCTCGGGTTCGCCTTTCTGTTTTACTCGACGCCGATCTTCGAGTTCGCCCAGATACCGCTGCCGCCCCACCCGGGCTACGTCCAGTTTCCGGCCTTGCTGTTGGTGGTTTTCGCACTGATGTTCTTCCGCATAGCCGCCAATCCCGGCCATTGCCGTGAATTGATCCTATATGGTGTCGGCCTGAAGATTGCCTATTGCGGGACCATCTTTTGGCATCACATCACCGCCGGCCTGCCGCAGATGTGGCTCCCCTTCGCATGGGCCGACCTGGTCTTTCTGGTGCTGTTCCTGCTGGCGTGGAAATCCCTTGGTCAGGCATACGGCGGCCCGGATCTGCACTCGAGCTAAGTCGCGACCGCCGTCGGAGCAATGGGGTCACACTTCGGTCAGCCGGTGTCAACTAGCAATACGCTCCCGTCCCGGAGACCGCGCCAAATCGGGGGCTACGCCGTTTGTCGATTCGAAGCATCGTTGGCGGCAAGCTCTGGGTACCACGTCTCGAAGTGACCTCGCAGTTCGTCATCGAGCACCGCCACCCGGACCTGAAGTAAACGATGCGCATTGGCGTCCGACCATGCCATCTTTCGCACCACCTGCCTCGATCGTTGGCTATTCACCTCGATGACCGAAGCGCGGGTGGTAATCAATCAGTGGCTTGAGGAGTACAACACCATCCGGCCACATGGCTCGCTGGGTGGCATGAATCCAGCGCAGTTTCTGCAACGATGGACCGAAGGCAATACAAGTGATCAACCGAAATCCCTAACAGGATGAGTGGACCAAAGATCTTGGGCTTGTCAATTGAGCGATTGACGCACGTCAATGTCCGCAATCTGGAAGCGCTCGTTCTTAACTAACGCTGGGCAATTGTCTGGAGGTGGCCGACACCCGACTACGCAACCAGCATGCCGCATGCCGCATGCCGCATGCCTGCTATTGGGCCAGTGTGATCGTAAGCGCGCATTTCGATGGCAAGGCCATACCCAACCTCTATGCAGACCAACGCTTAGGTTTCGTTACCCTCCCTACCCAACGACTTGATCCATTCTCCCTCCTGTGTCAGCATCGCGCCTCGCTCGAAATCGCACTGTTTGACCTGTGCCTCGCATGACGCGAGAGCGAGCATTTGGATATACAGATAAGGTTGAGGAATCATGCCGAAACATTGTAACAACACGCACCACCCTATCCGTCAGTCCTATATTCGTCATGCGCGGGTTGCGCTCACCACCCTCGCACTATTGCTGAGCGCGCCAGCGCCGGCCATCGTCAACGTCGAGTCGATGCGCGGCGACGATACTCCCGAAGGCTATTCAGGCAAGATCGAAGCGGCGGTAAGCGGACAATCGGGTTATACAGACAAGACCGGCGTCGATGTCGGTGCGCGCGTGCAATGGCAGCGCGACCGCATTACTAATTTCGGCATTCTGCGTTATGCCTATGGCGAGAGCAGTGGGGTACGCGACACTAACAAGTCCTTCGCGCATCTGCGCCACATCCACCAAGTCACGGAGAGACGCGCCTACGAGGCGTACCTGCAAGGCGAGAGCAATGAGTTCGCACGCCTGTCGTTTCGTGGTTTAGTCGGTGCGGGGCTGCGCTATACCTTGGCGGAGATACCGAAGGTGCGCGCCACGCATGTCGGCGTGGGCGCTTACTACGCGCGTGAAACCTTGGATGATGAACCCGGGCTCAGCGACGACGGCAGCGAGGATTTCTGGCGTTTCAGCACCTATTTGAACTATCAGCGCCAGGTCAACGAGCTAGTGCAGTTACTCAGCACCACTTATTATCAACCGCGCGTCAATGATTTCGGCGACTACCGTTTACTGGAGGAAGCCGCGCTGAAGGTGAAGATGTCGGCGAATTTGGCGCTGAAACTGTCGGTGGATGTAGTCCACGACAGCAAGCCGCCGCAAAGCGTGAAGGAAACCGATATCAGCTATCGCAGCGGTATCGAATACAATTTCTAAGCGTCATGCAGGCACTCCCCGCCCAAGTTCAAGCCTACCAGCGCACGCCGCTGTTCAGTCACGACAACGTGCGGCCGGATTGTTCAAGGATTACGCCACCAAGGCCGGGGTATGGGGCCGGATGGTGGTCGTCAGCGGCGAGTTGGAATATCCAATACTCGGCGCGCAGGGCAAAACGTATGTCCTCACGGACGACCGGCCCGGCATGCTCGCACTGCAAGTGCCGCATTAAGTGTGGCCTTTGGGCGCGGTGGAATACTACGTGGAGTTCTTACGCTGAGTGGAGCGCGCCGCGTCGAACTCAATCGGCTACGCAACGAAACCCGACATCTTCGGCCTGCATCTCGGGCGCGGCGGAATGTCGCGTCGCATTGCGAAAGAAGTAGCTGATCGCATAATGCCCCAAGCCACCGCCTCCGCCGCGAATCACTTTGTGCTCGTGGTTATAGATGGCGGGGTCTTCTTGGGAACCGGGATAAGGATCATAGCCGTCGGCCACCCACTCCCAGGCGTTGCCGGATAAATCATAGATCCCATAGGGTGAAGCGTTGCCTTGGTAAGCTCCGACCGGCGCCACGCCGTCTTCCCAATCCTCGTTGTCACCGGTGTTGGTGCGGGTGTCGTCCCATTCATTGCCCCAGGGATATTCATACCCCTCGGAACTCCGCGCGGCCTTCTCCCATTCCGCTTCGCTGGGCAAGCGTTCGCCGCGCCATGTGCAGAATGCGTCGGCGTCTTTCCAACTCACACCGGTCACCGGCAGCTGATCCATTTCCTTTTGTTTGTTGAACATTGCCAGAATCAAGGCCTCGCGCTCCATGACGCGGGTATCCATGTCCATGTCCAACTCGAAATGTTCCACCGCGATTTGACGCAACAGCTCGACATCCATCGCTTCGGCCTGGCTGCGGGCCAAACCGTAACCGTTGTAACGCCAAGCCGTAGGCACCTGTCCTTGCCCCCGGGCCCTGATGAGAAATTCCTTGTATTGGCCGTTGCTGACTTCGTAAACATCCATTTTGAAGGCGGGTAACGTCACTTTGTGTGCGGGGTGCTCGGTAACGAACAGCGGCGACTCCAAACCGAAACGCTGCTGCAAATCCTCTTCATCGTGCTTATTGCTGCCCATGATGAACTCCCCGGCCGGCACCAGCGCCTTGGGCGCGCGTTCGGCGGGGCCCGACACCGCCACTTGCGGCATGGTCTCCATGGTCTGCTCGCCGGTATTCTTGTCGCAGCCGAGCAGCACAGAGACCGCGGCGCACAACATCACCGCAGCGAATGGATTATTTCGCAACGTCTTTGGCACAACGAAATCCGAAAGTGTCGTTCTTAACCCTGAGCGCGAAGAAGGAACGGTTGAAGACAGGCGCGGAGATGCCGCATTTATAAAACGAGCAATCGAACCATGAGCCGCCCTTGAGCGTCTTGTAACGCTCGCCATAATTTTCCGATTCGGCCTGGCTACCCGGATAGGGTTGGTACCAAGAGGAGGTCCACTCCCACACATTCCCCGACATGTCATACAGTCCGTAGGGACTGGCACCGCCCGCGAAGGCGCCTACCGGCGTGGTATCACCTTGCTGCCCGATCTTGGCCCAGCGCTGCGGCGTGTTGGCCTTGTCCAGCGCAAAATCATTCCCCCAGGCGTAGATACGTCCGTCGCTGCCACGCGCCGCTTTTTCCCATTCTTGATCGGTGGGCAATCGCTTGCCCGCCCACTCGCAATACTCCTTGGCGTCATACCAACTAACGAAGGTCACCGGATGATCCGCCTTGCCGGACGGATAAGTCCGGTTCCTGAAATGTTTGGGCGAGCGACGACCGCTTTCATGGCTGAATTTTTCGTACTGCAAATTGGTCACTTCATAAATGTCGATCATGAACGCGGGCAGCGTCACACGATGCTGCGGCCCCTCGTCAAATAAACGATCGTCGGTGCCCATGCTGAATTCACCGGCGGGGACCAAAACCATGTCATTGGGCTGGTCGCCAAGCCTAGTTTCGTCATTGAACAACGGATAGCGCATACCTAGCGTGATAGGCGGACGCTCCGATGTGGGAGAAGATGCTGTCGGTGTCGCCGTTTTGACTAATCCGCCGGGTGTGGCGGGTGCTTCGTGACACTGACTGCAATGCGTCTGCGCAGTTTGCACCAAGCTGCTGACATCGACCGTGCCGTTATGACAGCTATCACAGCGCTCTTGCAGGGGTGCATGCGGATCTAGGGCTTCCGCCGCCCGCACCGCTAGCGGCGCAACGGCAGTGCCGCTCATCAAGCTCACCCACATCATTACCAACAGCAAGCGCATAACAACATCCAACGACTAGCCAACATCGAATACAAACAAAACGGCGGGCATTACAGCAAAAATAGCCCGTGAATGCCAGCAAAGTGGCGGAAAGCGCCATGGTATGCCCTAAGCCCGGGATTGCATCACCGGCAACCGCCGTCATTGCCAGTGCGGCGTCTTAGGCTATGTTTTATAGGAGGACTTGCTAGTCACATACCCCTCACCGACGGCGCACCCAACCCCTAACCTGCAAGAGCCACGCCATGGACAACAACCAAGCCCCCATCCGCACCCGCCTCGCCCTCCCTACGCTCGGACTCTCCACCACCTCGCTGCTCGCCGCGTGCGGTGGCGGCGGCGGCATCCTCGGCGCCATTATCGTCGTGGTTTTGATTGCCACCCTCGCCGCGCCCGCCGTGCCCTTGGTGGTATTTCCCGGCGGCGAAGCCACCAAACCGGCGGCGCTGCTGCCTTTCACCGCCGAGGCGCGCGCCGTGGCGTCCAGCCCCGACGGCGCCCAGCTCTATATCGCCGATACCTTACACAACAGCGTGGCGATAATGGATACCGCGACACGCCGCATTACCCACATGGTGGACGTGGGTACGGGGCCGCACAGTATCGCCGTCACTCCCGACGGCGCGCGCGCCTTGGTGGCCAATCACGGCACCAATCTGCACGCCGGCAACGCCGTCTCGATCATCGACACCGCCAGTGCGACGGTGACGCAGTCACTGATCGTCGGTCAGCGCCCCCATGCCATCGCCATCACCAGTGACGGCAGCAAGGCCTACGTGGCCAATCGCGCCGACAACAGTCTCTCGGCGATCGATCTGGCCACGTCCGCCGTGGTCAACACCATCGATAACACCACCGGCTATAACGGTCTCGATCCGGCGGCGTTGCTGCTCACCGGCAATGGCGGTCTGTTCATCGCCGATCGCGGCAGCAACACCGTGACCTTGATCGACCCGCAAACCGATTCGGTGGCGAACAGTGTCAGCGTGGGCAATGCGCCCAGCGGCCTGGCCCTGGCCGCCGATGCCGGGCGCGTGTACGTGAGCAACCGCGACAGCGACAACGTCAGCGTGCTCGATGCGAGCAGCGGCGCGCTGCTCGACACACTGTTGGTGGACGAGGGCCCAGTGGGATTGGTGACCAGCCCCGACGGCGCGCGCGTCTACGTAGCACATGCCTACGGCGGCCGTGAGGACGATTTATGCGGCCTGGAAGGCACGCCGGTACGCAACAGCGTGCGCGTGATTGATGTGGCCACGCAAAGTGTGCTGCCGGGTGAAATCACCGTAGGCAACACACCTTTGGCGGTCGTCATCACCGGCGACAACACCAAACTCTATGCGGTGTCGGCCTGCAATGATCCCGTCACCGATCAGGGCGTGGTGTCCGCAGCCAATGTCGGTGCCATCACCGACAACGCCGCGCTCATCGCCGCCTCCATCAGCACGGTCTCGCGCGGCGTGGCCGCGGCCTTAGCGCCGGGCAGCGAACAGTTGTATGTGCTGCATCCGCATGCCATATCAGTGATCGATGTGGCCACCGACTCCGTGAGCGGCGCGCCGTTGGCGGTGCGCGGCAACGGCCCTACGCGTCTGACCTTCAGCAACGACGGCACGCGACTCTTTGCGCTACGACCCGGCAGCGCAGTCGTTACGGTGTTGGATGTCACGCCGGGCAACGGCTTGCTGCAACGCGCCGGCTCGATGAGCGTGGGACCAGGCGCCAGCGCGCTGATCACCAATCCCGGTATCGAAGAAGTGTATGTGGCCAATGCCGGAGTCTCGCGCTCGCCCGCCAGCAGCCTCACGGTGCTGGACGTTACCCCCGCCGGCACGACCGATGACAGCCCCGAAACCGTGCCGTTACAGGACAACAGTGTCAATCCCGCCGCCCTGGCGCGCGGCCCGGTGGCCTTGGCCGTGAACGAGGATCACACCGATGTCTACGCGGCCGCATTCGGCGACTTCTTTCCCAACAGTCGTGAACCGGGCCGTTTTCTGGCACGCCTGACGCTGGCCACCCGCACCGTCTCCCACTTCGACGCTTACGCTGAATGGCCAGTCGCACTGCAAGTGGACGACGACGCTGACATGGCCGCCAATGGACAGGTGAGCGTGGGCGGCGCGGGCGTGCTGTACGTGGCCGATTTCCTCAATCATCAAATTACCCGCGGCCGCATCGCCGATCCTAACACTACGTTTTCATATTTCACCAACATCAATACCCCAGCAGCCATCGCCTTGGCCGCGCATCGCGCCTACGTCGCCAATTTCCAAACGGCGCACAGCGCCGGGCAGGATGTCACGGAAATCGTCGAAATCGACCTCAACGGCGGCCTCACCCTAAAGACGTTGGCGGGGACGAATCCGGGAGGGCTAGCGGTCACACCGGACGAGCAGGTCGCTTATGTACTCCATCGGGGCGACCGTTCCTATCGCTGCGGTCCCGGCCTCAATGGCGATCGCTTCTGTGACACTGGCAGCAGCGTGTCGGCCATCACTCTGCCGTTCAGCGGCACGCCTGATACGGTCACCTTGAACGTAGGCCGCGGCCCCAGCGACATCGCCTTCACGCCCGATCCGACCGGCGTGATCAAACGCGCCGTGGTGAGCAATTATTACGACGGCACCGTCTCCGTCATCGAACCATGGTTGTTGAATAGCACCACCACCCCCGCCATTGCCGGCACCTTGAATGTGGGCGGCGGGCCCATGGGCATCCTCGTTAACAGCACCGGCACGCGCGCCTATGTCGCCAACTCGCTCAGCAACGACATCACCATCCTCGACGTGGAGAGCACCCCGCCGGCCGTGCTGGGCAGCGTGAGTCTGGCGCCGTGATGCGTTGGGCATGGCTGTGTTGCTGCGCGCTGCTGGTGGGCTGCGCCGCGTTCCCGCAAGCCCTAGATAATTCGCCTCGCGCACTCGCCCGTGCCGGCTTGCAGGCGTTTCACGACGGCCACTACCTCGTCGCCATCGACCGCTACGAATTGGCAGCCGAACTACAACAACAACGCGGTGATGCGCACGGGCGCGCCGCCAACCTCAACAACCTGGCACGACTGCACAATCTGGTGGGCGACTATACGGCCGCACTCGCCGCTTTGGCCGCGGCACAAACCATCGCTGAGGAATTGAACGATGCCGCGCTGCTGGCCTCCGGCCATGTCAATCGCGGCCTGCTATTACTCAACCGTCGCGCCTATCACGAGGCCGACGCCGCCTTGCAGCTGGCGCTCGTCGCCGCTGATCAAGCGCGGCGCCGCGACTTGCGCGCCGACGCGCTCACCGTGCTGGGCGCGGTGTATCGCCAACAAGGTGATTTCGAACGCGCCTTGGAGAACTATCAGCAGGCGCTCACTCTCAATCAACGGCTGCGCCGCGCGCAGGAAACCGCCACCTCGCTGCGCGTGCTGGGGGAGGCGTATCTGTATCGCGTGCAAGGCGAGCGCGGCGACAATCTGCAACGCGCCGTGCGGCTGATCGAACAAGCCGAGTCATCACACACACAACAACGTGATGCCTTGGGCCTCGCCATGGCAGTCAGCCACCTCGGCGAGCATGCCTATCTCACGCAGCGCTACGACGTCGCCATCGCGCGCTACACCACGGCACTGGAGACCTTCACCGCGCGCGGCTTCCCCGACGGCATCGGGCGCATGCACATTCATCTCGGCTACGCCCACAGCGACGCAGGACGGCTGGCTCAAGCGATGGCGCATTTCGATCGCGCCATGGCACTATACCGCGGCCTCGATGACCGTGAGTGGTTGCGCGTGGCGCTGTTTGGCAAGGCGCAAGCGCTGGAGCGCAGCGGTGACATCGCGCTGGCCGAGGTCCATTACAGGCAAGCGGTGGAAGTATTCGAATCAATACGTGGCGACGTGAGCGGCGGCGAACCCGCACAGGCACTGTTCACGCGGGTGAACAAACAGCTGTATGAAAATTTGGTCACGTTGTTGGTGGCGCGCGGCGCCGTCGAAGAGGCCTTGGAATACGTGGAACGCAGTCGCCTGCGCGCGCTGCGAGATTATCTGCTCTCCACGCCCGCGAAGGCCCGCCGGACCCGTGGCGACGATCTGCCAACCTTGGTCACCTTGACGCGAGATGACGCCTATCTGCGCGCACAACGCCGCAATGCGCCTGACCCAGCAGTGCGAGAACGTCTCGCCGTCACGCTGGCGGAGAACGAGCGCGCGGCGGCGAAAGTGGTGTTGGATCTCAGCGCACGTTATCGCGGTATCGACCATACCCTGGATGTGGTGCCGAACACGCGCCGCTTGCGACACAGCGCAGCGTTTCCCGTCGATCTGGCCTTGGTCACCTATTTCATCACTGAGGAGAGCCTATATATTTTCGTGATCAAGAAAGACGCGCGTGTCAGCGTTCGCCTAGTGCCGGTGAGCGCGACGACGCTGGCCGCCGAGGTGACCACGGCTTTATTGCAGCTCGGGCACGCCAGTCTTACGCCCTTTCCCCGTGAGGGCGCGGCCAGGGCAGAACAGGCCACCTTGGTGGAACCACTGGAGCGGCTCTATCAATACTTGGTCGCACCGGTGGAGGACGTGTTGGGGCATGACATCAACACCGTAGCCGTGCTGCCGGTGAAATGGCTGCACTATCTGCCCTTCGGCGCCTTGCTCACACACACCGACAACGGACGACGTTTGTTCTGGCAAGAACGTAAACGCATCGTCTATCTCTCCGCCAACAGTTACGCCGATGCCTTGTTGGATGCCGGTCGTGACGGCGGCCTCTCATCGCGCGACAGTGTGATCGCCTTCGGCAATCCCGATTTGGGCGATCCGCGGCGTGCCCTGCCCTACGCCGCGCTGGAAGTGCGCGAGATCGCGCGCCACTTTCCCACCAGCATGGTGTTGACGGAAAAGGAGGCGACCAAATCCAATTTCACCGCACAATGGGGCCGGCATCGCGTCGTGCATGTCGCCGCTCATGCGCATCTCGACGAAAACCGCGCCGCGCTGTTGCTCGCGCCCGGCGCGGCGGGAGTCGTGGCGATGGAGGAATTGTTTGACTTGCCCGCCAATCGTCACACCGCCTTGATGGTGCTGTCCGCCTGTCAAACGGCAGTGGATCCGGCCTTGGCGCGACTGCTGTGGCAAGGCGAGGCCGGTCCTTTGCTGGCACCCAACGGCGCCGTGTCCAGCGCGGCGCATAGTCTGTTGCTGTTGGGGATCCCTGCCGTGACGGCGACGCTGTGGAAAGTGGACGATCAGGCCAGCGCCCTGTTGATGGGGTATTTCTATGAGCACCTCGCGCAAGGCATGGACATCGCGCGGGCCTTACAAGCGGCGCAGCGCCAGATGCAGAATCGCAGCGACGCTTACAGCCAGCCTTATTACTGGGCCGCCTTCGTCACCTATGGCATGCTGCCAGGGAGTGGACCATGAGAAATTTTGTCGCGCGTCGGGCGCTGCGAAGTTGGCTAGGGTGGTTGCTGTGCCTCGCGCCCTTATTAACCTGGGCCGGACCGCCCGTGAAGTTGGTGGTGGATCAACCGCACAGCGAAATCTGGAGCGGGCTAAGCAATACCATACGCCTGCGTCTGCTGGACGCGAACAACCAGCCCGCCGCCGCGCCGCGTGATTGGCGAGTCCAATTGCACTACGCAGCGCCCGACGGCAGCGTCCGTAACGACATGCTTTTGCTCCCCACCGGGACCCAGAGCGCTGATTTCCATTTCACACCCGACCTCGCCGGAGTCTGGGAGATCAGCGCCACGCATCCGGAACTCCGCGATGCCATGGTGATGCTGAGTGCGCGCGAACGCAGCGAACGCCATTCGCCCACGCCCTCTGGCGGTGCTTCGGGCACGCGCGGCTCCGGCGGCGTCGGCGGCCCGGGTTTCGACCTCGGCGAAATTCTCCCTCCCTCACCAACGCCCGTGCCCGCGCCTGTGACCACGTCCGAGCGACCCCGAGTCGAACTACGCGCCGCGCCGCGCCGTAAATTGCTGGCCGACGGTAAGGACGAGGCCACCATCTATAGCCTGCTCAGCGGCGCCCAAAGCGGCGCACCACAGGACATCACGGTGCGGCTGCTCAATGATGACGGCAATCTCTCCCCCTCCGAGGTGGTGATTCCCCAGGGCCAGTTCAGCGGTGCGACGCGCCTAACTTCGGAGCATGTCGGCACGGTGACGGTGGAATTTCTCGGCTCCGCGCCAGCCGTGCAAATGCTCGGCGACCCACGCCTGCACGTCGCCTTCGGCGCGCCCATCACCGGCCTGGAACTCACCGCCAGTCCGCCGCGCATCAACTTCTTCGAACACGCGGAACTGGTCGTGCGACTGCTCAACCCGCAGGGCACGCCGGTGGCCGCCGACGAACTGCGCGAGGTGTTCATTACGCTGGAGGGCGGCGGCGGTCAACTGGAACGTGGCAACTTGTCTTTCGCCGTCGGCGACGCGGAACAGCGCTTGCGTTTTAGTCCCACCCGCGGCGGGGTCGTCGCCCTGGCCGCCGCCTCGCCGGATTTGCTGACGGTGCGCACCGCCATCACGGTGGAGTGGCCGCTGGCGGCGCTGCTGGCCTCGGCCGTGGGCGGATTACTGGGCGGCTTGTTGGCGTTTTGGCTAGAGAAAGGTCAATGGTGGCGCATCGCGATGGGCCTGGTCACGGGTTTCATGCTCTATTGGGCGGCGGTGTTCGCCGGTTTGGAATGGGTATCGCCGGCGCTGGCCCTCAATCCGCTCTCGGCGGTGGCCATCTCCATCATCGGCGGCTGGCTGGGCGCCAAGGTGTTCGCGCCGTTGCTCAAACGGCTGGGCGTGCCCGGATAAGCGCATTCATGGGTTAGACAAGGTGACCGCGCCGGT
>CALZJG010000015.1 GCA_945787555.1 uncultured Chromatiaceae bacterium | reverse complement strand
TTCGCCATTTAAAGTGGTACGCGAGCTGGGTTTAGAACGTCGTGAGACAGTTCGGTCCCTATCTGCCGTGGGCGTTGGAGAATTGAAGGGATCTGCTCCTAGTACGAGAGGACCGGAGTGGACGTACCTCTGGTGTTCCGGTTGTCACGCCAGTGGCACAGCCGGGTAGCTATGTACGGACAGGATAACCGCTGAAAGCATCTAAGCGGGAAACCTACCCTAAGATAAGTTCTCCCTGGACTCTTGAAGTCCCTGAAGGGCCGTTGAAGACTACAACGTTGATAGGCTGGGTGTGGAAGTGCAGCAATGCATGAAGCTAACCAGTACTAATTGCCCGTGAGGCTTGACCATATAACACCCAAGCAGTTTGGCTAGTCGTAATGCGACATACTTACACGCCTATAACACAACTTTCCGAATTCGCGTTCAGCGGAAGATATCGCTGACGCTACAAGTTTGCCTGGCGGCTATAGAGCACTGGAACCACCCGATCCCATCCCGAACTCGGAAGTGAAACGGTGCATCGCCGATGATAGTGTGGCAGCTGCCATGTGAAAGTAGGACACTGCCAGGCTTCTAACTCGAGCCCCTGACGCGTATGCGTCAGGGGCTTTTCTTTTGCCGTTCATCCGACACTGTGCTTATTTGATGTCGATTGGTCGCATCTATTCCTCGTTCATTTGGGTCTGGTCGGACCATCCATTAATATGTGGTGTCTATCACCGTCGTTAAAGAGGCCAATTCATGGCCGAGGAGTGTACGTGTATCGCATAGCGGATGCCTGGTTGCAGCCGGTACGGCGCATTCTTTCGCCCAATTGTGATGCGCGCCCTCCCGATATCGACATCAGTCTATTGGTGATTCACGGTATCAGTCTTCCACCGGGCGACTTCGGTGGGCCATGGATAGATCGCCTATTCACCAACTGCCTGGATCCCGAGGCACATCCCTATTTCCGCGAAATATGCACATTGAACGTGTCCGCCCATGTGTTGATACGCCGCGATGGTAGCGCGGTGCAATATGTGCCTTTCGATCAACGTGCCTGGCATGCGGGAGCTTCGTGCTTTGATGGGCGAGAGCATTGCAACGATTTTTCAATCGGCATAGAACTGGAAGGCAACGACGAACAGCCTTACGAAGAGGCGCAATACCGGTCGCTGGTCGAGGTGACCCGTGTGCTCATGGCGGCCTACCCTGGCATTACACCCGCGCGGATCGTTGGGCACTGCGACATCGCGCCGGGTCGTAAGTCCGATCCGGGCCCGGCCTTCGATTGGGCGCATTATCGCGCGCTACTCAACGAAATCGCTTGAAATTTACCGCTTAACCGCTAACACTGCGCAACTATGACTTTGCTCGCAATTCTCATCGCGCTGGTTGTGGACCGAATGTGGTCCACCTTGGCCGAACGGCGCAACCATGTCTGGTTTCAGAACATGGTCGATGGGGTATGGCGACGTTTCGGATCAATGCGCTGGATGCACGGGCCTGTGGGGGTGTTGTTGTTGTTGGCTCCTGTGGTGCTGGTGGTCGCCCTCGTCTACGCCTGGCTGGCGCAAACGCTAGATTTGCTTGCTTTCTTGTTCGCCGCGCTGGTGTTGATCTTCACCCTGGGGCCGGGGGATTTAGACGGTCAGCTGCGCCGTTTCCTCGACGCTTGGGAGTGGGACGAGCAGGACAATGCCCGCGCCGCGGCGCTAGAAATCCATCGCGGCCCAGATCCGGCCACGCCCGGCGCTTTGGCGCGGGCGGTGATCGAGGCGGCGCTCGTTGAAGTCCATGGGCGCTTGTTTGCGGTGCTTTTCTGGTTCGTGTTGTTGGGCCCCATCGGTGCAGTACTCTATCGCCTAGCCTCATTACTCAATGAGCATGCCGAGCGTCAGCTAAAGGGTGAAATTGCCGAGACGACACGCGTCTTTCTTGGCGTATTGGATTGGATACCGGCACGTATCACCGTGCTCGGTTATGCGCTCACCGGCAATTTCGGTGACGCCCTGCACGGTTGGCGCGAGTCGGCCAACAACTGGGCCCATGATTGGGTGAGCGGTACGCGCCAAGTCTTGCTGGCTGGTGGGATGGGGGCACTGCAATTCGATCCTGTTCCCAGTGAAGAGGACGAGGACATGGGCTCCACCCAAGTGCGCGCCACCCAAGCGTTGCTGTGGCGGACCTTGATCCTGGCGGTCAGCATCGTCGCGCTGCTGACGCTAGCGGGTTGGTTCGGTTAAGGTTTCTTTCATTCCAAGATGAACGTCAAGCAAACAGTGGTGGACTTGATCCGCCACGGCGAACCCGTGGGCGGACATCGCATACGCGGCCAAAGCGACGATCCGCTAAGCGAGTTGGGCTGGTCGCAAATGCGGGCGGCGGTGGCGGATTATGCGCCCTGGCAACATATCATCACTTCGCCCTTGCAACGTTGCAGCGCTTTTGCGCGTGAATTGGCCGCGCGTCACGATCTGCCGCTAAGCGTGGACGCGCGTTTCAAGGAAATTGGTTTCGGTGTGTGGGAAGGTTGCGCCCATGAGGACCTCAAACGGCGCGAACCGGCGCGTTACGGGCGCTTTCGCAACGAGCCGTTGACGCATATGCCGCCCGGCGCCGAGCCTGTGGAGGAGTTCGTGGCGCGCACCGCCGCCGCTTGGCGAGAGTTATTGGCGGCCCATGCCGGACAGCAGGTGTTGGTCGTGTGTCATGCCGGCGTGATCCGGGCCGTCCTCACCACGGTCTTGGGGGCGCCGGCCGCGCATTTGTTTCGCAGCGAGGTCCGCTATGCCGGTCTCACCCGCGTGCGTGTGGCTGGAGATGGCGAGCCCCAGCTGGTGTTTCACGGTGGGAGTTTGTCTTGAAGGTTTACGGGCTGGTATTGCTCGCGCTATGGTGGACGACGGAGGCGCTTGCGGCGCTAGCCGTGGTCGATGAGCGAGGCGTGACGCTGGAACTGCCGGCGCCGGCGACCCGCATCATCAGCCTGGCGCCGCATCTGACCGAATTATTGTACGCGGCCGGCGCCGGCGAGCAGTTGGTGGGGGTGGTGGCGCGCAGTAATTATCCTCCGGCCGCGGCTCAATTGCCCGTGGTGGGCGATCATGCGCGCTTCGATATCGAGCGCATCCTTTCCCTGCAGCCCGATCTGATCTTGGCCTGGGCCAGCGGCAATCCACGTGCCGAGGTCGAGCGCCTGGAACAACTGGGATTGCGTGTCTACGTCAGTGAGCCGCAAGGTTTGGAATCCATCGCGGCGCAAATCGAAACCTTGGGCCGACTTGCCGGCACGACTGCCACGGCGTCTCGCATTGCGCAAACGTACCGCGCCAAGCTGGCCGACTTGCGTGGTGGCTACCGCCACCGCGCTACGTTGTCGGTGTTTTATCAGATTTGGCACGAACCGCTCATGACCGTGAACGGACGGCATGTCCTCAGTGACGTGATCGCTTTGTGCGGCGGGCGCAATATTTTCGGCGAGCTCGGTACGCTGGCACCGACGGTGTCCTTGGAGGCGGTGTTGCAGGCCGACCCACAGGTGATACTTACCGGCTCCGACCAGCCGCCCGCTAATGCTTTGGCGAATTGGCAGCGTTGGCCGCGTCTGCGTGCGGTGCGCGCCGGGCAGTTGTATAGCGTGCCGGCGGATTTGCTCAATCGTCCCACGCCGCGTCTGTTGGACGGTGTGCAACAGGTATGCGAAGACCTGGACAGCGCGCGTGCGGTTTATGGCGAGTCACGCGGCGAGGGTCGCTAAGATGCGTATCGGCGTGGATCTGGGCGGCACCAAGATCGAGGCCATCGCGCTCGATTATGAGGGTGGCGAACTGCGGCGGCATCGCATGCCTACGCCGCAGGGCGACTACGCCGCCACCTTGGCCGCCGTGGTGCAGATAGTGTGCGACTTGGAAGCTGAGTTAGGCCGGCAAGGCAGCGTCGGTGTGGGGACACCGGGCGCTTTATCGCGGGCCACGGGATTGCTGAAGAATTCCAACTCCGTATGTCTCAATGGCCGACCCGTGGACCGTGATCTTGCGCTCTTGCTCGACCGCCCCGTGCGCATCGCCAACGATGCCAATTGCTTCGCATTGTCGGAAGCGGTGGACGGCGCGGCCGTCGATGCGGCGGTGGTGTTCGGCGTGATACTCGGCACCGGCACGGGCGGCGGCGTGGTGGCGCACGGCCGAGTGTTGGACGGCCCCAACGGCATCGCCGGCGAATGGGGGCACAATCCCTTGCCCTGGCCGCGCGACGACGAACGGCCTGGTCCGGCTTGTTACTGCGGTAAGTCGGGCTGCATCGAAACCTTTCTCTCCGGCCCCGGCCTGGCGCGTGACCACGCCGCCACCACGGGTCAAGAATTGGATGCCGCGACCATCGCGCATCGTGCCGCAGACGGCGAAGCAGCCTGCGAGCAGACGCTAGTGCGTTATTCAGAACGTTTGTCGCGTGCGCTGGCTACGGTCATTAATGTCCTCGACCCTGATGTCATTGTGCTGGGGGGAGGCTTGTCCAAGCTGGAGCGTTTGTATCAGCGCGTACCCGCCCTTTGGGGAAGTTATGTGTTTTCCGATCGCGTGGATACACGCTTGTTACCGGCGCAGCACGGTGATAGCGGCGGCGTGCGCGGCGCGGCGTGGTTGTGGCCCGGATCATGAGCGGTTTATTCGGTATTACACGCCGCCCGTTACGCGGCTTCAGGTGGTGGTTGAGCTTGGGCTGGCTGTTCGTTCTCGCCGTGGTGTATGTATCACTGACGCCCGCGCCACCGACGCTGGGCGTGGAGGGCGAGGACAAGCTGGGTCATTTTTTGAGTTATTTGTTGCTCATGTTGTGGTTTACACAGCTCTATATGCGTCGTGCGCATCTATGGTGGGCGTTCGGCTTGATCGGCTTGGGTGTGGGTTTGGAGTTCGCGCAGGGGATGACCGCGTATCGTAGCTTCGAGTATGCGGACATGTTGGCTAACAGCAGCGGTGTGCTATTGGGCTGGTTGCTGGGTGGCACACCTTGCGCTTTCCTCTTGCAGCGTGTTGAACGCGTGATAGTGTCGCGCGGACAGGGGCTAAGGTGACGGGACGGCTTGCGCCCTCTCCGTGTTACGTCCTTAACAGATCACAGAATTAGGCTTTATTGTGCGTACTCCGGGCGGGAGAGCGAGATCTTCCGCCAGCTGATGGTGCGCATCAGCTCGCAGAATGACGCGTGCATTGGTTTGCACCCCACAGTCCCAGCAATCCCCCCAGCATCAACAGCACACTGCTTGGTTCCGGTACCGCGGCGAAGAATTCATTGGCGATCAAGCGATGAAACGCCGTTGTGGGATGCTCGCTGTCCCAGAACAGATGCGAGTCAGGATCATCGCACACCGTGTCAGCGGGGGTTGCGGGCCCCACGAAGCCGCTGTAGCAGGCGCTATCCACATTGGTGAGACCAAAAGCGCTGGGATCGGCGACCACGCCGCGTAAGAAGTTGAAGGTGTCATGCCGGACAATGTCGACACCCACGTAGGCGGTGAGCATGGCATCCACGGCGGCGTTGAATTCTTGTACCAAGGCGGTGGCTGTGGTGGCCACGAAGTCCGGCGGCACGTCGGGTATGGGCAGGGGGTCGAGGCCGAACACCGCGGGCACGAGACCCAGGTCCGGCACATTCGGTACCAGCATGGTTTGTGCGCCGGCGGCTAGATAAGTATCCACGACGTCTTTGATGCCGAGCACCGCCTCGCCCATGAATTGGCTGGCCAACGCCGCATTGCCGCTGAGCGCGATACGGGTAATGTCGCCCAAATCATTGGAGCCCGACCACACCACATACAACGCGTTCGGTTCGAAGATACTGCGTGCGGCGAAGTCATCGCGCTGCAGGTTTAAGGTCCACGGCCGCTCGCCGTCGGGTAGCGTGCCGGGGGGGTTGAAGAGTGGCGGCGCACCGGCCTCGACTCGATTGTAACTGGTGCGTGAACCCCCAAAGGCGAAGTTGTTACCGCCTGCAGAAGAGCGAGTGGAGGTTAGCCCCAGTCTGTTCGCGAGCATGTCGGCGTAGATTTCACCATTCGCGAAACGTCCCTGGAAATAGTGGTCGTCCGCCGGGATGGGGGGCTGGCCAGGGGCGTATGTGGGGAACAACTCTTGCGTGGCGGCGAACAGATTGCCTTGATCCGACAAGCTGTCGCCGATGATGTATAGATTGGAGTAGGGTAGTGACCAGGCGTTGTGCGACATTGCGATCGATGTCAGGGCGAGCAGGCAGCTTAGCAGCGTGGTTTTCATGAGGCCGTCTCCTTGGTTTTGATACCTGGCCGTGATGCTGAAAAATGATTTTAGCATGCTCGCCCATCTGTATTGATAGGTCAGCGCGCCGGTTGGGATGCGATGCTGTGATTGAAAACACGGCTTAGACGCCAACCCTATTGCGAAACTTAGCTGACCTATTGGGCGAGTACAAGATTAACCGGCTATTGTTCCGGGATCAATCACGCCTCGGCGACAATGTAAGCGATCCATGACTCCTGGTTCTCGCCTTCCAGCGTATCGAGGTATTCGCCGCTGGGGGCGAGATAATCCTCATCCTCCGGGTCTTCTTCGTATTGCTCCCAGTACACATGCACGCGGGAAAATCCCGCTTCTTGCAGTAGCTCACGTAACTCGGGCAACGTCCACAGCCGCCACTCATAAGTAAAGGCGCGGTTGAGGCGTGAACCGTCGGGAAAGCTGAAATGAATATGGCAGACCATGTCATGTGTGATGGGATTGAATTTATCTTGATCCCAGATATACGCTACGTCCGAGCCATCGATCTCACGCTCCTCTTCCATCTCGCTCATGGTCTCGGTACCGCCGAGCAGGTCGAGCACGAAGATGCCATCCTCTTTGAGGCCCTGGTGGACGCTTTCGAAATAATGGCGCAGTGTGCCGCGCGTCTTGAACACGCAATAGCTGAAATTCATG
This sequence comes from uncultured Chromatiaceae bacterium, assembly GCA_945787555.1. GTDB lineage: Bacteria > Pseudomonadota > Gammaproteobacteria > DRLM01 > DRLM01 > CALZJG01. The sequence goes on along the minus strand of CALZJG010000015.1, from coordinate 13,972 downwards.
GCGCAGGTCACGTCTACTTGTGGCTCACTCACGTCCAGCACGTTGGCGTTGACCAGGGTGACGCGCTCGCGAACGTCGGTGCTGGCGGGGCGCAGATTGTGGCGCTTGCCCCATTCCAGCGTATCGGCGCACAAATCCACGCCCAGCGCGGTGCGCTTAGGATGCGACTTACACCATTCCACCGACAACAAGGCCGTGCCGCAGAAATCCTCGCGCATCGCGCGCGGCTTCTTGCCGCGCAATTCCTTGTAGCGGTCTTTGAAGAATTCGACTTCGAAACCGGGATCCTGCACGGACATTTGATATAGAGTGTGACGATCGGCTTGGCGAGCCAGGCTGGGACGGGAAGTGCTTGGTTTCATAATGCTCTAGTCGTGATAGTTTGTAGGGCCGGTGCTTAGGGTAGCGTCGTTGAGCGATGGCCGCAAATCGAAAATGAGGTGTGTGTGTATGGACCGTGATTTTTGGCAGGCGCGCTGGGAAGCCAATCAAATCGGCTTTCACCAAAGCGAGATCAATCCCTATTTGCGTGACCACTGGCCAAGCCTGCAGGCGCCGCAAGGGGGCCAGGTGTTCGTGCCCTTGTGCGGCAAAAGTCTGGATATGTGTTGGTTGGCCTCGCAAGGCTATGCGCTGTTGGGCGTGGAGTTCGTCGCTCAGGCGGTGACGGAGTTTTTTGCCGAGCAGCAGCTGACGCCGAGGCAACGCACGCAAGGCCAGTTCGCGGCCTGGAGCGCCGAAAACATCACTTTGCTGTGCGGCGACTTTTTCGCCCTCACGCCTGATGACCTTAAACAGGTGGCCGCCGTCTATGATCGCGCCTCGCTGGTCGCCTTGCCGCCCGCACTGCGGCAGCGTTACGTGTCACATTTGCGCACCGTGTTGCCGACCGGCGCGCCGATTCTGTTAGTGACGTTGGAATATCCTGCCGGACAAATGGAGGGCCCGCCGTTCTCGGTCTCGGAGGCGGAAGTGCGCGACCTTTACGCTGCCACGCATGAGATTGCCCGCGTACACAGCGAGGATGTGCTGTCCGACAGTCCGCAGTTCCAGGCCAAGGGGCTGACCCGCTTGGTTGAGAATGTCTATGTGTTGCGGCCAAGGAGCTAATGCCGCGCATCACCTATAAGAACTCGGCGTTTTCGAGATGCCCCACCAGGATTATTTTTGTCCAAGCACGGGATGCGTTCAAGGCCTTGGTGTTCGGGTCGGCACTAGGTTCCAAGTACTGCGAGTGTCGTGCTGACTCCGCGATGAGGTGCTTACGGTGATAAGGGCGGTGAAATAGGCTCATCCCATTGCCGAGGCGGCGATGGCGGTATAGCCGCAACGCCTACTCGCGGTTCGGCGGTTGCCGACCAGTCATGCGGATTGACCTCTGCGTCGATCCGTTGATCGTTGATTAGGGCCGTGTTCTTGCGGCGCTTAGCGCATGGCGAGCCTGCTCGTGCCAGTCACGGAATCAAGTGGGAGCGCGGCATTTGGCAGCGGTGGGTTTGGAAACATCTCATTTGGCATGAAGCCGGCCTAGCAAATCAATAATAGGTCGGTGGCGTACGTTGTGGGCGCTAATCAGGGCTGGCGTCACGCTTCCTGGTCTAGCCGCGACTCACCCGGTAAAGCTTGGTCCGTATCGGCCGATCAGTTGGTTGGGCGTGCATACACCGCGTTGGCTAGGTGGTGCCCTTCTCATGACCCCGGCGGTAGCGGAAGGCGATGGAAAAAAAAGTACCAGTGAGGGATCTTGCGCCGGGGGTATACGTTTCCCGGTTGGATAGACCGTGGACCGAAACACCTTTCATGTTTCAGGGTTTTGTTATCCAGTCTCAGGATGAGATCGACCAGTTGTGGCGCTATTGTGAGCATGTCTATATCGACATCGTGAAGGGCGATGACTGCACCCCCGCCGATTCCGACGAGGTGATCAAAGTACGCGAGAGCCGGATCAAGAACTTGATCACTCAGCCGGCGCCGATCAGCCGCTACAAAGAAGTGGTGCCGGTCGACGAGGAAATCAAAGTCGCCAAAGACATCCATAAGCGGGCCAGCGAGGAGGTGGCGTCCATATTAGATGGGGTGGAAGAGGGGAAGAACATCAATATATCCGGCGCGAAGGCGGTCATTGGCGATATCGTGTCGAGCATCATCCGCAACCCGGACGCCTTTTCCTGGCTGGCGAAGCTGAAGAGCAAAGATTCATATACCTATAGTCATTGCCTGGACGTGTGTGCGCTGACCCTGGCCTTCGGGCGCCACCTCGGCTTGCCCAAGGCGGACCTGGAAGTGCTCGGGTTGGCGGCCCTATTTTTCGATGTGGGCAAACTCAAATTTCCACCTGAATTGCTCGATAAGTCCGAGCCCCTCTCCCCCGCGGAGGCCAAATTCGTTCGCACTCACGTGCGCCATAGCGTGGAGATACTGAAGGAGACTCCCGGTGTGTCCAAGGAGGCCATTGATGCGGTCAGTAGTCACCATGAGCGTTACGATGGCAGCGGCTATCCCCGCGGCCTGTCCGGGGAGCAGATTCCGGTGATGGGTCGAATGATCGCCATCACCGACGTCTACGACGCCATCACGAGTAATCGGCCCTACGGTGAAGCGCTGTCTCCGGCGGAGGCGGTGGGTCAGTTGTATGAGTCGCGTAATAAACACTTCCAGGAAGCTTTGGTAGAGCAATTCATCCAATGTGTGGGCGCCTTTCCGGTGGGAAGCCTGGTTGAACTGAGCACGGGTCAGATCGCTGTCGTGCTGTCGAAGAATCCCGCCTTTAGCCTCAAGCCCAAGGTGTTGCTGATCATGGATGCTGAGCAGCAGCGTTATGAGATTTCCCCGATAATCGACCTGTTGAAAGAAACGCAGGATGAGCAAGGCCGGCCGCTGGCCATCAAGAAGGCCTTGGATCCGAGTAAATACGACATCGATTTGAATGAGCTCTATCTGTGACTATTGATCAACTATTATGAACAAGCAGAAAAATCATTGTGGCTGGGTGTCGCCGCCGGTAGTACCGGGAGCGCCGGTCGGCAATGGTTCCGAGTGAGATGGCGGATAAACTGACACAGTGCTGCGACCGTATGGGCTTCCATCAACGCCTGGAGTCGTTGATGCAAGATGAGTCCTTGCAGGGATATCGGGTTGCGATACTGCTGATCGATCTCAACCGATTTAGTGAAGTCAATGAGACGATCGGGTTGGGTGCCGGCGACGAGGTGCTGAAGGTCTCGGCGCAACGCATCAGTGGTGTGTTGCGGGAGTCCGATCTGCTCGCCCGCGTCGGCGATGATGAATTTGCGGTGCTGATACCCAAATTAAAGAATCCGGCCATGGCACAGCTGGCGGCGGCCAGGGTGAGCGAGGCGTTGAAGGCACCCATATTACTGGATCCTCAAGTCGTCTCCGTCAATACGAGTATTGGTGTGGCCTACTATCCGGATCACGGGGATGATGTGGAATCCCTGTGCCAAAGTGCTCATGTCGCCCTGCTGGAGTCACGGCGGGAACGGGCAGAGTTCAGTGTATATGTCCCTATTGAGACCAGCGATGCGGCGTCCAATCTGCACCTCGAGCATGATCTGCGCAGCGCTATCGATAACAACGAACTGGAACTTTATTATCAACCTAAAGTAGATTGCCGCAGCGGTGAGGTAATCAGTGTCGAGGCCTTGCTGCGCTGGAACAGCGCTAAGTACGGCATGGTCTCGCCTGAGAAGTTCATCCCCCTGGCCGAGAGTACCGGCATGATACGCACCCTCACCTATTGGGTGTTGAAGGCGGCGGCAGGCCAATGTGCCCGCTGGCTGAAGCAAGGTCTGGATATCTCCGTGGCGGTGAATCTTTCCCCCGATGCCCTGCTGGAGGCGGAACTACCGCAGCTAGTCAGGCAAGTTTTGCAGTTGTGGGATATCGAGCCCGGCAAGCTGGTGTTGGAGATTACCGAGGGCTCCTTGATGTCCGATCCACAAGCCTCGCTGGTGATGCTGGAGCAGCTCACTGCGTTGGGGGTCAAGACATCGATTGATGATTTCGGGACCGGTTACTCGTCCTTAGCTTACCTCAAACAGCTGCCGGTCGATGAGTTGAAAATCGACAAGTCTTTCGTCCAGAACCTGCCCACCAATGAGGGCGATAGAAAGATCGTGCGTTCGATCATCGATCTGGCGGGCAACTTTGAACTTCGGGTCGTGGCCGAGGGCATCGAAGATCGTGAGACCTGGGCACAATTGGAGGAGATGGGGTGTGACGTGCTGCAGGGATACTTCATTTCTCGACCGCGACCGGCGGCGGAGGTTGCCGCACTAATTCGTGAACGGCCTTGGTTGGCAAAGCGCGTTGCTACGGAAGCGTCCTCGCCCGCGGCCAAGAAGTCGTGACAGAATAGCGCCTCGCGGCGCATCATCACCCGGCCGAGAATTGGGTTAGGCACGCCTGATTATCTCGCTCCTGTCGATCCGGATTTAGCCAGCGTCAGGCTAATGAGATAGCCGTCATGCGAACTAAGGAGACGGTTCTTCTGATTGACCTTGCGTGTCATCCGAACCGCGTTTGTTTTCATTGCGGGATGCCAAATCAGCAGTGAGGAATAACGCCGGATCGATGCGTGCATTGTTGAGACTCACGCTCCAATGCAGATGCGGGCCGGTGGCGCGGCCGGTGGAACCGACGCTACCGAGCGTCTCGCCATGTTCCAGCCATTGGTCTTTTTTTACGTCAATGCGTTGCAGATGGCAGTAGAGGGTGATGAGCCCCTGACCGTGATCGAGCATCACGGTATTGCCGTTGAAAAAGTAATCGCCCACGGCGACGACGCGGCCCGCCGCCGGGGCGCGCACCGGCGTGCCGGCCGGTGCGGCGATGTCCAGGCCGCTGTGCGGTCTGCGCGGTAGATCATTAAAGAAACGTCGCAGGCCGAATGGGCTGCTGAAAGGGCCGTCGGCGGGCAGGCTAAATTGCAGACTCTGCGGCGCGTCTTCGCGCCAGTGAGTGAAGGCGGCCCTCATTTCGGCGCTCTCGCGCCGAATGCGCTTTAAATCCTGCGCTAACGGTTGGACCTTGCGTTGGTCCTTGATGGTGATGCGCTGGGTGGCGTACTCCTTCGCGCGCACTGCGAAGCGTTGCGTGGTGGTGGCAGCGGCGATCTGCACCCGTAGTTCGCGCGCGCCCAACGGCGTGTCGAGATTCAGGCCCACCACGGCTTGCCATTGTCGCGCATCACCCACGACCATCACGCGTTTACCTGCGTACCAAGCTCGCGGCGCCACAGCGTGTGATCCCAGATCGATGACGGCGACCCCGCCGGGCACGGGCGCCGCCGCCGGTAAATCTAACGCCATGGCGCAGGCGCTGTGCAGCAAGAGGGCGAGCAATAAAATCCTTTTCATGTTTCGTGACTCTCATCAATAGTGCATAACAGACGACCGCGCGCGAGGCGCGTTTCCACTATGTCGCCGACTTTCACCTCAGTGGCGGCGCGCACTACGGTGCGCTCGGGCAGGCGCTGCACGATGGCGTAACCACGCCCCAGGGTGGCCAACGGGCTGACCGCGTCCAATGCGCGCGTGATGCCGGCGAGTTGGCGGCGCTGGTTGTCCAGGCTGTGTTGCATGGCCAGCTGCAAACGCTCAGCCAGGTGTTGCTGTTGCAAGGCGACTTGGCGCAGGCGCTGGCTGGGCTGGTGACGATAGAGTTGGTGAGTCAAATTGCCGAGGCGCGCGGTGGCGTGACGGTGCTGGCCGCGCCAGGCGAGTTTGAGGCGTGTTTCCAGTTCGTCGAGGCGTTGCGCTTGATCGCGCAGGCGGCGGCCAGGGTGTTGTTGGTCGAGGCGTTTCAGCAACCAGGCCAGGGCTTGTTCGCCTTGGCGTCGTTGTTGGACGACCAGTCGAGTCAGGCGCTGTTCCCAGGCGGTGAGGTTTTGCAGCCACTCGTTTTGATCGGGGCTGACCAGTTCCGCCGCGCCGGTGGGCGTGGGCGCGCGTGCGTCGGCGGCGAAGTCGGCGATAGTGACGTCGACCTCATGGCCGACACCGCTCACCACCGGGATGGCGCAGTCATAGATAGCGCGCGCTACGGCCTCTTCGTTGAAGGCCCACAAATCCTCCAGCGAGCCGCCGCCGCGCGCAACGATGAGTACGTCGCAATCTTGTTGGGCCGCGGCCTGGCGGATGGTGCGGGCGATTTTGTCGCCCGCACCCGCACCTTGCACCGGTACTGGGTAAATCACCACGGGAATGGCGGGAAAGCGCCGCTTGAGCGTGGTGAGGATGTCGCGAATGGCCGCGCCGGTGGGCGAGGTCACCACGCCGATGCCGCGCGGCAGGGCGGGCAGCGGCTGTTTGCGCGCGGGATCGAATACGCCCTCGGCGGCCAGGCGCTTCTTAAGTTCCTCGTAGGCGCGTTGCAAGCGCCCGTCACCGGCTTCCTCTAGGTGCTCGACGATGAGTTGGAATTCACCGCGCGGTTCATAGAGCCCGATCCGTACCCGCGCCAGCACCTGCATGCCGTTCTCCGGCGTGTAACCGAGACGTAGATTGCGCATCCGGAACATCGCGCAGCGGACCTGAGCATCTTGATCTTTAAGGGAAAAATACCAATGACCGGAGGAAGGGCGGGAGAAATTGGAGATCTCCCCCTCTACCCATAGCAGCGGAAAGCTGCGGTCCAGCAGCGCACGCACCTCGCGGTTGAGCCGCGCGACGCTGTACACCTCGCGCTGGGGCGCGGCGGAGAGGGTGTCGGTGAGTTCGGACATGGCGCTCATGTTACCGCAAAGTCACCGCCGTGGCGGCGCCCCGCCCCGGTCCCTAGCCCGGAACGGGGAATGCGCTGGCTGGGTGTTCTGGGGGTGTTGGTTTACCGCCGCAGGGCCAGCGCTTATAATGCCCGGCTACCTTTATCTTCATTCCGGATAAGATCTTTATGTTACGACTGGCCGAAGAAGCCCTCACCTTTGACGACGTGCTGCTGGTGCCCGCCCACTCCACGGTGCTGCCGCGCCAAGTGAGTCTCAGCACCCAGCTGACCCGCGAGATCACGCTGCACCTGCCGCTGGTGTCGGCCGCTATGGACACGGTCACCGAAGCGCGTCTGGCCATCGCTCTGGCCCAGGAGGGCGGTATCGGCATCGTGCACAAGAATATGACCGTGGCCGAGCAGGCCGAGCATGTGCGCCGGGTGAAGAAGTACGAAGCGGGCGTCATCAAGGAGCCCATTTCTGTAACGCCCGACACCACCATTCGCCAAGTGCTGGCGATCACCAAGCAGCACAATATTTCCGGCGTGCCGGTGGTGCAGGGTGAGGAACTGGTGGGCATCGTCACCAACCGAGACTTACGTTTTGAGACCGGCTATGGCAATCCCGTCTCCAGCGTCATGACGCCCAAGGAACGCTTGATCACGGTCAAGGAAGGCGCCAGCCGTGAGGAAATAAAGAAGCTGCTGCATCAACACCGCATCGAAAAGGTGCTGGTGGTGAACGACATGTTTCAACTGCGCGGCCTGGTCACCGTCAAGGACATTCAAAAAGCCAGTGACAAACCCAATGCCAGCAAGGACGACTACGAGCGTCTGCGCGTGGGCGCCGCCGTCGGTACGGGCGAGGGCACTGACGAGCGGGTCGCGGCCTTGGTGGCCGCCGAGGCCGACGTGATCGTGGTCGATACCGCGCATGGTCATTCGCAAGGCGTGATCGATCGGGTGCGCTGGGTGAAGAAGCATTTCCCTGATGTGCAAGTCATCGGCGGCAACATCGCCACCGCCGAGGCGGCGCGCGCGCTGGTGGAAGCGGGTGCGGACGCGGTCAAAGTGGGCATCGGCCCCGGTTCGATCTGCACTACGCGTATTGTCAGCGGGGTGGGCGTGCCGCAGATCAGCGCCATCGCCAATGTGGCCAAGGAATTGGCGGGCAAGGGTGTGCCGTTGATCGCCGACGGTGGTATCCGCTATTCGGGCGACGTGGCCAAGGCCTTGGCCGCCGGCGCCTATACGGTGATGGTGGGCAGCATGTTTGGCGGCACCGAAGAATCACCGGGCGAGGTTGAGTTGTATCAAGGTCGCTCCTATAAATCCTATCGCGGCATGGGTTCACTGGGCGCCATGCAGCGCGGTTCCTCGGATCGCTATTTCCAGGAAGGCGAAGCGGAAGTGGAGAAGCTGGTGCCCGAAGGCATCGAAGGCCGCGTGCCCTATAAAGGCAGCATGGTCGCCATCGTGCATCAACTGATGGGCGGCGTGCGTGCGGCGATGGGTTACACCGGCTGCCGCAGCGTCGAGGAACTGCGCACCAAGCCCTCGTTCGTGCGCATCACTGGCGCCGGTATACGCGAGAGTCATGTGCATGATGTAGCTATCACCCGTGAAGCGCCAAATTATCGGGTTGACTAGGTATGCGGGTGTTCTGGTTTGGGGGTTCTCGGGCTTTCAAAGCCCGGCTCCATGAATCCGGAAGCTCGAGGGCTCGAAAACCGGACAACTCGAAAACCGACCATGACTGACATCCATTCTGACCGCATCCTGATCCTCGACTTCGGTTCCCAATACACCCAGCTCATTGCGCGGCGCGTGCGCGAGGCCGGTGTGTATTGCGAGCTGCAGGCCTGCGACATGAGCATCGAGGAAATCCGCGCTTTCAAGCCGAAAGGCATCGTGCTTTCCGGCGGCCCGGAAACGGTGACGGCGGAGCAAACGCCGCGCGCGCCGCAAGCGGTGTTCGAGCTGGGTGTGCCGGTACTGGGCATTTGTTACGGCATGCAGACCATGGCGCAGCAGCTCGGCGGCCAAGTGGAAGCGCATGCACAGCGCGAGTTCGGTTACGCACAAGTGCGCGCGCGCGGTCATACGCAGTTATTGCGCGACATTGAAGACCACACCACGCCCGAAGGTTGGGGTTTACTCGATGTGTGGATGAGTCACGGTGATCAAGTCACCGCCTTGCCCGCCGGTTTCAAGCTCATGGCCAACACCGAAGGCTGTCCCATCGCTGGCATGGCGGACGAGAGCCGTGGCTTTTACGGTGTGCAATTCCATCCCGAAGTCACTCATACCCATCAGGGTGCGCGCATTATAGCGCGCTTCGTGCACGAGGTTTGCGGCTGCGGCAATTTGTGGACGCCGGGTAACATCGTCGATGACAGCATCACACATATACGCGAGTTAGTCGGTCAGCACGAAGTGCTGCTGGGGCTGTCCGGCGGCGTTGATTCCTCGGTGGTCGCGGCGTTGTTGCATCGCGCCATCGGCGATCAACTGACCTGTGTATTCGTCGACAACGGATTGTTGAGACTCGGCGAGGGTGATCAGGTAATGGCTACCTTCGCCAAGCATATGGGCATCCGCGTGATCCGCGTCGATGCCGAGGCGCGTTTTCTCGCCGCGCTGCAAGGCGAGAGTGACCCCGAGCAAAAGCGCAAGATCATCGGGAAGTTGTTTGTCGAAGTCTTCGAGGAAGAATCGGCCAAGCTCGACAACGCTAAGTGGCTGGCGCAGGGCACCATCTACCCCGATGTAATCGAATCGGCGGGCGCTAAAACCGGCAAAGCGCATGTCATCAAGACCCATCACAATGTCGGCGGCTTGCCGGCGGCGATGCGTATGAAATTGCTCGAACCCTTGCGTGAGCTATTCAAGGATGAAGTGCGCAAGCTCGGCATGGAGTTGGGCTTGCCTTACGACATGGTCTATCGTCATCCCTTCCCCGGTCCGGGCTTGGGCGTGCGCATCCTCGGCGAAGTGAAACAAGAATACGCTGATCTGCTGCGCCGCGCCGACGCCATTTTTATCGAAGAATTGCACCATCACCAACTCTACAATGAGGTCAGCCAAGCCTTCGCCGTGTTTTTGCCGGTGCGCTCGGTGGCGGTGATGGGTGATGGGCGTTGTTATGATTATGTCATTGCGCTGCGCGCCGTACAGACGGTGGACTTCATGACCGCGCACTGGGCGCAGCTGCCTTATGAGTTCTTGGGCAAGGTCTCCAATCGCATCATCAATGAAATACGCGGCGTCTCGCGGGTGGTCTATGACGTTTCCGGCAAGCCGCCGGCGACTATCGAGTGGGAGTGAGACGTCAGGAGACAGGCGTGAGACGCAAACATGGACCGCGGTAATTCATCACCCCTCACCCTTCACGGCCCACACCTTAGCGACGAAGACTGGATGCGTCACGCTCTCATGCTTGCGCGCCGCACCGCGGAGGCGGGCGAAGTGCCGGTCGGCGCCGTGTTGATCCAGGATGGGAACATTATCGGCGAGGGTTGGAATCATCCTATCGCCGCCCATGATCCCACCGCGCATGCCGAAATCGCGGCGCTGCGTGCCGGAGCCCTAACGCTCAACAACTATCGTTTGGCGAGCACCACCCTATATGTGACGCTCGAACCCTGCGTGATGTGTGTCGGCGCCATGGTGCACGCGCGTATCGCACGCCTGGTATTCGGCGCCTATGATCCCAAAACCGGTGCGGCCGGCAGTGTGTTCGATTTGGTCGCCGCTACGCAGCACAACCATCGCATAGAACTGCGGGGCGGCGTGTTGGCCGAGGAATGCGGCGCGTTGCTGAGTGAGTTCTTCCGCGCGCGGCGTGGGGGACGTAAATCGGTGGTGGAGTGATGTGTGCGATATGCGAGGCCGATATTGGTTCTGTCTGCCGCTCTCCCGCTGCCATGTAGAGGAGGCCGAGCATGCGCATCATCAGGATATGCGACCTGGCCTAGCCGTCCGCGCCTGAGTTACCCTGCTGTTTGCGACGGCCCGCGCGCTGGTACCAGTATTTGGCCTGTTGTGCATCGTAGGGCAGGCCTAAGAGGCCTTTTTCATAGGCCCGACCGAGTAATTCCTGCGCCACGCTGTTGCCGTTTTCGGCGACCTTGCGCACCCATGCCGCAGTTTCATGCGGTTCACCTTGCTTACCCATGCATCCTCCCCGCTGTAGCTGTCGCCATCCCTAACAGCCTGCTGATTGACGACCGCGCTCGGCATGTCGGCGTTGCGCTGGTGCAATTCTTCAGCAGGCTGCGAACAACTCAGTCGTACTGCATGACTCTATCGCTGATGCCGCGCCCCCTACCACATGGCTCATCCCTATGCGCTTGTCCGGGGACGTAGAGCTATTGTTGGGACATAACCCCAAGCTGCGCAATCGGGATAAATACCAGGAAAATCTAGGCTAAGAATTTCCCCTTGTTGTGACAAGCGCATACGCTTATCCTATAGCGCTCTTTTGACCGGGAGAGGTACCGAAGTGGCCATACCGGCACCGACTCGAAATCGGTTGGGGGCTTTACCGCCCCACGCGGGTTCGAATCCCGCCCTCTCCGCCATTCCCCGCTAGCCTTTGCCTAGCCGCCATGTCTTCCGATTCATTGCCAGGCAAACGTATTATGCAAGCCATCGAGGGTGGCCAAATCGAGTTATTGCAAGAGAGGCTGCGGGAGCCGGCGTGGGACGTCAACGCGGTGTGCGAACCGGATATCTATGGCAGTGTCGCGCCATTGCTATTGGCCTTGCGCGCGAACGATGCACGCATGGTTGAGTTGATCATTCAGCATCCCGGCTTCGATCTGGAGCGGAGTCTGCTGGCGCATGGCGCTTGGTCGTGGGCGTCGTCCTGTTCGCTCGCCGTGTTGCAGACTTTCCTCGATCATTGCGCTTGCGATGTCAATCGTCAGGACAGTGACGGCACGGCTTTGTTGCATGCCATCGTCGGCGATCCTCACGGCGTTGATAAGCTTCATGACTTATTGGGCCGAGCCGGGTGTAGCGTCGATATCGCCCGTCAGGATGCCACCACGCCGCTTTATCAGGCCGCCTTGCATGGAAACGACGCGGCGGTCGAGGTGTTGCTGCGTCTTTCCGTCGACGTGAATAATCGCAATAACGACAATGGCTGGACAGTATTAATGGTGGCGGTAGCGCAGGGGTATGACATCATCGTCGAGCGGCTGTTGCGTCACGCGGACACGGCAATCAATGCCCGCAGCGATCGCGGTGACACAGCACTGCATCTCGCCGTCGAGCGCGGTTGGACGCATTGCGTGTTGCGTTTGCTTGCGCAACCCCGTCTCGACATCAACATCAAAAACGATGCGGGCTGGACGGCCTTGCATGCGGGCGCGTTCGCGAATCGGCTCGATGCGTTGCGTTACTTGTGTGAGCGGCCCGAACTGGAAATCAATTTGGTCGATCATGATCGCCAAACCGCCTTGCATTGGGCGGTGCAGGCCGGACATATAGAAGCGGTGCGTCTCTTGTTGCGGCATCCTGAAATCAATCTGGGTATTACTAGCCGACCGGCGCGACTCACGGCGCAGGCGTTGGCTGCGGCGCTGGGCCATCACGAGATCAATCGATTGCTGGTCGAGAAAACAGCTGGCGCCGAGTTAAACGATGTATTGTCATCGTGCGACGATTATACGGAGCGCGCTCAAGAGGCGCAGCCCAGCGAGCAACGCAAGCCGTTGATTCCAGAGCCACGCAGGCATTAGGGATACATCGTTTAGCCGTTTAATTAGCGCGATGCTGGATAGGTGCGCCGCCCTCTTTTCTATCGAATGGGAAGAAAGTGATGGGAAGCGTATGACTGAAGATCCGCAGATTGCCACCTCACCCTGATCCGTTCACCGCGCTTCGAGGGTGCTGTAGTCTCTTGCTAGCTAAGGGCGCTGATTAGTTCTCGATTTCAATTGTCGGGATCATGTTTGCGGCACGGGCCTAACCCGATGAAAATTCTTGGGAACGGGTGGTGGTCTGATGGGCGGCCTATTGGCTAGTCGCCGTGATTTGCGCGTCCATCAAGCTTGCGCTAGGGTAGAGGTGACTTGATAAGGCCAGGCTATTCTTAGGAAGTGCAGATCGCACAAGGAGTGTGGATTGGCAACCAAAACCACTGAGCCGCAACTGGCGCCGACTCACTCATCCACCCAGAGCCCGCGCGAATTGTCGCGTGCGTCGCGGCGCCAACAGGATGCTGAATCGGCGCGGTCGCTCGGTCGAGGCCGCTTGCCGGCGAGTCTGCGCCAAGTTCCCATCGTCTCTGCTACTGCCGCGGGCCGACCTCGGCCGGTGCCGCACGTGATGCCTACGCCGGGATCACTGCCCCGCAAGTACAAGATCATGGCCGAGGAAGATCCGCTGGAATACGCCGCTGACCATCTCGCCGCGCAGGCGCTAGATTTAGCGGAGCATGAACACGGGGCTGCACAAGAGATGGCGGCGTCGCACGGCACTGGCCACCGTATGGCCAGTGATGGTGCACCGCACACCCAATCGGCCAGTGTGCACGCTACCCTGCATGCATCCGGACGGCATTTGGATGCGCCGTTGCGGGCGGAATTCGAAACGCGTTTTGGGCGGAGTCTGTCCGCCGTGAGAATACACACTGATGGACATGCCGCACAGTCGGCGCAGTCGTTGCGCGCGCAGGCCTATACGACAGGCGCACAGATCGTGTTTGCGGCGGGTCAGTATGCTCCTGGCACTTCACATGGCAAAGCATTGCTCGCGCATGAGTTGGCCCATGTCGTGCAACATCAGGAAGGTCGCGTGGCGCCGGGGTGGATACAGCGTCGGCGGGTGCCGGGCGGTACCGGGCTCGATACCGCGTTGGGGACCACCGGCCCCAACTTTGCCGCCGGTCGTGTAGGACTGGCGCGCGTGCTGCATCGCGCCTGGATCACTTTGACTGGTACGCAGCGTACCTCAGTGCGCACGGCGGTGGTGCCTGTCTTGCTGTCATGGACGTCGGATGCCGATTTGTTTACGCAGTTGAATGCGGCGACGCGCGATCAATTACTCGCCTTCGCGCAGGCGTTACGTACCGAAGTGCCGAGTTTAGAACTGGGCGATCCCTTGTTGATCGATGTTGGCGCTCGTCCGGCCACGGCGGATGCCGCCAATATCACCACCTTGGTTAACGGCGCCAACACAATACTCGACGCCATTGCGGCCGGCACACACGATGCCGGCATTGGTCAAATTTTCGGTG
>CALZJG010000014.1 GCA_945787555.1 uncultured Chromatiaceae bacterium | reverse complement strand
CTCATGGCGGGCACACGCGACAGCGTGGATGCCACTCATCATGATCTCGCCGCGGAATTAGGAACGGCGCGGGAAGTGGTGAGCCGGCTGCTCAAGGAGTTCGAACGTCATAGCTGGGTAAAACTGCGGCGCGGACATATCGACATCATCAATAAAGCGGCATTACGTGAATTGACGGAGAAACACGCCGAATAGAACGATAGACGCAATCACGCGGTGATAACTTCGCGCAACATCGCCGTGGCGTAACAACCGGCCGGCAATCGAAAAGTCAGCACCAGAGTATCTTGGGCCGACCACTCCCAACTCAGCTCGGTGGGAATGAGGCGCGTGGCGCGACGTGCCATCTCCACTCCCGCGTGCTCCAGGGCGGCGCAAATATCCGCCGCGCCGGCCGCTGCCTCTTGTTCAAAAGTCCCCGCCTGTGCCTGTGACAGCAGTGCGCCATGACCCCACAAGGGGGCGCTGGGATGAATGTCATGTTCGGAGACACGGCGCAATACCTCTGCGTCTACGCTCGGTGCGACGAAAAAACTACGCGATCCGTCCAATATCATTACCTCACCGGGCATTGCCCTATCCCAATTCCCGGCCTGCACGCGAGCAGCCAGTACGCGGTTGAACAATTCCGAGCGCAAGGCGGATAGATAAATACCGCGCTTGTGACGGTCACGCATGCGGCGCTTGTTAGCGAGCATCTCCAGCGCCCGTGCGACATTGTCCGTACCGAATCGCTGCTCCATGAAGTAATTGGGGACACCGCGGGTAATGATGTCGTGCAAGCGCTCGTCGATGAGCGCCGCTTCTCCCACCACGTCACGCACCGTGATCTGGAAATAGTTGCCACGCAGCGCACCGCGCTTGAGTTTGCGTTGATGCCGCGCAACGCTGATGACATGCAGCGATTCATCATTGAGGGTCGCCCAATCCGGTTCACTTTTGCCCGCGAGATTGACCGTAAACCACTGTGTAGTGACGGCATGACGATCCTTCAAACCGGCGTAGCCAATGTCACTTTCACGCACCTCGGCGGCACGTGCCAAGCGACGTGCGACATCCACCGTATTGAGTGCGCACTTGCGCACTTCCAACATCACATGTTCGCCGGCGCCGCTGGCGGTATAACCCAAGTCCTCACGTACGAGAAAATCTTCGGGCCTGGCGCGCAACAGACCCCGCGCCGGCGGCAAACCATGCGCGTAGGGCAACTCGGAGACAGGCGTGTGCGACATACTCATAACTCCATTAATGTACTGAAGCGCTCTAGAGTCGCCTCCCCCGCGGGGGCGCGGAAAGCGCCGCGAGCGGGGCGCAGCCGGTGGGGTGAGGGCATCGCACGAAATTCCCGCCCGGGGAATATATCTTCCATATCCCCTCACTCTACCCCCCGGGGCCACTTATCCCGCCCACCGAAGAGAATGCGCCTCTTGATGTTGTTCGCGCTTGATCCATGTGGCAATGGATTGTTTTTGCGCGATTGTTGTGACCAAGGGAACGGGCGGGTGTTTATGTGGCCATCAACAAGGCCACCGCATGGGTGGCGATACCCTCGGCGCGGCCGGTAAACCCCATGCCTTCAGTGGTGGTGGCCTTGACGTTGACTTGGGTTGCGTCGACCTGGAGATCAGCGGCGAGAATCTTGCGCATGTTGGGAATATGCGCCGCCAGTTTGGGGACCTGCGCGACCACGGTGACATCAACGTTGGCGACACGCCAACCGTACTCTTCAAGCAAGATGATCACCCGACGGAGCAATAGGCGGCTGTCGATGTTCTCGTAATCTTGGCTGCTGTCCGGAAAGTGACGACCGATATCACCCAAGGCTGCCGCGCCCAATAACGCATCGCAGAGCGCATGGATCACCACATCGCCATCGGAGTGCGCGGCCAAGCCTTGATCATGCGGCACGGGCACACCGCCCAGCACCAAAGGCCGGCCAGCCGTGAATTTATGGGCGTCATAACCATGTCCGATGCGCAATTGCAGAGCGCCGCTGGGCATCATGCCTGCTCCTGTTGCTTGAGATACAATTCCGCGAGCATGAGATCCTGCGGGCGGGTGATTTTGATGTTGTCGCCATGACCTTCGACCATGCGCGGGGGATGACCGGCCGCTTCCATCGCCGCCGCTTCATCGGTGACCAAGCGACCGCTCGCCATGGCGGACTGCAACGCCTTGAGCAGACTCTGCCAATGAAACATCTGCGGCGTCAGTGCGCGCCACAAACCATCGCGGTCCACGGTCTCTATCACGGATCCCGACGCATCGGCGCGCTTCACGGTGTCGGACACCGGCACGCCCAGCAAGCCTCCCACCGGATGATCGGCCAATTCGTCCAGCAATCGATCGATGTCCTCGTGACGCAGACAGGGGCGCGCAGCATCATGCACCAGCACCCAATCGCCGGGGGAGGCGGCATCGCTTAGCGCATGCAATCCACTCAATACCGAGTGACACCGCTCGGCGCCGCCTATCGAGGTGAGGATCGGTCTTCTATGCTGCAATGTCGCGCTCACGCGCGCCCAATGGGGATCGTTCGCCGCAACCACCACCACGACACCTGTGATGCGCGGATGCGATGACAGACGCAGTACAGTGTGAGCAAGAACGGTACGATCCAGCAAGGTGAGATATTGCTTGGGTATTTCCGCGCCCATCCGGGCGCCCACGCCAGCGGCGGGTATGACCGCCCAGTGCTGCGGTGAGGTAGATGAGTCCGGGAATGTCACGGAATATCTCTCAGTAGCGAAGCATTATTCTTCGATAAGCCGAAAGTAGGTCTCGTTGTCCTTGGTCATGCCCAATTCCAAGCGAGCACGTTCCTCCACCGAATCAAAACCATGCTTGAGATCATTCACTTCCGCCGTCAAGGCTTGATTGCGATCCTTCAGACTATCATTCTCTGCCTGTTGTGCAGTGATAGCCTGATGCAACTGCCATACTTCGGCGAGACTGCCGTTGCCTACCCACAGCTTGTATTGCAGCAGGAGCAGTAAAACGACCAGCGCGACGATGACACTCTTCATGCGATGTGTGCTGCCCCCGTAATGTCGGCCCAGCACGGCTTCCCTGGCTGGAAACCGCGCTGGGCCTATGTTGCCGCAAAAGACCGCCGCAACACAATGCCGGTCATGCGTGTTCAGCGGTTAATGCTGTAAAAAGTCTCGCAACCGGGGAAACGCGCCTGGGCACCCAACTCCTCCTCGATGCGGATGAGTTGGTTGTATTTGGCGATGCGATCGGAGCGCGACATGGAGCCGGTCTTGATTTGACCCGCGCTGGTGGCTACCGCCAAGTCGGCGATGAAGGCATCTTCGGTTTCGCCGGAGCGGTGCGACACGACGGCGGTGTAGTTGGCCTTTTT
>CALZJG010000013.1 GCA_945787555.1 uncultured Chromatiaceae bacterium | reverse complement strand
GTTTGCCGCTACTCGGTGCCACGGAGCGTGAGCGTGTGTTGGTGGAGTGGAATCGCACACAGGCGTATATGCCGGTGGGTGCGGTGCATGATCTGATCACCGCGCAAGCCCATCACACGCCGGATCGCGTCGCGCTGGTACATGAACAGCAGCAGTTGAGTTACCGCGTGTTGAATCAGCGCGCCAATCAGCTGGCGCATTACCTCATCGGGCAAGGCCTGACGCCTGGTATGCGGGTCGGGATTTGCACCGAGCGCACCCCCGACATGGTGATGGCTATGTTGGCGGTATTGAAGAGCGGTGCCGCTTATGTGCCCTTGGACCCGGCCTATCCTTCCGAGCGCATACAGCTCATGATGGATGATGCAGAGATCGCCGTGTTGCTCACACAAGCACAACTCCTGGCGACGTTGCCTGTCACGACATCCAAGACGGTGTGTATGGACAGTGATTGGATGTATGTCGCCACCTATTCCGGCGCTGACGTAGAGCTACAAGTCGATCCCGACAGCGTAGCCTATGTGATCTACACATCCGGTTCCACCGGCCGGCCCAAGGGTGTGGAAGTGCGGCACCGCGGTGTCGTGAATTTCCTCACCAGCATGGCGCGCGAGCCGGGGATCGGCGCCGATGATGTGCTGTTGTCCGTCACCACCTTGTCATTCGATATCGCCGTCTTGGAGTTGCTGCTGCCGCTCACGGTCGGGGCGCGTTGCGAAGTGCTTAGCCGTGCCGTCGCCTCTGATGCCACGGAGCTGTCTCGCGCTATGGATGAGTCAGGTGTGACGCTGATGCAAGCCACGCCGGCGACTTGGCGGATGTTGTTGGCCAATGACTGGCCCGGAGCGCCGCAGTTGACCGTCTTGTGCGGTGGCGAGGCGCTGCCACGCAGTCTGGCGGATGTGCTGATGGCGCGCACGCGAGCGCTATGGAATATGTACGGCCCCACCGAAACCACCATATGGTCCACCGCGGAACGGGTGACGGCGGGTGAGGGCGCGGTGTCGATCGGTCGGCCCATCGCCAACACCCAGGTCTATGTGTTCGACGCGGCCGGTCAACCGGTCCCGATCGGAGTGCCCGGCGAGTTGTACATCGGCGGCGCGGGCGTGGCGCGCGGTTATCTACACTTGCCCGAGTTGACCGAACAGCGTTTCGTGCCCGACCCGAACGATAGCAACGAAGAGGCACGCCTGTATCGCACCGGCGATATCGTGCGATGGCGGCGCGAGGGCAAATTGGAATATCTGGGTCGCGCCGACGGCCAAGTGAAGTTACGCGGCCATCGTATCGAGCTGGGTGAAATCGAGACGGCGTTGCGGCGTCATCCCCAAGTCCGTGAGGCGGTGGTGATGGTGCGCGAGGAGGCGTCCGACGAGGTGCAGGTCAGCGATCCCCAGCAACGCTTGGTGGCCTATTACACCACCAGTGGCATACCTCCCGCAGCGGGGGCCTTACGTGACATGTTGCTGAATAGCTTGCCGGCCTACATGGTGCCCAATGTGTTCATGAGCATAGCGGATTGGCCGCTCACGCCCAACGGTAAGATTGATAGACGCGCCTTGCCCGCGCCGGCGGTCGAGATCGCCGCCGAAAGCTATGTCCCGCCGCGCGATAGCGTGGAGATCCAACTCGCCGCCCTTTGGGAGAAATTATTGGATGTGCGGCCTATCGGGGTGACGGCGGATTTCTTCGCGCTGGGCGGTCACTCCTTGTTAGCGGTGCAATTGGTGGCGGCGGTGCGCGCGCGATTTGGCGTTGAATTGCCGGTCTCGTCCTTGTTTCAATACAACACTCTCGAATCCCTGGCGCGCGTGATCCGTCATCACGATGCGGAAGCGACGACGACAGGTCCGTTAGTGTGTTTGCGCGGCGGCGAGAAAACGCCGTTGTTTCTGCTTCATCCGATCGGTGGCACGGTGTTCTGTTACCTCGCCTTGACGCGGCATCTGCCCGCCGGTCGTGCGGTGTATGCGTTGGAGGCGCCGGGGCTCGATGACGTCGATGACGCGGACGTCTCCATTGAAGACATGGCGCGGCGCTATATCGAGCCATTGCGCGCTCGCCAAGCTCACGGACCTTATCATTTGGCGGGTTGGTGTTTCGGCGGCGTCGTGGCTTATGAAATGACCCGGCAATTGCGCGCCGCAGGTGAAGAGGTGGCGCTGTTGGCCCTGTTCGACAGCCGCGCACCCATCCCCGAGAACGCCCCCTCCGATGCCGACGACGCCACCTTATTGTCATGGTTCGCGCGTGATCTGGCGGTGCCGTACAACAAGACCCTGAGCATTGCGCCGGAGGACTTGCGCGCACTGCCGGCCGAGACGATGTTTGACTATGTGCTCGAGCGCGCCAGAGCCCTTGGTGTGTTGCCCGAGGATGCCGATCCCGAGCAGCTGCAACGTTACTTCCAGGTATATATCGCCAACGGCATTGCTTTGCAGACATATGCGCCGGGTGCTTGCGATGTGATGCCGGTGCTGTTCCGCGCCCATGATGAGCCGCAGGACTACGGGCCTTGCTTGGGTTGGGAGCGGGTGTTGGGCCGACGTCCGACGTTGGTAGCCGTAGCGGGTGACCACAATTCGATCATGTACGAACCGCAAGTTCAGGCCTTGGCGGGACGTTTGAGTGAGAGATTGGGCACGACGGTAGCGTAGCGCTAGTGAGGGGCGTCCCTCTCCTGCTGGGAGAGAAACCAGTGGAGTCGACGAGGATATGTCGAATGATTCACTAGGCACTAGATAAGTTAAGGGACCAAGCATGATGCGCTCCGCTCCTAGCGGGAGGGAGTTGTCAGCTTGTTGAAGTGGGTTGTTAGGTTTGGAGCCCACAACCCGAGCCTATAGTTCAAAAAACTGATTGGTAATAATCCGGCCTAATTAGTCAAAGAGGAATACGACCATG
>CALZJG010000012.1 GCA_945787555.1 uncultured Chromatiaceae bacterium | reverse complement strand
GTTATCAATAACGTTTTACGTAAGTGCTTTGCAGAATGATGCTGGTGTTGCCGCGCTTGCCGGTGCCGTTGCCGGTGACGAGGTAATACTCGCGTCCCGGTGTGCCACTGTAGTCCGGTGCGATCACAAGGCTGTCGCGGCCATCCCGTCCCGGGGTGGGGAGATTGAATTCTTCGATGATGGTGAGGGGCTGCTGGGCCACATCCGGCAGCGGAGCGACACCGGATAAGGCACCATAGAGGAAGCCATTGGCGGCCCACCAGGAGCTGTTTTGATCTTCATGATTGACGAAACCGCCCTTGTCCCACACCAACACGCCGCCCGCCCCGCGGGTGAAGGGCTTGTTGTTTCGCGTGGAAATCCAGTTCTCCGCATCGCGCAGGCCGGCCTCGGCGGCCTGGAATCCCAGGGCTTGTTCGCGGTCGTTGTGCACCACGTTCTCTTCCATGATGGCCATGTTCATCGCGCTCACGCCCAGCAGCGTCAGCACGATGAGCAATAACAGGCTCACCAGTAATGACACGCCGCGTTGGCGCTGTTGAGGGGCAGAGTTCATCGGCATGGTGTCGTCCTCATGGTGCGCGCTACCTGTTCCGCAGCATGATGGTGGTGGAAAAGACCCGTCTCAGGCGCGTGTCATTGAACGGCCCGTAATTGACGCCCAGTACGTCGTACTGTCTGGTTTGGGTGAGCGAGCCCACCGCGTCGCGGGTGGTGAGCAGCAGCCCCAGCCGCACGCTGACGACGTTGGCCATGTTGGCGAGCGGGGCGCTGACGTATTTGTTGGCCGAGCCGTCATTGTCGGTGTCCTCGCCGTACAACAATTGCATGTTGTCGATGCCGTCGAGGATCTCAATGTTGTTGCAATAGAGCGCCGAGCGGCCGCTGGTGGCGCTGGCTTGCAGGTCGTAGCGGTTGACCACCGGGCTGGCCACGGGCCTGCCGACACAATCGGCGGTGCCTTCGTAGCTGATGGTGATGGAATCGCTGCCGTTCAGGCCGGTGTTATCCGTGCCCCGGATGGGGTTGGGGACGGCCAAGCTGTTGTCGGCGTTCGGGGTGGAGTAGTAACCGGCCATTTGGATGTCATGGCCCAGTATCATCATGATGAATCTGCCCGATTCCTGTACCGAGGTGATCCCCTCGTTGAAGCGGTGGGTCTGTTTGGTGCTGACGAAGAGGCCAATCACGAAGCCCGTCAACATGAGTCCCAAGGTCACGGAAATCATCAGCTCGACGATCGACAGGCCGCTCTGTTTGCGTCGGGTTGTCGTGGATACGCGCGTCATGGCACGACCGACATCGCAATGTTTTCCGGCGCGCCATCGCGGCGGTCCCATTGCATACGGATGAGATAGGCGCCATCCGGCCCCGGGCCCGCTACGGTGGCCTGGGCACTGGGCAGGAGTCGCACGCTATCGACGATCCAGATATAGGCATCGTATTGGGCGACTTGCGCGGGTGTGCATCCCGCCGTGATACAGCCGGGGTCGGCGACGACGCCGACGATATTGCTGTAGGCGCCGGCTCTCACGCCCGCCATGTTCGCGCGCATGCGTTCACTCATATCATTGATCTGTTGGATGGCGAGTGTGCGGTTCTGCGCTTCACTCTGATTGCGCATACTGCTCATTTGCATGGCCACGACGCCGAGCAAACCGATCGCCAGCACCAACACGCTGATGAGTATTTCCATCAGCGTTGAGCCTCGGCAACGACGCCGTGACAGCGGTAAGTTTCTTCGCGGCCTAGACATCATATGCGTCTCATTCATGTGCAGGTATACGCCAAGGTGGTGGTGTAACCGAAGGATTGCACCACGACCTGTCTGCCTTCCTCATTGCTGCGTCCATCGCAGACCGTGAAGGTGCGCCGGTTGCCCGGTGGTATGTTCAAGAATCCGTTCGCGAGGTAGGTCATGGACAGAATGCCTTCGCCATTGCTCAACGTCGCGGTAGACCCGGTATTGCTTTGCGCCTTGATGATTTCATCGGCATCCACGGCGGCGTTCTGATTGCTGTCCTCCCACACGATCCAGCCGTCGCCCCAATTGGCGCCGTCACAGGCGGTGTAACTGTTACTGCTGCACACCGTGACATTCGTGCCGCGCCGTATTGCTTCGCTACGGGCCATGTGCAGGGTTTTATACAGCTGCTCGCTGATGGTTGAGATGCGGCTGTTGAGGATGAAACTTTGGAACGAGGGGGCCGCCACGCTTAGAAGAATGGCTGAAATGGCAATGGTGATCAGTAGTTCTACTAATGTCAGTCCGCGTTGCATGGTATCTTTTTGACCTCTAGCCCGAGTTCTGTTGGGCCATTCATATTAGCGGTCCATGCATCGAAGTTTTGAACAGTGGCTCAGAACGCCTCATCCGCATTTATTCTCACAATGATGTTAGTGACCCGGCGCCTTTGGAACGCAAAACGGGTGGCATCATTGCTAGATACATCGGCGGCAGGCAATAAAATCTTTAACTCAAGTCGAAATGAGGCAGGTTGTCCTGCTGAGGACGGTGGCAAGAATACGACGACGGTCCGCTCGCTGCCGAGCGGAATAAATGCGGAAACGGCGGGTCGCACCCCGGCCGTCAGTGACTGAGCTTTTGGTCCGCTTCCGGACCGTCAGCGCGTTCTCCCACCTGACGCGCGCCTTTTTCAATCTGATCCAACTCGTGCAAGGGCTTGCGCGGCGTGATGCCCATTTCGGTGAATTTACGCGCAGCGGGGATCAATTGTCGTTCGAACGAACCCACCGCCTTGTTGTAATGGTCCAGGCTGCTGCCAAGATTTTTGCCCAACTTGGCCAGGTGCTCGGTGAAGGTGCTGAGGCGGTGATACATCTCCTCGCCGAGATCGCGGATTTGCTCCGCGTTTTCCGCCAGCGAGAGTTGTCGCCAACCGTAGGCCACCGAGCGCAGCAGCGCCACGAAGCTGGTGGGCGTGGCCAACACCACTTTTTGCCCCAGGGCGTATTCCAGCAATTCGCGGTCGACGTCCAGGGCCGCGGTGAGGAACTGATCGCCGGGGATGAACATCACCACGAAGTCGGGGCTGTGCTTGAATTGCGCCCAGTAATTGCGACTGGCGAGTTCGCGCACGCGCTCGCGCACCTTGCGGGCATGGCGCTCGAGATGTCTGCGGCGTAAGGCATCGTCCGGCGCTTCGACGGCGCTCAAATAGGCGTCCAGCGGGGTCTTCACATCCACCACGATCTCGCGGCCGTCGGGCATACGAACGACCATGTCGGGGCGCTGGGTGCCGGCGGCGCTGGTGGTGGTTTCCTGCTCGTAAAAATCGCAGTACTGCACCATGCCGGCCAATTCGGCGAGTCGCTTCAAGGTCAACTCGCCCCATTGGCCGCGCACTTCGGGGCGGCGCAAGGCCTGGACCAAATTACGCGTTTCGCCTTGCAGCAGTTGTTGAGTTTGCGCCATGTGCTCCAGGTGTTTGCTCAGCGAGCCGTAGGCTTCTTTGCGATCTTTCTCCAGTTCGCGCAAGTGCAGGTCGGTGCGTTGTAAGGCTTCTTTTACCGGCGTGAGCAGATTGCCGATGGCCTGTTCCTTTTGCGTGAGAGTGCTCTGGGCCTCGACGTGATGCTGCTTGAGATTTTCCTGGGCCAGTTTGAGGAACTCCTCGGTGCTGCTGCGCAAGGCTTGATTGGACAACGCCGCGAAGGTTTCGGTGAGTTGCTGGCGGGCGCCCTCGACCATGCGGATCTTCTCCTCGCTGCCGCGCCGTTCGATGTCTACCGTGGCCCTGAGGCCGGCGTTCTCTTCGCGCAATTGCGTGATGTGGCGTTGGGCGCGCAGGTGGGCGATGAACGCGCCGGTGAGCGCCGCCAGGGCGGCGAGCAGGGCCATAGTCACGTAAGTGGCGGTTTCGGTCATGATGTCCTCGCTGCCGGGATTACCGACATGAGTGCTAGTCTATCAGCTCGTCGCGGAGGCTAACGGTGACGCAGTGCGCGAAATTGATCCGTGATTGATGCGTGATTGATGCGTTGCCGATGCCGTCGCGCACTCGATCAGCGCGCGCGGTGGCGCTCCAGCCAGGCGATGATTGCGAGCGGATCGCTGACCAGGTCATCCGCCCCCCAGCTCTCGGGATGATCGTCGGCGCACAGATAACCGAACAGCGCCACCAGCGTGGCCATGCCCGCTTCGCGACCCGCGGTGATATCACGCTCCGCATCACCAATATACAAACATTGCCCGGAGGCACTGCCGGCCAGTTGACAGGCGTGCAATAGCGGTTCGGGATGGGGTTTTTTATTGGCGGTGGTATCGCCGCTGACCACGCACACCGCACGCGGCGCCAGACCCAGCGCGGCGATGATGGGATCGGTGAGAAAGGCCGGCTTGTTGGTCACCACGCCCCAATTCATGGCGGCGTCCTCGATGTAACTCAACAAGTCGTCCATGCCGGGGAACAAGCGCGTTTCGCGCGCCACATGGGCGCGGTACAGCTCCAAGAAACGGTTGCGCAGCAGCGCGAATTCGGGGGATTCGGGCGGCAGGTCGTAGCCCACCCGCAGGATGGCGTTGGCGCCGTTGGAGACCACCGGCCGGATTTGTTCATAGGGCAGCGGCGCGCGGCCCTGTTCCTCCAATAGGCAATTCAAGGCATAGGCCAGATCGGGCGCGGTGTCGGCCAAGGTGCCGTCCAGATCGAACAAGACGGTGCGCATTGGCGGGTTAGCCTGACTCATGAATGACTCCGATGTTTCATAATGCTCATCTTAAACCATCGAAACCAAAGTTAGGTCAGGTTGGCGCGTTTTCTGCGGCAGTCTGACAACTCCCACTGCGGGAGGCCGCTGTCCTCATCGCCGTCTCGTCGGTCAGGGCACGCGCGAGCACTCCCTGACCCTCGACGTCCCCTCTCCCTATCCCGCTCCCACAAGCAGGAGAGTGGAATCATTGCGCGCAACGAACTCAATGGGCATGTCGGATAGTGTGAGATAGGATTCAAGCTCTTTAAGTGCGACTACTCTTTAACCGCGTGCACCAGATAATTCACCGACACGTCCTGTTGATTGAGGCGATAGTGCTTGGTGAGCGGGTTATAGGTCAGGCCGGTCATGTCTTCTAAGCTCAGTTGCGCCTCGCGCAGCCAATGCGCCAACTCCGAGGGGCGGATGAACTTGGCGTAATCATGGGTGCCTTTGGGCAGCATCTTCAGGAGATATTCCGCGCCCACCACGGCGAACAAATAACTCTTGGGATTACGGTTGAGGGTGGAGAAGAATAAGCGTCCGCCCGGCTTGGTGAGACGCGCGCAGGCGCGGATCAGCGAGGCGGGGTCGGGGACGTGTTCGAGCAACTCCATGCAGGTGACCACGTCGTAACCTTCCGGCTCCTGTTCTGCGAGGGTCTCGGCGGTCATGTGGCGATAATTGACGCTGACGCCGCTTTCCAAACCGTGCAGCTTGGCCACCGACAGGGCGCCCTCGGCCATATCCACGCCGGTCACGGTCGCGCCGCGCGCGGCCATGCTTTCGGCAAGGATGCCGCCGCCGCAGCCCACGTCCGCCACGCGCTTGTCTTTGAGGCGCGCGCGGTCGTCGATGTAATCGAGACGCAGCGGATTGATGTCGTGCAGCGGTTTGAATTCGCCTTCCGGATCCCACCAGCGGCTGGCGACGAGATCGAATTTGGCCACTTCCTGCGGATCGATATTGAGTGTCTCGTTCATGTCAGTCGAACTTCCTGATTTTCTGCTGCCAGGCTTGCGCCTTGGCGAGGAGGGCGGACGTATCCAAGGTGGTGAGCGCGCCGTCATTTACCACATGCTTGCCCGCCACCCACACATCGCTGACCTTGTCGCGGCCGCTGGCGTAGACCAGTTGCGAGATGGGATGGTACATGGGTTGAGTGTCGAGGCCGCCGAGATGCACGGCGGTGATGTCGGCCGCCTTGCCCACCACCAGCGAGCCGGTTTCTTCTTCCAGACCCAGCGCGCGCGCGCCGTTCAGCGTGGCCATTTGCAACGCGGTGGCGGCGGGCACCGCGCTGGCGTCTTCCGCCACCGCCTTGGCGAGCAGCGCGGCGGTGCGCATTTCGGAAAACATATCGAGATCGTTGTTACTGGCCGCGCCGTCGGTGCCCAGCGCGACGTTGATCCCGGCGCTCAGCAATTTATGCAACGGACAGAAACCACTGGCCAGTTTCAAATTCGATTCGGGGCAATGCACCACATGGGCACCGGCGCGGGCGTACGCCTCGATTTCCTCGCTGCTGAGTTGTGTCATATGCACGCCCAGCAAACGCGGTGTCACCAAGCCCAGTTGCTGCAAGCGCGCCAACGGGCGGTGGCCGTGTTGGCTGTGTGCCTGCGCGACCTCGCTCGCGGTTTCGTGGACGTGCATGTGGATGGGCACGTCCAATTCGTCGGCCAACATGCGCACGCGTTGCAAAGGGGCGTCGGAGACACTGTAGGGCGCGTGCGGCGCGAAGGCGGTGCGCACCAAAGGATGGTGACGATAGTCGTCGTGCACTTGCAGGCCCTTGTGCACATACTCGTCGGCGTTGCCCGCCCAGGCGGTGGGAAAATCGATGAGGATCATGCCCACCACGGCGCGCATCCCGGCTGTGGCCGCCACGTTGGCGGTCTCGTCGGGGAAGAAGTACATGTCGTTGAAACACGTGGTGCCACCGCGCAGCATCTCGGCCACCGCCAGCTCGGTGCCGTCGCGCACAAATTCGGGATTCACCCAAGTGCCCTCGGCGGGCCAGATGTGATCGTTGAGCCACTCCATCAGCGGCATGTCGTCGGCCAGGCCGCGGAACAGACTCATCGCGGCATGGGTGTGGGCATTGATCAGACCGGGAATCAGCGCATGCTCGCCAAGTTCGATGTTGTGTTCGGCTTGGTAACGCCGCTGCGCCTCGGCGCGCGGCAGCAGCGCCGCGATGCGGCCATTGTGAACGGCCAGGCTGTGCTGCTCGTGCACCACGCCGGCCGGCTCCACGGGGATGATCCAGCGGGCGTGGATGAGGGTGTCGATGGTCTCCATGGGTCTGCTCGCGAGCGACGGTATCGCGCCGAGTATACCGCAATCGTTGCGGCGGTTTAGGTGAGCCGGCTCGAGTGAGCCTGCCTAGCGGTGGCGAGCGAATAGCCGCGGCGTCGACCCCGTTCAGCTCTCTTGTAACAGCAGGGCCAGATTCAAGCGGCTCTTGATGTCGAGTTTCTGAAAGATATGGGTGAGGTGCGCCTTCACCGTGCGTTCGGAGACGGTGAGTCGGCGCGCGATGAGTTTGTTGTTGAGGCCGTCGACCACTAAGCGTGCGACTTGCATTTCACGCGGCGTCAGCAGCACCAGTTTTTCCTGATCGGCGCTACGGGTGAGGGGGCGAGGGGGGGAGGCGCTAAGGGTGTCGATGACGCGCGCCATGACCCGACGCGGCAGCCAGGTTTCGCCCGCGCGGAGGGTCTCAACCGCTTTGCTGATGAGAGTGGCGGGCGCTTCCCGCTCGCAAAATCCACGTACGCCTTGGTGGAGCAGGTCCACCTCGAACTCCTGTTCCGCGTGGCCGCCCATGAGCAGGATGGGCAGGCCGCCCAGGTGCTGACTCAAGCCCAGGATGGGCACCCGGTTATCCTCTCGCATCAGGGTGTCATCTAGGAGCAGGATGCCCGGTTGTTGGGTGCGCCAGGCGGGCGCTTGCAGCACTTCCTGGCAAGTCGTGTAACGTTGGCAGCGCCACGCGGGGAGCGCGGCGGCCCAGCGTTTGAGCAGGTTTTCTTGCGGCCCCAGCAGCAGCGCCAGCGGTTTTTCCTGCTGTGTAGACTTCTTCATCGTGCCTGTCGGTTTCACTGTGACTGTCCGCGCTTTGCAGTGTTTTAGTCGGCACGGGTGCAGGCGGGCTTTAAGCTGCACCGGTTTGGCCTGGCGGCGTAAAGACGTCGGGTGGGGACTACGACCTAAGTACAATTGAGCCGCGCGCCGGTGAGGGCTACTTTGTAGCGACGTTGACCCAGGGATGTCCCGTGACCACCGCCGATGCGCTCAAAATCGCCCTCGTTCATACCGGAGGCGTCCCCTTACTGGAACGCTGTCCCGCTTTCCGAGACCATGACCCGGATCGTGTCCGCCTGTTGGGGCTCTCATTGAATGAGGCGGGCTGTCGCCTGCCGATTTTCAAACCGCAAATCATCGTGCTGGATACGGCCGGCTACGGCGGGGACGGCGCCTGGCTGGTGTGGTCGCTGCAGCGTGACTACGCGCCGGTTGATTTGATGTTGGTGGTGGAGCGTGAGGACGAGATGGATTTGCTACGTCACCTCACGGCAGGGGCCAAGGGCTATCTCCGGCGCTCCGAGCTCGACGCGTGGTGGCAGCCCGCCTGTCGGGCGCTCGCCGCCGGCCAAGCCTGGATTCCGCGTCACCTGGCTGTCGCACTCGTCGATCGCCTGAGCGCGCCTCGCACCCAGTAACTCCGTTGACCTGCACAGTCATCCCAGGCGGTGCCGCCGTTGCGCTCGGCGCGACTGCCTACGCATGCGCCAGTCACGGCGCCGCGTTCGGGTCCAGTTCCGGCGACGAAGTGGTTGCCTAGTACCTAAGTACAATTTCGCTGGCGCAGCGGTCCCAGTAGACTGGCTACACGTTGCAGATTGGTACGACGATGTGGTGGGGGCGATAGGTTTGATTGCAATGCGAAGTAGGGTGGTCTGAGCCTTAAAAAATATAACTAAGGCGGTCGTTCTAGGGGTCTACGGGCCCCTTTTTTTTGTTGCCGTGCGAGTCGTCAGCCGGGTATCCAGGGTGGCGATGGGATCACCAGCCATGATTTGAACGGGGTAGCGATCACTGCGTCGGCGTCGGTGCGGGCGGCGGCAGGGCATGCACGACATACACTTCCACCCAGCGATTGCGCGCGCGGCCGAGGCGGGTCCAGTTCTCATCCTGCGGGGCATGCTCGCCATGGCCGTGCAAATGCAGCCAGTCCGGTTGCACACCAAGGGCGGCCAAATAATCGCGCACCGCCAAGGCGCGTTGATCGGCGAGCCCTTCGTTGTATTCGACCTGGCCCACCTCATCGGTGTGGCCGCGTATCAGCACCCGTTGCACATCAGTCTGGTCGCGTAACTGCTCCGCCGCCTGCGTCAGCTTATGTTGCGCGCTGTCGTCCAAGGCCACGTCGTCGTGAATGAACAGCACCCGCGCGACAGCTTCGAAACGCAGCGAGCCGCAGCCCTGGGGGCTGCTGGGAATGTATATCCCCCCTCCCACATGACAGCCGGACGGCGGCGCGGGGGCGCGGTTTTCGGCCTTCATCTCGCTGTAGGGAATTACTGCAGGGAAGGGTGACGGCAGATCAATCTCGTTGTCGCTGACCGTCACCTCTTGCGCCAGCGCATCCAAGGCCACATTCGGTGGCGGTAGCTCCATCATGTCGCCGCTGGACTGCGCCAGTGCGCTGGCGACGAGCATTGCGCTGATAGCCAGGGCGAGGAGTTGTCTGATGAGGCGCGGCATAGCGAAAACACAATTCAGCAGTACTGGTGGATATATCGGTCCACTGCCGCGCTGGCTGAATGGCGCTGGCCCCCGCTACCCGGGCTGGGTATCATGCGCCACTTGATCCAAGAGGTGGACGACATGGCCGAGACGCAACACGACACCATTCGCGCAGTGGAATGGACCCCGGAAGGGCTCAGCCTGCTGGATCAGCGCGCGCTGCCCCTCAAGCACGAGCATGTGTTGTTGGAAGACGCCGCCGGGGTGGCGGACGCCATCCGCGACATGGTGGTGCGCGGCGCGCCCGCCATCGGCGTGACGGCGGCTTACGGCGTGGTGCTGGCGGCGCGCGCGCGTTACGCCCGCGCGCCGGCCACTTGGAAGCAGGACATCGAACAAGACCTGCAACTGCTCGCCGCGTCGCGGCCGACGGCGGTGAATCTGTTCTGGGCGCTGGAACACATGCGGGCTCTTATCAAGTCACTTTGCTCCGGTTCCCAACAATCGATTCAGTCTTCATCTAAGTCCCCTCTCCCGCAGGCGGGAGAGGGTAGGGGTGAGGGCCTCGCCGGCGGCAATAGGCAGGGGAGCGCTGCAGGCGCCGCGGTGAGCGGCGACCCGGTACCCGCCCTCCTGGCCGAGGCGCGCAAGATTCATGACGAGGACATCGCCGCCAATCGGCGCATGGGCGAACTGGGCGCGGCCTTGATCGAGGCGCGCGGCGTGGTGCTCACCCATTGCAACACCGGCTCGCTGGCCACCGGCGGTTACGGCACCGCGCTGGGTGTGATCCGCAGCGCCTATGCGGCGGGCAAGGTCGAGCGCGTCTACGCCGATGAAACCCGCCCCTGGTTGCAGGGCGCGCGGCTCACCGCCTGGGAACTGGTGCAGGACCGGATTCCCGTTACCGTGCTGGCCGACGGCGCCGCCGCGCACTTGATGAAACAGGGCGGGGTGACCTGGGCTATCGTCGGCTCCGACCGCATCGCCGGCAACGGCGACGTGGCCAACAAGATCGGCACCTATAGTCTGGCGGTGGCGGCGCGTCACCACGGCGTGAAATTCATGGTGGTGGCGCCCACCACCACGGTGGACATGAAGATCAACAGCGGCGCGGAAATTCACATCGAGAATCGCTCCCCCGAGGAAGTGCTGAGCCTGGGCGGTCAGCGCGTCGCGGCGCCCGGCGCCGAGGCGTGGAATCCTTCCTTCGACGTGACGCCGGCAGACTTGGTGGACGCCATCGTCACCGAGCGCGGCGTAGTCACTCAGCCCAACGCGGCCAAGATGGCGGCGCTGATGGAGTCTTGACGGCATGGCGTGGTGGGAAACATGGCAGCATATTAAGACCGATAGCGGTGCTCTTATATCCCCTCACCCCAGCGGCTCCGCCCCCCTCGCTGCACTCTCCCCGCAGAGAAAGGGCCTTGAGGGTCTTGTGCCACGAACGCTTAAACCAAGATCCGCGCAACGAGCGACTATCACCTCGAGCCTAAGAGGTGCGTTCCCTCTCTCGCTGGGATCTCGATGCCCGACATGGCTAGAGGGACAGGGTGAGGGGGAGTTATTCAAGATTCGAGGCAATAATCAGCTACACCCCGACACCTCGAAGCGTCGCTCATCATTACGCTGGCGCCTCTCGCACCTCCTTAAAATAGGCTTGTTGTGCTGGCTCAGCGGCGGGAGTGGCTGGGCGACGGCCGGTCCGTGGCTGACGCCGGGCGATGTGCTACTGCGCCATGATGTGCAGCTGCTGAGTGACGCCGGCGTGGTGCGGGCGCCGCTGACCGCGTGGCCGATCGCCTGGCGCGACGTGATTCGCGATATCGATGCGCATGAGGGCCTGCTGGCCCCCGCCTTGGCCGATGCCCGTGCCCGGGTGTTGCAACATTATCGTCGCGCCTCCCGCACGCACGCCTTCCAGCCGCAGGTGCGTGTCGCAGGCTCACGGCATCCACGGCAATACCGCACCTTCGAGGCCACGCCACGCGAGAGCGGCGAACTCGAGGCGGGGCTGGAATGGACCGGGACTTGGGCCGCACTGTCGCTGCAAGCGACGGTGGTGGATGCGCCCGACGATGGCAAAACCTTCCGCTACGACGGTTCCCATGTGGCCGCGCTGTGGGGCAATTGGGCGCTCACGGCCGGCGCGGTGGAGCGCTGGTGGGGGCCGGGTTGGGACGGCAGCTTGATCCTGTCCAGCAACGCCCGTCCCATCCCCGCACTCAGCGTGCAGCGGCATTTGTCCGATCC
This sequence comes from uncultured Chromatiaceae bacterium, assembly GCA_945787555.1. Taxonomy (GTDB): domain Bacteria; phylum Pseudomonadota; class Gammaproteobacteria; order DRLM01; family DRLM01; genus CALZJG01. The sequence goes on along the minus strand of CALZJG010000012.1, from coordinate 1,044 downwards.
TTTCGAAACCGCTTGGCTGAGTTGGATGGGGCCATGGCAATTTCAGTTCACGCTGGGTCAGTTGGAAGGGGGCCGCGCAGTGCCCGACGCGCTGTTCATGGGCATGCGCTTACATTTCCGGCCCACCGCGGCCTTGGAAATCGGTTTGTCGCGCACCGCGCAATGGGGCGGCGAGGGCCGCCCCGACGGGCTGGATACGTTCAAGGATTTGCTGCTCGGCAACGACAATCGCGGCGCCAATCTGAGCGTGGCCGACGAACCTGGCAACCAACTCGGCGGCATCGATTTCCGCTGGCAGTCACCGTTGTTCGACGCGCCTTATGCCGTGTATGGCCAGTTCATCGGCGAAGACGAGGCCAACGGTTTGCCGTCACGTTATATCGGACTGGCGGGCGTGGAAACCTGGGGTGCTTGGGGCGAGCAGGGCGCGGCGTGGCGCGCGCACCTCGAGTACGCCGACACTGCCAGCAAATTCTACGCGGGCGAACCTCTATACAATTACGCCTATGAACACGGCATTTATCGCGACGGCTACACCTATCGCGATCGCATCATCGGTCATGCGTTGGGCGGCGACGGGCGCATGGCGTCGCTGGGATTTCTCTATGTCAACGAACGCGGCCGGACCTGGGATGTCTTGCTGCGCCGCATCGAGCCCAATCGAGACGATGTCGCCAGCCCGACCCTGGTAAGCGCGGAACTGACTCATCGCCTGCAGTGGCGCGCCCACGAGCTGGGTGTGCGGGTCGGCGTGGTGCGCCGCGACAAATCGGGTGCTACCAATGACCAAGGCCAATTGGATGTGCAGTGGCAGTGGCGTTACTAGCTCTCTATTGAGTTCCTGCGCTGGCAGATACCATGACAGCTCAAGCTTGTCATTTCGACTGTAAGGAGAAATCTTGCTTTCGGGCGTGGGGTGGCCGGAGCAGGGCGCACATACGCACTGTCATTGGGAGTGCTTTCTGGCGGTAAGATCTCTCCCTACGGTCGAGATGACAGGGTAAGTAGTTGGGGTGACAGGGTCAGTAGTCGGGGTGACAGGGT
>CALZJG010000011.1 GCA_945787555.1 uncultured Chromatiaceae bacterium | reverse complement strand
TGGCCGGCATCGTCACCGGTCTGCTGCTGTTCTTCATCGCCTTTAATGTCCTGGAAGCCTCCTTGCCATCGCTGGTGGCCAAGACCACGCCGCCGGACAAGAAGGGCACCGCTATGGGAATTTATTCCAGCTCGCAATTTCTGGGCGCTTTTTGCGGGGGCGTCGTCGGGGGCTGGGTATACGGCGCTTACGGTTTGACCTGGGTGTTCGCCTGCTGTGCCGTGGTGGCGGTGCTGTGGTTGGGCGTGGCCGCCACCATGCGTCCGCCACGCCATCTCAGCAGCCATTTGGTGCACGTCGGGAGTGTGAGCGAGGAGGAAGCGCGCGCGCTGGCGACGCGGTTGATGGAAGTACGCGGCGTCGCCGAGGCGGTGGTGATCAGCGAAGACGGCGTGGCTTATTTGAAGGTGGACAGCCAGACGTTGGATCGGGACGCACTGCGTGAGTTTTCTGTAGCCGAGTCGTAAACTAGGCGGACTTCATAGGGGTGGACCCGTGGGTTGGTGCAACCCACGGCGCTTCGGTATCTGCAAGCAAGGGGAAGGAATATGGCCAGAGGCGTAAATAAAGTAATACTTATTGGCAACTTGGGGCGCGATCCTGAAGTGCGTTATATGCCTAGCGGCGGTGCCGTGGCGAATGTCACCGTGGCCACCAGCGAGAGTTGGAAGGATAAGCAAACGGGCGAAAACCAAGAGCGCACCGAGTGGCATAATGTCGTGTTCTTCAATCGCTTAGCCGAGATAGCTGGGGAGTACTTGAAGAAGGGTTCCAAGGTCTACGTGGAAGGCTCGCTGCGCACCCGCAAGTGGCAGGATAAAGAAGGGCGAGATCGTTACACCACTGAGATCGTCGCCGCTGAAATGCAGATGTTGGACAGCCGTGGCGGTAGCGCGCCGATGGAACGCGAAGCGCAGGGCGGCGCGAGTTCATCCGCGGGCGGCAACAAGCCGCAGTCACAACCGGCCGCCGAGTCCATGGGTGATTTCGACGACGACATCCCGTTCTAATTCATTCATACCTTCCAGCGCTCACGAGGGTCGGGAGGCCGCTGGCGGGATTGCTGCGGGCATAGGGGAGTAAGAGTGTCCAAAATCGCCGCCTGTTCGATATAACTCATAGGCCGCACGTGGCCTGGATAAGGCAAGGACGGAAACATGAACCTGCACGAGTATCAAGCGAAACAGCTGTTCGCCGAATACGGTATCCCCGTGCCGCCCGGTGGCGCGGCCCGGGACGTGCAGCGCGCCCGCGCGATCGCCGCTGAGTTGGGTGGTGAGCGTTGGGTGGTCAAGGCCCAGGTGCATGCCGGGGGACGCGGCAAAGCGGGTGGCGTCAAGTTGGTCGATAGCGTCGATGAACTCGATCAGACCGTGGCTTCCATGTTGGGGTCGCAGTTGGTGACGCACCAGACCGGCCCCGAAGGGTTGCCGGTGCATCATGTATTGATCGAGCCGGTCTCCGATGTGCAGCGTGAGTTGTATCTTGGTGCAATCATCGATCGGGCCCGCGAGCGCGTCGTCTTCATGGCCTCCAGTCTGGGTGGCATGGATATCGAGGAAGTGGCGACTGATCAGCCCGATATGCTTCTCACCTGCACCGTCGATCCGGTGGTGGGTCTGGAGCCTTATCAATGGCGTCAAGTGGGCTTCGAGCTGCAACTGGATGTGGACAAGTTTCCCGCCCTGGGCAAAGTGATGCAGGGGCTGTATCGCCTATTCATGGAAAAAGACGCCAGCCTGGTGGAAATCAACCCGCTGGTGGTGACCCGTGACGGTGACATCGTGGCGGTGGATGCCAAGATCAACATCGACGACAACGCGGCCTTTCGGCATCCCGAATTCGATTCCTATAAGGATGCCACCCAGGAAAACAGCAAAGAACTCGAGGCCAAGAAATTCGACCTCAATTACATACCGCTGGACGGCAACATCGCCTGCATGGTCAATGGCGCCGGTTTGGCCATGGCTACCATGGATCTGATCAAACTGCACGGCGGTCAACCGGCCAATTTTCTTGATGTCGGTGGCGGTACCACGGCGGAGAAAGTCGCGGAAGCCTTCAAACTGATTCTCTCCGATGAGCATGTCGAAGCCGTGCTGGTGAATATTTTCGGCGGCATCGTGCGCTGCGATCTGATCGCCGAGGGCATCATCAAAGCGGTGGAAGAAGTGCATGTCGCGGTGCCGGTGGTGGTGCGGCTCGAAGGTACCAATGTCGACAAGGGCAAGGACATGTTACGTCACAGTGGTCTGGCCATAGAAACGGCGGACAATCTCACCGATGCAGCGCGCATGGCAGTGAAAGCGGCAGGGGGTCAGGGCTGATGGCGATATGGATCAACAAGAGTACGCGGGTCATCTGCCAAGGTTTTACCGGCAAGCAGGGCACTTTTCATTCGCAGCAGGCCCTTGAATACGGCACCCTGTTAGTGGGCGGTGTCACGCCCGGCAAAGGCGGCCAGACCCATCTCGACCAACCCGTGTTTAACACCGTGCGCGATGCGGTTGAGGCCACCCAGGCCGAAGCCAGCATGATCTACGTGCCGGCCGCTTACGCCGCCGACGCCATCCTCGAAGCGGCCGATGCGGGCATCCAACTCATCGTGTGCATCACCGAGGGCATTCCGGTGGTGGATATGCTCAAGGTCAAGGCGGCGCTCAAGTCCTACAACGCGCGCCTCATCGGCCCGAACTGCCCGGGCATCATCACCCCGGAAGAATGTAAGATCGGCATCATGCCCGGCTTCATTCACAAGAAGGGCAACATCGGCATCGTGTCGCGCTCCGGCACTTTGACCTATGAAGCCGTTTACCAAACCACCCAGAACGGCTTGGGGCAGAGCACCTGCGTGGGTATCGGCGGCGATCCCATCCAAGGCACCAACTTCGTCGAGTGCTTGGAGATGTTCGAGCAGGATCGCCAGACCAAGGGCATCATCATGGTGGGCGAGATCGGCGGCACGGCCGAGGAAGAGGCGGCGGAATACATCCGCAGCAAAGTGCGCAAGCCGGTGGTGGCTTACATCGCCGGTCTCACCGCGCCGCCTGGCAAACGCATGGGCCACGCCGGCGCCATCATCTCCGGCGGCAAAGGTCGCGCCGAGGATAAGATCACCGCACTGGAAGCGGCCGGCGCCACCGTCGCACGTTCGCCAGCGGAAATCGGCGCCCGGATATTGGAATATTTCACCGGCTGAGGCGTTGACCTTGGAGGGGAGGGGGAATGGCTCGACGGCTGCGAGTGGCGCTGGCCCAGCTTAATCTGCTGGTCGGCGACGTAGCGGGTAATACGGCCAAGATCGTGGCCGCCATCGCCCGTGCCCGCGACGAGCTGCACGCCCACGCCATCATCTTTCCTGAACTCGCGCTCACCGGCTATCCACCCGAAGACTTGCTGTTGCGGCCCGGCTTGCACGCCCACGTGCTGCGCGGTCTGGAAGAGGTCAAACGCGCCACGCACGGCATCGACGTGGTGTTGGGCTATCCCTGTCCCGATACCGCCGGCTTGCACAACAGTGCCTCGCTGTTGCGCGATGGGGCGGTGGTCGCCACTTATCACAAACAACATCTGCCCAATTACAGCGTCTTCGACGAAAAACGTTATTTCGAAGCGAGCGATACGGCCACCGTGGTGGACATTTGCGGCGTGCCGGTGGCGATGACGATATGTGAAGACCTGTGGAATCCCGGCCCGGTGGCGCAAGCGGCGGCGGCCGGCGCCCGCCTCATGTTCAATCTCAACGCCTCGCCGTTTCACGCCCTCAAGGGGCGCGAACGCGAGGAGGTGTTGCGCACACGTCAACGCGAGGCGCCCATGCCTATCGTCTACGTCAACCAAGTGGGTGGGCAGGATGAACTGGTGTTCGACGGTGAATCGTTGGTGATGGACGCCGGCGGCCAGGTCGTCATGCGCGGTGCGTCTTATGTCGAAGACATTTATATCGCGGAGTTCGAAACAACCAACGAGACCGTGCGCGCCTTGCCGGGTGAGATGCATGAGCCGCTGTCCAACGCGGCGAGCATCTATCAAGCCGTGGTGCTGGGCGTGCGCGATTACATCGAGAAAAATAGCTTCGGCGGCGCGGTGATCGGCCTGTCCGGCGGCGTGGATTCGGCACTCACGCTGGCCATCGCCGTGGACGCCGTCGGCGCCCAGCGGGTCGAAGCGGTAATGATGCCGTCGCGCTACACTGCGCAAATCAGTCTCGACGACGCGCGCGCCGAGGCCGAGGCATTGGGTGTGGAGTATCACTCCATATCTATCGAACCGGCCTTCAACGCGTTTTTAGACAGCCTGCAAGAAGAATTCGCCGGTACCGAGGCCGATGTTACCGAGGAGAACATCCAGGCGCGCTGTCGCGGCGTGATCCTCATGGCCATCTCCAACAAGAAACGCAAGATTCTTCTTACCACCGGCAACAAAAGCGAAATGGCAGTGGGTTACGCCACCTTGTACGGCGACATGGCCGGCGGTTATGCGCCCATCAAGGATTTACCCAAGACCATGGTCTATGAACTGGCGCGTTACCGGAACAGCATCGCCCCGGTCATTCCCGGGCGTGTGATCACGCGCGCGCCCTCGGCCGAACTGCGCCCCGATCAAACCGACCAAGACAGCTTGCCGCCCTATGAGGTGCTCGATCCCATCCTCGAACTCTACGTCGAGGAGGACAAATCGCCCGAGGACATCATCGCTGCCGGATTCGATGCCGACGTGGTGAAAAGAGTCGTGGCGATGGTCAACCGCAACGAATACAAACGCCGCCAAGCCCCGCCTGGCGTGCGGGTCACGCGCCGCGCTTTCGGCCGCGACCGGCGCTATCCGATTACCTCTGGCTATCGCAACCAGCCCGAGTTCGCGCATTGAGGCGCATTGAAGATAGGTGGGGCTTTCCGCGTAGCAACGCTTTAATTTATGCTAGGGTCAATCTGAATGCCAAGGGTGATACCACACTAGTCGTGTTGACCTATCAAACTTCCCCCCTCCGGGTAGGGGGGCGACAGCGCCTCCGAAGCAGGCGGGACGGGTTAGGCTGGGGACTGAGTGGTGGGTATGATGCGGTGTTTCGCGCTATTGCGACGTGTACAATCTTTTACGATGGCGCTGTCGCACTCATTAATGTGGAAGATAGTTTAGGAAGACAAACAACGCACAATTATCAGAGCGGGTGTAGATGCAGCCAGCCAATGGCATTACAACGGGAGAGGCATACATGAAAAAACTCGAAGCGATCATCAAGCCCTTCAAATTGGACGACGTGCGTGAAGCCCTGTCCGATATCGGCATCACCGGCATGACCGTCATGGAAGTCAAAGGCTTCGGTCGTCAGAAAGGCCACACCGAACTTTATCGCGGCGCCGAATACGTGGTCGACTTCCTCCCCAAGGTGAAAATCGAAGTTGTGCTCAACGAAGATCAAATCGAGCGCGCCCTCGAGGCCATCGCCAACGCCGCCCGTACCGGCAAGATCGGCGACGGCAAGATATTCATCAGCGACGTGCAACGTGTCATCCGTATCCGCACCGGCGAAGAGGGGCCGGAGGCGATATAGAGCGAAAGCGCACTCAGCGTTGGGGTGCGTATCGTTCGCTAGCCGGCGCGGTTATCGGCGCCGCCTAGCACACCGTTGAGCGGACTGACCACCGCCCAGCCGCCGCGCTGCAAGACATGGGTGTAAATCTGCGTAGTGCGCACATCTTTGTGACCCAATTGATCTTGTACCGTGCGTATGTCCATCCCGCGCTCCAGTAAATGCGTGGCAAAGGAGTGGCGCAGCGTGTGACAACTGGCGGGCTTCTCGATGCCGGCCTTGCGTACGGCCCGTTTGATCGCATTCTGAATGGCGGACTCGTCTATGTGATGGCGGCGAATGACGCCGGAATAGGGATCGAGCGAACGCCGCGTGGCGGGAAACACGTATTGCCAAGCCCAGTTTCGGCCCGCACTGGGATTTTTGCGTGCCAAAGCGTAGGGCAGCGCCACATCGCCGTAACCATCGGCCAGATCTTTGTCATGGGTGTTCTTTACTGCGCCAAGGTGGCGCTGCAAGGCTTCGATCAGCGCCTCCGGCAGCGTCACGATGCGATCTTTGGCCCCTTTCCCGTCGATCACTCTGATTTCCCGGTGCGCAAAATCCAGATGCATCACCCGCAGACGGCAACACTCCATCAGTCTGAGCCCGGAACCGTACATCAAACACGCGGCCAACCAATGTATGCCGTGAAGATGTTTAAGAAGCGCTCCCACCTCATCTTGCGATAGCACGACCGGAAGCTTCGGTCTTTTTCTGGCGCGGATCGCGCAAATATTTTCTAGCGGCCGGTCGAGCACATGGCGATACAGAAAGTTGAGGGCGTTCAAAGCTTGGTTCTGAGTATTCGGCGCCACATTCCGGTTGACGGCCAAATGAGTGAGAAACGCGTTGACTTCGGCGCTAGCCATGCACTTTGGGTGCTTCATGTCGTGAAAATAGATGAAGCGTTTGATCCAGTGGATATAGGTCTGTTCGGTGCGCAGGCTATAGTGACGTACGCGAATGGCATTGCGGATCTCCGGCGTAACCAGATGCTTCGCACGCCACTGGGCGAGACAAAAACCGCCTGTTTTCTCAGTTCGTTACTGACCTTAACCTGGCCGTGGGCCGGACATTCGAGGGCAAATTTCAGAACCGCCTCCTCAATTTGCGGTTCCACCCGGTTCTTTGGATTAGGCTTGCTACGCGACTTCTCCAGCAAGGCTTCAATGCC
>CALZJG010000010.1 GCA_945787555.1 uncultured Chromatiaceae bacterium | reverse complement strand
CGCGGCCTATGTGCACTACACGCCCAACGAAACCATCGGCGGGGTGGAGTTTCATTGGGTGCCGGAGACGGGTGAGGTGCCACTGGTGGCGGATATATCCTCGACTATCCTGTCGCGGCCTGTCGATGTGAGTCAATTCGGGATCATCTACGCCGGCGCGCAGAAGAACATCGGCCCCGCCGGCTTGACGGTGGTGATCGTGCGCGACGATTTGATCGGCGGCGTGCAGGCCGGCGCACCGGCGATGTTCGATTACCAGACTCACGCCGACAACGGCTCCATGTACAACACGCCGCCTACGTATGCTTGGTATCTGGCCGGTTTGGTGTTCCAGCATGTGAAGAACAAGGGCGGCCTCCCGGCGATGGCCGAGATCAACCAGCGCAAGGCGCAGAAACTCTACTCTGCCATCGACGACTCCGGCTTTTATCGGAACCCGGTGGAGAAAAGCGCGCGCTCGTGGATGAACGTGCCGTTCACGCTCGCCAATGCCGAATTGGACAAGACCTTCCTCGCCGAGGCTGGCAAGGCGGGCTTGAAAACGCTGGCGGGGCATCGCTCGGTGGGCGGTATGCGCGCCAGCATCTACAACGCCATGCCGGAGGCGGGCGTGGACGCGTTGCTGGAATTCATGCAGGATTTCGCGCGACGGAATGGATAGTCAAGAGCGAGGAGCGAGGAAATATTCGCCTCACGCCTCGGCCCTAACGTATCTCTAGCGGAGCAAGTTGGCATGTATAAAATACTCACGCTGAACAACATTTCCATCGCCGGTTTGGATCGGCTGCCGCGCGAGCGGTATGAGATCGCCTCGGAGATCCAACATCCGGACGCGATTCTGTTGCGCTCCTTCAAGATGCACAGCATGGAGATACCGGCCAGTTTGAAAGCGGTGGGGCGCGCCGGCGCGGGGGTGAACAACATTCCCGTGGAGGAAATGAGCAAGCGCGGCATACCCGTGTTCAACGCTCCCGGCGCCAATGCCAATGCGGTAAAGGAGTTGGTGGTGGCCGGTATGTTGCTGGCGGCGCGCAATATTTGCCAAGCCTGGGATTACGCGCGCGGACTGGATGGCGATGACGCTGCACTGAGCAAACAGGTGGAAGCGGGCAAAAAGGATTTCGTGGGTTTCGAGTTACCCGGTCGCACGTTGGGCGTAGTGGGCTTGGGCGCTATCGGTGTGATGGTGGCCAACGCGGCGCGCAGAATGGGTATGAAGGTGCTGGGTTACGATCCGCAGATCACGGTGCAAAGCGCCTGGCGTTTGTCCTCTGATGTGCAGCAAGCGCGCAGTCTCGATGATTTGCTCGCGCAGTCGGACATGGTGACGTTTCATGTGCCCTTGGTGGAGGCCACACGTCACATGATCAATCACGATCGCCTGGCCTTCATGAAGCAAGGCGTGACCCTGCTTAATTTTGCCCGTGAAGGTATCGTCGATGAGCAAGCGGTCGTTGACGGCCTCGATGCGGGCAAAGTGCACGCGTATATCTGCGACTTTCCCAGCCGTTTATCGAAGAATCATCCGCGCGTCATCGCCCTGCCGCATCTCGGCGCGTCCACTAAAGAGGCCGAGGATAATTGTGCGGTGATGGTGGCGGAGCAAGTGCGCGAGTTTCTCGAGCATGGCAATGTCACCCATTCGGTGAATTTTCCCGAAGTGATGATGCCGCGCAGTGAAGGCGCCCGTATCGCCATTGCGAATGCCAACGTCCCCAATATGGTGGGACAGATTTCCACCGCCATGGCGGATGCGGATTTGAATATTGTCGACATGCTCAATAAGTCGAAGGGCGAATTGGCCTACACGCTGATCGATGTGAATCAGCCGGTCACAGATGCGGTGTTAGAGCGCATTAGAAGTATCGAAGGCGTATTATCGGTGCGGGTGGTGTGACTAAGCGCTATATCAGTCGTGCCGCCTATCTCGCTCATGTCGCTCGCATCGCACCGTTCGCGCGCTACTCGGCCCATACAATGGACCGGGACGGGGTGCTTGCCGGCAGCAAGACATTGACTAAGCCCATTCTGGGATTAGCCCGGGCTTTGTGCATGATGGGTTTACGAGGTGACGGTCCGCATGAGTGACAAAGAAAAACTCCAGGCCGTGCGCGCGCGCATCGATGCGCTGGATGAGCAAGTCCAAGCGCTCATCAGCGAGCGCGCGGCCTGCGCGCAACGCATCGCCGAGCTGAAGAATAACAACGCCGGCGAGGTGAATTTTTATCGTCCCGAGCGCGAAGCGGATGTGTTGCGCAAGGTCATTGCGCGCAACCAAGGTCCGCTCAGCGGCGAGGATATGGCACGGCTGTTTCGTGAAATCATGTCGGCGTGCCTGGCGCTGGAGCAACCCATGCGCATTGCGTATCTCGGTCCCGAGGGCACTTTCACCCAAGCGGCGGCGCTCAAGCATTTCGGCCACGCCGTGCAAACACAGGCGCACCAGGCCATCGACGAAGTGTTTCGCGAGGTCGAATCCGGTGCCTGTCACTATGGTGTAGTGCCGGTAGAGAATTCCAGCGAGGGCATGGTGACGCACACCTTGGATATGTTCCTGCATTCGCCTCTGCAAATCGTGGGCGAAGTGCAGTTACGGGTTCACCATAACTTGCTGAGTAAATCCGAACTCGTTGATGTGCGTGTGGTGTACGCGCACCGTCAAGCGCTGGCGCAATG
>CALZJG010000009.1 GCA_945787555.1 uncultured Chromatiaceae bacterium | reverse complement strand
TGAGAGGGTTTCATAATAGCTGTCGGCCAACACATCCCACGGAATACATTCACTTAGCTTGACCCAGCGATTATTCTTGTCCAGCGCCGTTTCAAACGGTGTCTCGAATCCTTCAAGGGGGAGTTGTTTTTCGCTTCGGTATCGGATCATCGGTGCACGCTTTTTGTCGGTGAGAGGGCGTTTTTCGTGCACTATTATACCTTGATAAGCCATTATTATATAGCAATATCAGTGTGTTGGACTTTTTGAGGGGGCTCTACATAGAGTCGGTCTCTATTGGTGCCGATGGTCGGACTCGAACCGACACGGGTTGCCCCACCACCCCCTCAAGATGGCGTGTCTACCAATTCCACCACATCGGCCTGAACTCGGTGCTCCCCGGGTGTGGGGGAGTAGGGATTCTAAACGATTCTAGGTCCGCTTCAATCCCCCGGCGCGACCGGTACATCAGCCGGTCGCGGTGATTGACTCGGTACGGGAGCCGTCTCTTGCGCCTCACCAACAGGAGCGGCAGGAACCGGCAAGTCGGTGACGCTTTGCACCTCACGCTGCTCCACGCTCAAGAAGGCCAGCGAAAGACTGGTCACAAAAAACATCGCGGCAAGCACCGCCGTAGTGCGGGTCAAGAAGTTAGCCGACCCTTGGCTACCGAACACCGTGCCGGACGCACCGCTACCGAAGGCCGCCCCCATGTCGGCGCCTTTGCCGCGCTGGATCAAGACCAGGACGATCAACACCACGGAGATGATCATATGTACTACAAGTAATGCCGTATGCATCGAAATTCAGCCTCAATAAAACATTAACCAGCGGCACGGCAAATGGCGAGGAATTGCTCCGCTTCCAGCGAGGCACCGCCGATCAGCCCGCCGTCGATATCCTGCATGGCGAACAGTTCCGCCGCATTATTCGCCTTGACACTGCCGCCGTAGAGAATTTGCACCCTCTCTGCCACGGCTTGATCGTGCTGCGCGATTCGCTTGCGAATGAACGCATGCACCGCTTGCGCTTGCGCCGGTGTCGCCGTCAAACCCGTGCCTATCGCCCATACCGGCTCATAGGCGATGACCGCCTTAGCCAAACTCGCGACACCGCCCGGTTGGGTCAACACGGCATCCAAATGGCGCGCGACCACGGCTTCAGTGTGTTCGCCCTCGCGCTCTTCCAGCAATTCGCCGACGCACAGTATCGGCGTCAAACCGGCTTGCTGAGCGGCGAAATATTTACGCGCCACCACCTCGTCGCTGTCGCCATAAAGACTACGGCGCTCGGAATGCCCCACGATGGCATAGCTACAGCCGACATCAGCGAGCATGGCGCCGGAAATCTCGCCAGTGTGCGCGCCACTGCCCACCTCGGGACACAAATCCTGCCCACCCAAGGCGAGCGCCGTGCCTTGGATCTGAGCGGCCACATCAGCGAGGTAGACGAAAGGCGGGCACATCGCAACGCGGGGCTTACCCAGCCCCTCCAAACCCTGCCTGACACCACTCACTAAGTCCCGCGCGCTGATGCGAGTCCCATGCATTTTCCAGTTACCGGCTACCAGCGGTTGACGCATTCTACTCCCCGGGGTTAGCAAAAATAGCGCCAAAGCTTACCCGCTAGACATCAATAAATCAATTTCAGTAGATCAGCGGTCAATTCAGCCCGCGGCGGCGCGTGCGACGACTTGGGCGAGCTGATCGGCCAGTTCTTGAACCTGCCGCGCGTCCATGCCTTCCACCATTACCCGCACCACCGGCTCGGTGCCGGAGGGGCGCAATAGCACGCGCCCGGAGCCGCGTAACATCTCTTCCACTTCGCGGCAAGCTTGACGCACCGCGGGCAACTCAGCCAGGCGTGCGCCACCGGCAGCGCGGACATTCACCATGTGCTGGGGATACTTGATCATGCCCTGCTTCAGTTCGTGCAGGGCGCGCCCGCTTTTGTGGATTTCGGCCAACACCTGCAGCGCCGCAATGATGCCATCGCCGGTGGTGGTGCGATCCAGACAAATGATGTGCCCAGAAGATTCGCCTCCCAGCACATGACCACCCGCCTGCAGCATCTCCATCACATAGCGATCTCCCACGGCAGCACGCTTAAGTTCCACGCCCTGCGCCTGCAATGCCTGCTCCAAACCCAGATTACTCATCAGAGTACCGACCACGGCGCCGTTCAGCGCGTTGGCGTTCAAGCGTGATTGGGCGATAATAAACAGTATCTCATCACCGTCCACCACTTCGCCCTTGCTATCCACAAGAATGACCCGATCACCGTCACCATCGAAGGCGATCCCCAAGTCGGCGCCATGTTCCAACACCGCCACTTGCGTCGCTTGCGGATGCGTGGAGCCGCTTCCCTGGTTGATGTTCAAGCCATCCGGCTTGATGTTGATTGGAATGACTTGCGCGCCCAGCTCATCGAAGACATAAGGGGCAACATGATAGGTCGCGCCATGCGCGCAATCTACGACGATTTTCATACCGCGAAAATCCATCACCGAGGGTATCGTACCCTTACAGAATTCGATGTAACGCCCGGCCGCATCGCGCACGCGCTGCGCCTTGCCCAGTTGCGAGGAATCAACCGTAGTCATAGGTTGTTCGAGTTCAGCCTCAATGGCCTGTTCCAATGCATCCGGCAACTTGGTGCCGACACTGGAGAAGAATTTGATGCCGTTGTCGTAATAAGGATTGTGCGATGCACTGATGACGATGCCCGCTTGCGCATGCAGCGTACGCGTCAAACACGCAATGGCTGGCGTGGGCATCGGCCCCAGCAACCGGATGTCCACGCCCGCCGCTGACAGACCGGCCTGCAATGCGGACTCGAACATATAACCGGAAATGCGCGTATCCTTGCCGATCACCACCTTACCGGGAGCGCCTTGGCGCTGCGCCAATACACGACCGGCCGCCCAGCCCAACTTGAGCACGAATTCGGGATTGATGGGATGTTCGCCCACTTTGCCACGAATGCCGTCGGTTCCGAAGTAACGTCTTTTCGAGGAGGCTGTCATCGCGTCCTATACTCCCAATTCACAGTCAGGGTGCCCCGCGCACCGCCGCACACATTTGAAGCGCGTGCCGCGTCGCCGCCACATCGTGGGCGCGGATAATCGCCGCACCCTGCCACGCCGCCAGCGTGGCGAGCGCAATACTACCATAGAGCCGCCCCTCCACCGGGACATCCAGCACCGCGCCTATCATGGATTTTCGCGACACGCCGACAAGCATCGGCAAGCCCAAGGCGCTGAATTCATGCAGATGACGCATCAAGCTCAAATTGTGTGTCAGACTTTTGCCGAAACCAAAGCCGGGATCGATCAGCAGCCGCTGTCTTGGAATACCGGCTTGTTCGCAGGCGGCGATACGTCGCTTAAGAAAGTCTTTGACGTCGTTGACCACGTCATCATAATGCGGTTGCTGTTGCATACTGCGCGGGTCACCCAGCATGTGCATCAAGCACACCGGCACAGCACAGCGTGCCGCTACAGCCAAGGCATCCGTGGCTTGCAAGGCCCGTACATCGTTGATCATGCCAGCGCCGGCCGCCACCGCCGCGCTCATCACCGCGGGCTTGCTAGTATCCACCGATATGATCACCGGCAATTCAGCGACGACGGCCTCGATCACGGGAATCACGCGCTCTAACTCTGCATCCACCGCCACCGCCGTCGCACCGGGGCGAGTGGATTCACCGCCCACATCGACGATGCTCGCCCCTTGTGCCACTAACTCGCGCGCTCGCGCCACGGCCGCATCGACAACGCTATAACGTCCCCCATCGGAGAACGAGTCGGGCGTGACATTGAGCACCCCCATGATATGAGCCTGGGAGAGATCCAGCAGTTTACCGGCGCAGTCGATTAATGAGGTCATCAGCTCACATCAAGTTGAATGCAGAGAGCAGCCTTTACAATGAGATTGTTATCATTAACTCACACATACAAGAAAAACGCCCCGCAATGCGGGGCGTTTCTCGTGGCGGACATCCGCCTCACTACCTATCACTCAGTGTTGGCTGGCAGGACCACCGATCGCACCATCGCCCTTATCCTCTTCGGAAACATCTCCGGCGGCGGCGCCCGGCGGCGTGGAGTCGGAATCGGATACCGTCCAGTCGCGGGGCGGCCGCGGTTCCTTGCCTTCCATGATGTCACGGATCTGATCGGAGTCGATGGTTTCGAACTTCATCAAGGCCGCCGCCATGGCATGCAATTTGTCCGTTTTCTCTACGAGTATGTTCTTGGCACGCTCATAGTTGCGATCCACGATGGCGCGGACTTCTTGGTCGATGGCCCGCGCGGTGTCATCCGCCAACGTCTTGTGCTGGGTGACCGAGTGGCCGAGGAACACCTCACCGTCCTCCTCGCTATAGGTCAACGGACCCAATCTCTCGGACAACCCCCATTTGGTAACCATATTACGGGCAATTTCCGTGGTGCGCTGAATGTCGTTGGAGGCGCCGGTCGTGACCATTTCCTCACCGAAGATCAGTTCCTCGGCAAGACGACCGCCCATCATGCTGGAAATTTGGCTCTCCAGGCGCTGCTTGCTGTAGCTGTAGCGATCCGCCACCGGCAGGAACATGGTGACGCCCAAGGCACGGCCGCGCGGGATAATGGAGACCTTGTGCACCGGATCATGTGACGGCACCGACAAGCCCACGATGGCGTGGCCGGCCTCGTGATAGGCGGTGAGTTTCTTCTCCTCTTCGCTCATCACCATCGAGCGGCGCTCGGCGCCCATCATGATTTTATCCTTGGCCATCTCGAAATCGCCCATGGTCACTGTGCGCTTGTTGGCGCGGGCAGCGAACAAGGCCGCCTCGTTGACGAGATTGGCCAAATCGGCGCCTGAGAACCCCGGCGTACCGCGCGCGATGATGCTCGCGTTGACGTCGTCGGCCATCGGCACTTTACGCATGTGCACCTTGAGGATCTGCTCGCGACCACGCACATCCGGCAACGGCACCACGACTTGGCGGTCGAAGCGGCCCGGACGCAACAAGGCGGGATCGAGCACATCGGGACGGTTGGTGGCGGCGATGACGATGACGCCCTCGCTCCCCTCGAAACCGTCCATCTCGACTAGCAATTGGTTGAGCGTTTGTTCGCGCTCGTCATGACCACCGCCCAAGCCGGCACCGCGATGACGACCGACCGCGTCGATCTCATCGATGAAAATGATGCAGGGAGCGTGCTTCTTGGCTTGCTCGAACATATCGCGCACGCGCGCCGCACCCACGCCGACGAACATCTCCACGAAGTCCGAACCGGAGATGGAGAAGAACGGTACTTTGGCTTCACCGGCAATGGCCTTGGCCAACAGCGTCTTACCGGTACCCGGAGAGCCGACCATCAGCACACCGCGCGGTATCTTGC
The DNA here is from genome assembly GCA_945787555.1 of uncultured Chromatiaceae bacterium. Lineage (GTDB taxonomy): Bacteria > Pseudomonadota > Gammaproteobacteria > DRLM01 > DRLM01 > CALZJG01. The sequence goes on along the minus strand of CALZJG010000009.1, from coordinate 25,641 downwards.
CACCCAGCTTTTGAAACTTGCTGGGGTCGCGCAGAAATTCCACGAGCTCGCCCACTTCCTCCTTGGCCTCTTCCACACCGGCGACATCGGCGAAAGTGACTTTCACCTGATCCTCGCCCATGAGACGCGCCTTGCTGCGGCCGAAGGACATGGCACCACGACCACCGCCGCCGCCCTGCATCTGACGCATAAAGAAGATCCACACCGCAATCAGCAGCAGCATCGGGAACCAGGAGATGAACATTTGCATCAGCACACTTTGCTGTTGCTGGGGACGCGCCTGGATGACCACCCCGCGATTGAGCAATTCATCCACCAAGCCACGATCATCCGGGCTGTAGGTGATGAAGTCGCCGTCGCCGAGTCGTTTACCTTGGATGGTGCGTCCTTCGATCATCACCTCGGAAACCTTGCCATCACGCACTTCTTGTATAAAATCGGAGTACGCTAACTGCTTGGAAGCCACCTGCGGCGGGCCGAAGCTGCTAAACACGGACATCAGCACGATTGCGATGACCACCCATAAAATCAAATTCTTAGCCATGTCACTCAAGGTTATTTCCTCTCGACTGAGGGTTCCGCAGCGGCTTCCCTGCTAACCACCCGAAAACGGCACCTAACGACGGTTAGACCTTATTACAATTTGTAGTTCCTGGCCAGCAAATAGCCCTCTCGACTGCTGGGTCGCGACGCTTTAGGTTTACGGGTCAGGATCTTATCGAATGAGGCGCGCAACGCCCGTCGATATTCCTCTATCCCTACACCTTGAAACACCTTCACCAGCAGATCACCACCGGGTACCAATACCCGTTGCGCCAATTCTAGCGCCAACTCCGCCAAATACATGGCGCGCGGTTGATCTACCGCCTTCATACCTGAACTATTGGGGGCCATGTCGCAAATTACAAGGTCCACACCACGATCCCCTACAATATTTAACAACTGATCCAATACCGCTTGCTCTCTAAAATCGCCTTGCACAAACTCCACACCCGCCAAAGCGTCCATGGCCAATACATCCAGGGCAACGACGCGCCCCCTATCCCCTACGATCTTAGCGGCTACCTGCGACCAACCACCCGGCGCCGCTCCCAGGTCCACTACTGTCATGCCGGGGCGCAAAATACGGTCGCGCTCTTGTATCTCTAGCAATTTGTATACCGCCCGGGAGCGATACCCGGCCTGTTGGGCGCGGCGTACGTAATCATCAGCGTGATGGCGCTGCAACCAGCGCGAACTACTCTTACTGCGCGCCATCAGCACCCTCCGCCCCAGTCGCCCGCTGCCGGCGCGCGATCCGACGGGTGCGCGCCATCAGCCACAGCATCCCTAACAGCCCATAGCCGGCGATGAGCGCCACCTGTAGCAGGGGGCCCGCGACTAATTGCTCAACCACCAGCCACATTACTACCCCTGCGCACAGGATGATCGCCAGCTCCAATTTGACAACATTGAAGGGGCTGCGCCCCACGCTGAACAGCCGCTTGGGTGCTATACTTGCCGGCCTTTGATTTTCTGTAGTCACGGAATCGCGCAATGCCTAAGCTTACTGAACAACAAAAGCGTCACCTGCGGGCGCTGGGACACAAACTCAAACCTGTGGTCATGATTAGCGGCGATGGCTTCAGCCCCCCCGTACGCGAAGAGTTGGAGCTGCAGCTGCTACATCATGAACTCTTAAAAGTGCGCGTCAGCATCGGCGAGCGCACGCAACGCGATACGTTGATCGAGGAAATGTGCACTGCCGTCGGCGCCGTGTTGATACAACGCATCGGCAACATCGCCCTACTCTATCGCTCCAACCCAGATAAGCCGCGCCTCAAGCTCGCCTAAACAGCGGTCAGCTCAACGCCGCGAGGGCGCGCCCGCCGCCACCAGCCATACGCCCAAGATACTGGCCACTAGATACAACGCCGAGGACGCGCCGTGCAAGCGCCCGAAATTGGCTGCCAGCGCCGTGCCCGCCGCCGCGGCCTCGGTCTTGAGCGCCGCCATCATAGGTTGTAGCACGAACAGTATCACGGCCGCCGCCGCCATCATCGCGGCGATAATCCACACTCGCCAGCGCGGGCCGTCGCCACCGCCCAACAGTGCGTTTGCCAGTAACAGGCCGCCGCATACCAAGCCCAGGCCGTTGATGATGCGAAACATCTGACCGGCCAGTTCACCTGCCATCTGACGATCGTCAAGGGCATGGAACAACACCGGCACGGCCAGATAACCGATAGCCCACAAGCCACCCACCCATAGAGTGCGCACGATGCGTTCGCCGATATCACGCATGGTCTTTCGCCTCGTATTGAACGCGCGAGCGATGCCTCACACGTAACGCACGTCTATGACTTCGTAATTGCGCGCGCCCGCCGGCGCCTGCACCGTGGCCACGTCGCCCACCGACTTGCCGATGAGAGCGCGCGCAATGGGGGAGCTGATGGAAATCTTACGTTGCTTGATATCCGCTTCCAAGTCGCCGACCACTTGATAGGTCACTTCGTCACCGCTCTCTTCTTCGACCAAGTCGACTGTGGCGCCGAACACGATCTTACCGTTGGGGTTGAGCGTGGTGACATCGATGATCTGGGCCTGGGAAAGTTGCGATTCGATATCGGCAATACGCCCCTCAATGAAGCTTTGCTGTTCCTTGGCGGCGTGGTACTCGGCGTTCTCTTTTAAATCACCATGGGCGCGTGCCTCGGCGATGGCGTTGATCACCCGCGGGCGATCCACTGTTTTGAGGCGGTGTAATTCCACACGCAGTTGCTCAGCACCCAACATCGTGAGGGGAATTTTGCTCATACCAACGACTCCTTGTGTAACTGCTGCAAGGCGCGGACTTCACTCACATCGAGATATTGCAGCGCCAGGCTGGTGGCCTCGGCCCCGGCCATGGTCGTAGTGTAGCTTACCTTGCGATGCAGGGCCTCGCGACGGATTCCGTAGGAATCGGCGATAGCCTGCTTACCCTCGGTGGTATTGACAATGAGACTAACCTCATCGTTCTTGATCATGTCCACCACGTGCGGCCGACCCTCGGTGACTTTGTTGATGCGCTGATGCGGCACACCCGCACGCTCCAACTCCAAGGCCGTGCCGCGGGTGGCGTACAGCTCGAAACCGCGCTCTACGAATCGTTGGGCCACCGCCGCCACTCGCGGTTTGTCAGCATCACGCACGCTGATGAATACATTGCCAGCGCGCGGCAGCACATTGCCCGCGGCGAGCTGCGCCTTGGCATAGGCTTCGGCGAAGGCGCTGCCTACGCCCATCACTTCACCGGTGGATTTCATCTCCGGCCCCAAGATAGGATCGACGCCCGGGAATTTAATGAAGGGGAACACGGCCTCCTTCACTGAGTAATAAGGCGGCACGACTTCCTGCAGCACACCCTGTTCGGCCAAACTGGTGCCCGCCATGCAGCGCGCGGCGATCTTGGCCAAAGGCCGTCCCGTGGCCTTGGATACGAAGGGCACGGTGCGCGAAGCGCGTGGATTGACCTCCAGCACATAAACCTTGCCGTCTTGGATCGCGAACTGCGTGTTCATGAGGCCGACAACGTCGAGACCGTGCGCCATCTTGCGCATTTGTTCACGCAACTCATCTTGCTGCGCCGCGCTCAAGGTGTAAGGCGGCAGAGAACAGGCGGAATCGCCGGAGTGCACACCGGCCTGCTCGATATGCTCCATGATGCCACCGATGAGCACATCCTTACCGTCGCAGATCGCGTCCACGTCCACCTCCACGGCATTATCGAGGAAACGATCCAGCAACACCGGCGAGTCGTTGGATACCTCCACCGCAGTGCGCATATAACGGCGCAAGTCTTCCTCGCTGTACACCACTTCCATGGCGCGCCCGCCCAGCACATAGGAAGGACGCACCACCAACGGATAGCCGAGCTCGGCCGCCAGTCGCACCGCCTCTTCGGCATCGCGCGCGGTGCAGTTGGGCGGCTGCAACAAACCCAACTGATGCAACAATTGCTGGAAGCGTTCACGGTCCTCTGCCAAATCGATGGAGTCAGGCGAGGTGCCGATGATGGGCGCGCCCGCCGCCTCCAGCGCGCGCGCCAACTTGAGCGGCGTTTGACCGCCATACTGCACAATCACGCCCTTGGGCTTTTCTAGTTGCACGATTTCCAAAACGTCTTCCAAAGTGAGGGGCTCGAAATACAAGCGATCTGAGGTGTCGTAGTCAGTAGAGACAGTTTCCGGATTGCAGTTGACCATGATGGTTTCGAAACCATCGTCGCGCAACGCCAGCGCCGCATGTACGCAGCAATAGTCGAACTCGATGCCCTGGCCAATGCGATTGGGGCCGCCACCCAGGACGACGATCTTGTCGCGCCCGGTCGGTTGCGCTTCGCACTCCTCTTCATAGGTGGAATACATGTAAGCGGTACTCGACGCGAACTCCGCGGCGCAAGTATCGACGCGCTTATAGGTAGGCCGCACATTCAATTGCTGACGCAGCGTTCGCACCTCGTCCTCTTTGACTTCCAGCAACTTGGCGAGACGACGATCGGAAAAACCCTTGCGCTTGAGGAAGCGCGTGCGCTCATGATTCAAGGCGTTCATGCCTTGCTCATGCACTTCTTTCTCGATACTCACCAATTCCTCGATCTGCACCAGGAACCAAGGGTCGATGTACGACAGCTCGAACACTTCCTCGACTGACAAGCCCATACGGAAGGCGTCGGCCACGATCCACACGCGCTCGGGGCCGGGCACGCGCAAATCGTGACGCACTTTATCCATGGCGTCGGGGGCGTCAGTGTCCAATTTTTCACTCAAGCCGTCGGCGTCGGTTTCCAGACTGCGCAAGGCTTTCTGCAGCGACTCCTGGAAGGTGCGTCCCATCGCCATAGCCTCGCCCACCGACTTCATTTGCGTAGTGAGTTGCTTGTTGGCCTGCGGAAATTTCTCGAAAGTGAAACGCGGCACCTTGGTCACGACATAGTCGATGCTAGGCTCGAAGGACGCCGGCGTCACGCCGCCGGTAATGTCGTTTTGTAATTCATCCAGTGTGTAACCGACCGCGAGTTTGGCCGCCACTTTGGCAATAGGGAAACCGGTGGCTTTGGAGGCCAGCGCAGAAGAGCGCGACACGCGCGGGTTCATTTCGATCACCACCATACGACCGTCATTCGGATTGACGCCGAATTGGACGTTGGAGCCGCCGGTGTCGACACCAATCTTGCGCAACACCGCCAACGAGGCGTCGCGCATGATCTGGTATTCCTTGTCGGTGAGCGTTTGCGCCGGCACCACGGTGATGGAGTCGCCGGTGTGCACACCCATGGGATCGACGTTTTCTATCGAGCAGATGATGATGCAGTTATCCTTGCGGTCACGCACCACTTCCATTTCGAACTCTTTCCAACCCAGCACCGATTCCTCGATGAGCAACTCATTGGTGGGCGAGAGATCCAGGCCGCGCTCGCATATCTCGACGAACTCTTCTCGATTATAGGCAATACCGCCACCCGATCCGCCCATGGTGAAAGACGGCCGGATGATGGTCGGAAAGCCAATTTGCGCCTGCACTTGCAGCGCCTCTTCCAAGCTGTGCGCGATGGCGGCGCGCGGCGTAGCCAGGCCGATCTCGGTCATGGCGACACGGAAACGCTCGCGATCCTCAGCCATATCGATGGCGTCGCGCGTCGCACCAATCATCTCCACGCCGAATTCTTCCAATACGCCGAAGCGCGCCAAGTCCAGCGCGCAGTTGAGCGCAGTCTGCCCGCCCATGGTGGGCAGCAGCGCATCGGGACGCTCCTGCTCAATGATCTTGGCCACGGTCTGCCAAGTGATGGGTTCGATGTATACAGCGTCCGCCATGTTGGGGTCGGTCATGATGGTGGCGGGATTGGAGTTCACCAGCACAACCCGGTAACCCTCTTCACGTAGTGCCTTGCAGGCCTGAGCACCCGAATAATCGAATTCACAGGCCTGACCGATGATGATGGGCCCGGCGCCGATGATCAAAATGCTCTGTATGTCTGTACGTTTCGGCATATCACTTTCAATATCAGGTATTCGACTGCGTGGCTAGCGCGCCTTCATCAGCTTAAGAAAATGATCGAATAAAGCGGCCGCGTCGTGTGGGCCCGGACTTGCCTCGGGATGGCCCTGAAAGCCGAACACCGGTTTGTCCGTGTAATGCAGGCCTTGTAATGAGCCGTCGAACAAGGAGCGATGCGTGGCGCGTACATTGTCTGCCAGGGTGCGCTCATCCACCGCGAATCCGTGGTTCTGGCTGGTGATCATCACCCGACCGCTGTCCAAATCTTGTACCGGATGGTTGGCGCCGTGATGGCCGAATTTCATCTTCACCGACTTGGCGCCACTTGCCAGACCCAACAATTGGTGGCCGAGGCAGATACCGAACACCGGCAATCCGGTGGCGACGATTTCGCGGATGGCCGCAATGGCGTAGTCGCAAGGCTCGGGGTCGCCGGGGCCATTAGAAAGGAATACGCCATCCGGCTGCATGGCCAACACATCGGCGGCCGGGGTCTGCGCCGGCACCACGGTCAACCGACAACCGCGATCGACCAACATGCGCAGGATATTGCGTTTGACGCCGTAGTCGTAGGCCACCACATGATGGGGAAGATATTGCACCACCGGCTGCGGTGCCTCCGGTACGCCTCCTTCCAGAGTCCAACTGCCGCGCACCCAGGGATAAGCCTCCTGGGTACTGACCACCTTGGCCAAGTCCATGCCTTTCAAGCCGGGAAAGTCGCGCGCGGCCGCGATGGCGGCCTGTTCGTCGAGGCGCTCACCGGCCATAATACAACCGTTCTGCGTGCCCTTTTCACGCAGGATGCGCGTGAGCTTACGCGTATCGATGTCACTGATGGCCACGACATTATGGCGACGCAAGTAATCGCCCAGCGGTTCCTTGGCGCGCCAATTGCTCACCACCACCGGCAAATCGCGGATGACCAAGCCTGCCGCATAGACGTCGGCCGCTTCCTCGTCATCCGGGTTCGCGCCAACGTTACCGATATGCGGATAGGTGAGCGTGACGATTTGTTTGCAGTAGGAAGGGTCGGTGAGAATTTCCTGATAACCCGTGATAGCGGTATTAAAAACCACTTCACCCACCGTCTGCCCCGCAGCACCGATGGACTTACCCTTGAATACCGTCCCATCCTCGAGGACCAAAAGGGCTGGCTGACGCAAGACGACCTCCCAATTACATGCGCGAAAACGGGAGGGAGCTGTGAAAGCTGCCTCCCGTCAACATAAACTCAATCAATTTGGCTGATGCCGGTGGCGAGAAATTCTACTGCACGGCGCCTAGTGTGTCCACGCGCAATGCGCGAGTTATCAGCGCAAACCGAGCACATCCTGCATGTCATACAGACCGCGCTGGTGACGGGTCACCCACGCCGCCGCCCGCATCGCGCCGTTGGCAAAAGTCAGACGACTGGAAGCCTTGTGGGTGATCTCGACCCGCTCACCAGGCCCGGCGAACATGACGGTGTGGTCGCCGACGATATCGCCGGCGCGCACGGTGGCGAAACCGATGGTCTTGCGATCCCGGGCCCCGGTCTGGCCCTCACGACCGTACACCGCGACGTCCTTGAGATTACGCCCCAGCGCCTGGGCCACCACCTCGCCCATGCGCAGCGCTGTGCCCGAGGGAGCATCGACTTTGTGGCGATGATGGGCTTCGACGATCTCGATATCAACCTCATCACCCAGCACTTGTGCCGCTATATCAATCAGTTTGAAGCATAAGTTCACACCCACGCTCATATTGGGCGCCACCACCATGGCGATGCGATCACTGATGTCGATGAGTTGCTGGCGTTGCTCGGGCGTGAAGCCGGTGGTCCCCACGACCAGGCGCCGCCCCGCGGCGCGACAGAGCTCGGCGTTGTGTAGCGTGACTTCGGGACGAGTGAAATCGACCAGCACATCGAAATTATCGGTCACCGCCGCTAAGTCGTCGCTGATGAGCACCCTGGCACGGCCGATGCCGGCCATTTCACCGGCATCCACACCGATCACTGCACTACCCGGTCGCTCCAGCGCCGCCGCCAATGTCAAACCTTCGCTGGCACAGCAGGCTTCGATCAAGCTGCGGCCCATACGCCCGGCGGCGCCGGTAATTGCGACTCTAGTCAAAGCATCACTCCATCAATATCTTAAATCTGTAAGCTAAGGTATTACGCGAATGGAAACAGGCCGTGACATTAGAATCTAATGTCCTCGAAGAACTTCTTCACACCGTCGAACCATGACTTGGCTTTAGGGCTGTGTTTGTGGTCGCGCTCTTGCATCGAGCGCTCGAACTGACGCAGACAATCCTTCTGCTACTCATACAACGCGACCGTGGTCTCCACCACCACGCGGCACAAGAGGTCACCGACCGGTCCGCCATGGACGGAACGCACACCCTTGCCGCGCAACCGAAACAGTTTGCCGGATTGGGTTTCAGGGGCGATCTTCAACTTCACTCGCCCATCCAAGGTCGGCACTTCCAACTCCCCGCCCAGACAGGCGGTCACGAAACTGATCGGTACTTCGCAATACAGATTGTTCTCTTCGCGCGTGAAGATAGGATGCTGCTGCACTTGCACGTAGACGTACAAATCGCCCGCGGGGCCGCCCTGCTCGCCCACCTCGCCCTCACCAGCCAAGCGGATGCGATCACCGGTGTCCACGCCGGCGGGGATCTTCACCGACAGCGTCTTGTGCTCCTGCACCCGCCCCACACCGCGACATTCACGACACGGATCGCTGACCACTTGCCCGGTCCCCTGACACCGCGGGCAGGCCTGCTGCAGGGAGAAGAAGCCCTGCTGCATGCGCACTTGACCGTGCCCTCCACAGGTGGGACAGGTGGTGGGAGTGGTGCCCTTCTTGGCGCCGCTACCCTCACAGCTCTTGCATGCCACCAGGGTGGGCACACGGATTTTCACCGAGGTGCCGTGCACGGCGTCCTCGAGGCTGAGATCGAGGTTGTAGCGTAGATCGGCACCACGCCGCACACGCGACTGCGGACCGCCCCGCGCGCCACCGAAGATGTCACCGAAAATATCGCCGAAGATGTCACTAAAACTGCCGCCGGCGCCGGCGCCCGCCGCCGCGCCGGGGTCGACACCGGCATGCCCGAACTGATCATAGGCGGCGCGCTTGCGGGCATCGCTTAATACTTCGTAGGCCTCTTTGGCCTCCTTAAAACGTTCCACCGATTCCTTGTCATCGGGATTGCGGTCAGGATGATATTTCATCGCCAAGCGCCGATAGGCCTTTTTCAAATCGGCCTCGCTGGCGTTACGCGCCACGCCCAGAATTTCGTAATAGTCTTTTTTCGCCATGCTGCGTCGTTCGCTTCTTGTATGCGGCTATCCTGCCTCAAATAGGCAAGGGGCGCGCGCCGCTGCGCCGCCCCTATGGCCCTCCGATCAGCGTCTCAACGACGGTTACTTCTTCTTGTCGTCGATCTCCTCGAACTCAGCATCGACGATGTCGTCCTTGGCACCGGCGGACTGCGTCTCATCCCCCGCCGGGCTCGCACCGCCCTCGGCTTCGCCCGGCTGCTGTTGGGCGTAAAGGCGCTCGGCCAGTTTGCCCGACACCTCTGCCAAGGCCTGGGTTTTGGCCTCGATGGCGTCCTTGTCATCGCCGTTCATGACTTCCTTGAGGGCGGTGACGGCTTCTTCGACCTGCTGCTTCTCATCGGCCTGCACCTTGTCGCCCAATTCCTTCAACGACTTGTGACTGGCATGAATCAGGTTGTCCGCCTGATTCCGTGCCGCCACCAATTCGTGGAATTTCTTGTCATCGGCGGCATGCGCCTCGGCATCCTTGACCATGCGATCGATCTCGTCATCCGCCAGGCCCGAAGAGGCCTTGATGAGGATCTTGTTTTCCTTGCCGGTGGCCTTGTCTTTGGCGGAAACATGCAGGATGCCGTTGGCATCGATGTCGAAGCTGACCTCGACCTGCGGCACGCCCCGCGGCGCCGGCGGAATGTCACTCAAATCGAAACGACCCAGCGATTTGTTGTCCGCCGCGCGCTCGCGCTCGCCCTGCAACACATGCACCGTCACCGCAGTTTGATTATCTTCGGCGGTGGAGAACACCTGCCCCGCCTTGGTGGGAATGGTGGTATTGCGCTCGATGAGTTTGGTCATCACGCCGCCCAGCGTCTCGATGCCCAGCGACAAGGGCGTAACGTCCAACAACAGCACGTCCTTCACCTCGCCGCCCAGCACGCCGGCTTGGATGGCGGCGCCGATGGCCACGGCTTCGTCGGCATTGACGTCCTTGCGCGGCTCCTTGCCGAAGAAGTCCTTGACCGTGTCCTGCACTTTGGGCATGCGCGTTTGACCGCCGACCAGAATCACTTCGTCGATCTCAGAGGCGTTGAGCCCGGCATCCTTAAGCGCCTGACGACAAGGACCCAAGGTGCGTGCAATCATGTCTTCCACCAGCGCCTCCAACTTGGCGCGGGTGAGCTTCATATTGAGATGCTTGGGACCGCTGGCATCGGCCGTGATATAGGGCAGATTAACCTCGGTCTGCTGGCTGGAGGAGAGCTCGATCTTGGCCTTTTCCGCGGTTTCCTTCAGACGTTGCAGCGCCAGCGGATCATTCTCCAGATTGATACCGGAATCTTTCTTGAATTCCGCCACCAGATAGTCGATGAGCCGTTTGTCGAAATCCTCACCGCCGAGGAAGGTATCACCATTGGTGGACAGCACTTCGAATTGCTGCTCGCCGTCAACGTCGGCGATTTCGATGATGGAAATATCGAAGGTGCCGCCACCCAGATCGTACACGGCGATTTTATGGTCGCCGCGCTTCTTGTCCATGCCATAGGCCAAGGCCGCTGCGGTGGGCTCGTTGATGATACGCTTGACGTCCAAGCCGGCGATGCGCCCGGCATCTTTGGTGGCTTGGCGCTGCGAATCGTTGAAATAGGCCGGCACGGTGATCACCGCTTCGGTGACCGGCTCGCCCAGATAATCCTCGGCGGTCTTTTTCATCTTGATCAGCACCCGCGCCGAGACTTCCGGCGGCGCCATTTTCTTGCCACGCACCTCCACCCAAGCATCCCCATTATCGGCGCCCACGATCTTGTACGGCACCATGCCGACATCACGCTTGACCACCTCGTCGCTGAACTTACGGCCGATGAGGCGCTTGATGGCGAACAGCGTATTGGTGGGATTGGTCACCGCCTGGCGCTTGGCAGACTGGCCGACCAGCACCTCCTCGTCCTCGGCGAACGCGACGATGGAGGGCGTGGTGCGGGCGCCTTCACTGTTTTCGATGACGCGCGGTTTACCGCCTTCCAATACCGCCACACAGGAGTTCGTGGTCCCCAGATCGATGCCGATAATTTTTCCCATTGTTCAGTTCTCCATTAAAAATCAATATGCATGCGCCGAGACACATTCCCGCGCTGCCTCGCCTGCCCAGTTAAGTGGGGGCGTCAGCGGCATTTTCAAGCCTGTTCGTCGATATGCCCGCCCTTGGGCTGCTCTGTGGCGCTGGCCACCACCACCATGGCCGGGCGGATCAGCCGTTCATTCAGCAAATAACCCTTCTGGTACACGGTGAGCACGGCATTGGGTTCCTTGCCGGGGGCCGCTTGCGTGGCCATCGCCTGATGGTACTCGGGGTTGAATTTCTGGCCGACAGGATTGACCTCTTCGACACCGAATTTCTCCATGGCCCCGGCAAGCATCTTCAGCGTCAGCTCCATGCCCTCGCGCAGTTTGCCGACCTCGGCGGCCTCGCCTTCAGCGGCCGCCAAGCCCAGTTCCAGGCTGTCCTTGACCGGCAACAACTCGCGTACGAATTTCTCCAAGGCGAACTTATGCGCGCTTTCCACCTCGCGCTGCGCGCGGCGGCGGGCGTTCTCCAGCTCGGCGCGCGCCGACAGCAATTGATTCCAATGCTCGTCGGCCTTGGCTTGGGCGTCTTGCAAGGACAGCAACAATTGCTCGTGATCCAATGTCTCGTTGCCTGGTGTCTGCTCCTCGGCCGCGCTTTCTTCCACCGAGGCGCCTTCCAGCTGCTCTTCGCTGTCCGCCGCCGCGGCGGCGTCGGGCTTGCTCTGTTCGCTCATGCTCTACTCCCTATCCGTAAATAATGCTCGCGCCTTCCCCCCGCTGCAGGGGATGACAGCGTATCAGCGTCTTCATATGGGGACTATTGGCGCGGATTCAAGGCCGCACCGAGTAATTTTGCGGTCACGTCCACGATCGGGATCACGCGCTCATAAGCCATACGGGTCGGGCCGATGACACCCAGCACACCCAGCGGCTTACCTTCGACTTGATAGGTCGAGGTGATGAGGCTGCAGCCGCCCAACACCTTGTAACCCGATTCCTCGCCGATGAAAATCTGCACCCCGCCACTGCGCACGCATTGATCCAGCAAATGCAGCAAATCCTGCTTTTCGTTGAAGGCCTCGAATAACTGGCGCAACGCGGCCAAATCGGAGAACTCGGGGAAGGTCATGAGGTTGGTCTGACCGGCCAGTTTGTAATCGCCGCGTTGCGTTTCCTGACTAATGGCGAGCTCCGCCGCTTCCATGGCCGCCTGCATCAAGGCGTTCACCGCCTCTTTAGCCTCGCGCATGGCCTGCAATACCCCGGCGCGCGCTTCATCCAAATTCTTACCCGTGTACTGGGCATTGAAGTAATTGCCGGCTTGTTCCAACTCGGTGGCCGTGTAGGCTCGACCGGTGTGGACGACATAATTGCGCACTTCGCTCTCGTTGACCACGAAAATGGCCAGCACCCGATCCTCGGACAGCTTGAGGAATTCCACATGCCGCAGACGACACTGCTCGCGCCGCGGCACGGTCACCAAGCCCGCCATGTGCGTCACGCCTGACAGTAATTTGCTGACCCGGTCCAGCATTTCCGGGACTGAGCCTTCCATATTTAATTGGCGGCGCAAGCGCTCGACTTCGGCGTCGCCGAGGTTTTGCACGGTCAGCAAGGAATCGATGAAGATGCGATAACCCTGGGGCGTGGGAATGCGCCCGGCGGAGGTATGCGGAGCCATCACCAGCCCCAGTTCTTCCAAATCGGCCATCACGTTGCGGATCGTGGCGGGGCTCAAGTCCAAATCAGAGCTGCGCGAGAGGGTGCGCGATCCTACCGGTTGGCCGTCGCGGATATAGCACTCAACGAGGGTCTTCAGCAGCTGCCTGGCCCGTTCGTTCAGCTCGTTGGTGCTGACAGTCTTTTCCGGCTTGCTCATTTCACCACACCGTAATTAGCACTCCCGTATAAAGAGTGCTGATAGGCAAGCTAACAAGCCATCCCCACAGTGTCAAGTTACCGCCACTGCGGGTGTTGGCGCTGCATTAAGGCCATGCTACCTTTAGCGCCCTAAATGGGGGCCGCAATGAACGTAGAATTCAAAACAATCGGGCTGATCGGCAAATATGGCGATCCCGGCATCGCGGAAACACTCAAAACCCTGGCCAATTTCCTCGTTCAACGCGGCCACGAAGTGCTGCTGGATCAACAAACCGCGGCTACCGTCCCGGGCCACCACCTGGCCACCGTCGAGCGCGAGTCGCTGGGCGAGCATTGTCATCTGGTCGTAGTGATCGGCGGCGATGGCTCACTACTCACCGCCGCGCGGGCGCTGGCCGATCACGGCGTTCCGGTGGTGGGGGTCAACCTCGGTCGGCTGGGTTTCTTGGCCGACATCTCTCCCGCCACCATGCTCGATCATATGAGTGAAATCCTCGACGGCCGCTACGTGGCTGAAGATCGTTTTCTATTAAATGCCACCATCCATCGCGACGGCGAAACGCTCGGCGAAAGCGACGCCTTCAACGACGTGGTCGTCCATAAATGGAACATGCCGCGCATGATCGAGTTCGAAACGCATGTCAACGGGCACTTCATGGACGTGCAACGCTCCGACGGCATCATCGTTTCCACGCCCACCGGCTCTACCGCTTATGCCTTATCCGGCGGCGGCCCGATCCTGATGCCGACCCTCAATGCGATATGCCTGGTACCCATATGTCCGCACACCTTGAGCAACCGTCCGGTGGTAGTGGACGGCGACAGCCGCATCGACATCGTGGTACGCGACTGTCGCGACGACAAGGCGCAAATGACCTGCGACGGTCAAGGCAATTTCGGCCTCAGGGAAGGCGACCGCATTCGCGTGCTCAAGAAAGCACGCGGCATCCGTCTCATTCATCCCGCCAATCACGATTACTTCCACATCCTGCGCGCCAAGCTGCGCTGGGGTTCCAAACGCGAATGACCACGTCCGTCGTATCACCTTTATGCTGACGCAGCTGCATATACAGGATTTCACCATCATCGCGCGCCTGGACCTGGAGCTGGGCCTGGGCATGACCGCGCTCACCGGTGAGACCGGTGCCGGCAAGTCGATCCTGGTCGACGCACTGGGCTTGGTACTGGGGGATCGCGCCGATAGCGGTGTCGTGCGCCATGGTTGCGACAAAGCTGAGATCGCCGCCAGCTTCGACATCAGCGCGCGAAAAGCCCTGCATGCGTGGCTGCTGGAACAAGGTTTGGAGGGTGATGAGGATCAGTGCCTGCTGCGCCGCGTGATCACCGCCGAAGGCCGTTCGCGCGGTTACGTCAATGGCCGCCCCGTCCCCATGCAGACCCTGCAAGCCTTGGGTGACTGGTTGGTCGACATCCACGGCCAACATGCCCATCACTCCCTACTCAAACGCGACGTCCAGCGCCAACTGGTGGACGACTACGCCGGTCACGCCGCCGTGCTCGACGAGCTGCGCGCCTGCCACCAACGCTGGAAAAGCGTGCGCCAGCAGCTGGACGAATTACAGCGCGCGGCGCGCGATCGCGATGCGCGCCTAGATTTATTGCGTTATCAAGTCAGCGAGCTGAACGCACTCGCCCTGGGTGATGATGAGTTGGAAACATTGGAAGCGGAGCACACGCGCCTCGCCAACGCCAACCGCCTCACCGACGCCTGCCAACGCGCGCTCGACGGCGTGTACGAAAACGACGAGGCCTCGTTGATCAACGTATTGGGGCAATACGCCCACGAACTGGAGCTAGTGCAACGCTACGATGAGCGTCTGGCTGCGCCGCTGCGCCTGCTGCAAGAAGCCGCCATCCAATTGGAAGAAGCCGCGGGCGAACTGCGTCACTATCTCGGCCACACGGAACTCGATCCCGCGCGCTTGAGTTGGGTGGAGAGTCGCCTCGACTGCGTGCGCGATTTATCGCGCAAACATCACATCAGCGACGCGGAAGTGCCGGCGCTGCACGCACGATTGCAACAGGAACTGGGGCAACTCGAACAAATCGACGAGCACACCGAAATTCTACAACGCGAACAAACACTGGCGACCCAAGACTATCTGCGGGTGGCAAAAAATCTCAGTCGCGGCCGTAAACAAGCCGCAACGCGCCTGGCCAAGGAAGTCAGTCGCGCCATGCAAACCCTGGGCATGCCCGGAGGTCGCTTCACCGTCACGCTCAGCGCACGCGAGCCCGACGATTATGCGCCTAGCGGCATGGAGCACATTGATTTTGAGGTGTCCGCCAACCCCGGCCTGCCCCTCAAGCCGTTGGCGAAAGTCGCCTCGGGCGGTGAGCTGTCACGCATCAGCCTGGCCATACAAGTGATCACCGCCCACGCCTTGCCGGTGCCGACTTTAGTGTTCGACGAAGTGGACGTGGGTATCGGCGGTGGGGTAGCGGAAATCGTCGGCCAGCAATTGCGTGCACTGGGCGCCTCGCGCCAAGTGTTGTGCGTCACGCATCTACCGCAAGTGGCGGCGCTGGCGCATCATCATTTGCAGGTGAGCAAACGCAGCGACGGCAAGACCACCGTGACGGCGATTACGCCGTTGTCACCAGAACAACGTTGCGAGGAAATCGCCCGCATGCTGGGCGGCGTGGAAATTACGGCCCAGACACGAGCCCATGCCAAGGAAATGGTAACGCGGGCGCAAGCGCCCGGCTGAGCGCATCAGTGCTGCTGCTCACGTTCCTTATTCTGGCAGTCGGCGCATTTGCCGTAGATGTACAAACAATGATCGGTGATGGTGTAGCCTTTTTCCCTGGCGATGACCCGCTGACGGTCTTCTATCGTCGCATCGACGAACTCATCGACGCGTCCGCACGACACACAGAGGATGTGATCGTGATGATCGCCCTGGTTGAGCTCGAACACCGCATGCCCGCCCTCGAAGTGATGGCGCTTGACCAAACCCGCCGCCTCGAACTGCGTCAGGACGCGATAAACCGTGGCCAGACCGACGTCATCACCGGTTTCCATCAAGGCTTTGTAGACATCCTCGGCGCGCATGTGCAAATCGCTGTTCTGTTCGAGAATTTCCAGAATCTTAATTCGCGGCAAAGTGGCCTTGAGGCCGGCTTTCTTGAGATCAAGGGTTTCCACGTCGTCGTATCCTCCGCGGCCCCAGGCCTGACATCCTCAGGGCTAACATCATGACAAGCCGCCGGCGCATCGGTTACCATGCGCGGCAGCAACTACCCATTATCGACCAAGACGCTAGGCAATGCAAAAACGACTCATTTCCCTTTTGGTAACAGTAACAATTATTACTGCCTGTTCGGCCTATCGACCCGAGATCCAGCAAGGCAACATCGTCGCTGAAGACATGCTGGCGCAACTCAAGCCGGGCATGACCAAGCGCCAGGTCACATTTGTGATGGGCACGCCGCTGATCATCGACCCGTTCCGCACCGATCGCTGGGATTACGTTTATCAAGTGAAAAACGGGGATGCGAAAGTGATCGAACAAAAACGCCTGACGCTGCATTTCGACGCCGACACCCTGGCGCGCATCGAACGCGGCGATACGCCCTAACGCGGCTCAATTCTCCGCCGCGTCCTTCATCTCACCACCGCCTTTTTTCATCGCCTTGCCTTGCGCGGCACGCTGTTTACGTACCTCTTTCGGGTCGGCGATCAAGGTGCGGTAAATTTCCACCCGGTCAGCGGCCCGCAGAGCGGCGCTAAGCTTAGTCAACTTGCCGAACACGCCGACTTTGTTCACCGCCAAATCGATCTCGGGGAAGTTATCCAATACGCCGGAGAGCTTGACGGCCTCTTCCACCGTCGCGCCCACGGGCACTTTGACGGGAATGATGACCTGGGTATCGGGGCGCGCGTAGGCCACTTCCACTTGCATCAATTCAACGTTTTCCGAAGACATCCACGGCTCGCTTGCTGAAGCTGTCGACCAAGGTATTGGCGATAGTCGTGAACACCGGCCCCATGGCCAGGCCGATCAATTTGTTAGAAAACTCGAAGTCTAAATCCAGCGATACCTTGCAGGCATGTTCGCCCACCGGCTCGAAACGCCAAAAGCCATCCAAGCGACGGAAAGGACCTTCGATGAGGCGCATTTCGATCATCTTGTTGGTCTGCAGCCGGTTGCAGGTGCTGAAGGATTTCTCGATGCCGCTGCGCGCCAGGTCCAAAGTCGCACGCACCTCATCCTCGCTGCGACTGAGCACCGCCGAGCGTCTACACCACGGCAGAAAATCCGGGTAGCTCTCGACATCATTGACCAAACCAAACATTTCCGTCGGCGTATAGGGCACCAGTGCGCTTCTGCGTATCGTCGTCATTGTTCTCTAAAAGTTATCCATGCTGTAAGACGCCGATGGCGTTGAGAAACACGATCAGCACTGCCACCGGCGTCACGTAACGCACCAGCAAGCGCCAGGCGCGATAACCGGTCTTGTTGATCATGGCCAGTTCCTCGCGCACATGCGCCTCTTTCATAATCCAGACGGCGAAGACGGCGATGAACAGTCCGCCCAACGGCAGCATGATGTTGGCGGTGAGATAGTCTAACAAGTCAAAATAGGTCTTGCCGAACAGCTTGACCTCGGACCACAGATTGAACGACAGCACCGTCCCCACGCCCAACAACCAAGTCGCCATCCCCGCCCACACGCAGGCCGTCAAGCGGCGCATGCCGCGCGTCTCCACCAGCCAGGCCACCGCCGGTTCGATGAGGGAAATGGCCGAGGTCCAGGCCGCGAACACGATCAGCACGAAGAACAAGGTGCCGAAAAATGCCCCGCCGGGCATCTGTCCGAAGGCCAGCGGCAAAGTCACGAACATCAAGCCCGGCCCTGCGCCCGGCTCTAAGTTGTTGGCGAACACCAACGGGAAGATCGCCAAACCGGCCATCAGCGCGACGAAGGTATCTGCCCCGGCGATGATGAAGGTGGTCTTGGCGATGGAGGCCCGCTCGGGCATATAGGAACCGTAGATCATGATGGCGCCCATACCCAAGCTCAAGGTGAAGAAGGCATGCCCCATCGCGATCAACACACTGTCCTGGGACAGCTTGCTGAAATCGGGCTTGAACAAGAACTCGAAGCCCTGGCCGAAGGCGGCGGTATTCATGGCATAGCCCACCAACACCACCAAGAGCACGAACAGGCAGGGCATGAGATAACGCACTGCCTTTTCCAAGCCGCTGCGCACCCCGCGCGCCACCACCACCATGGTCATCACCATGAAGATGGTGTGCCAGGCCAACAAACGTTCCGGGGTGGCGAGAAACTCATTGAATATGGTTTGCACTTCCTCCGCGCTGGCCCCCGAAAACAGTCCGATGCCGCTGCGGAACACATAAGCCAAGCCCCAACCGGCGATGACGCTGTAATAAGAGAGGATCAAAAAGCCGGCGATCACGCCCGCCCAGCCGAGTAACCGCCAGTGCTTACTCTTACCGGCTTCCTGACTCAGGGTCACCATGGTGTTGATGGGGCTCTGGCGCCCGCGTCGACCGATGAGCACCTCGGCTATGAAAATCGGCACGCCCACGATAACGATGCAAGCCAGGTAGACCAGTACGAAAGCCCCGCCGCCGTTCTCGCCGGCAATGTAGGGGAACTTCCAAATGTTGCCCAAGCCCACGGCCGAGCCGGTGGCCGCCAGCACAAAGGCCCAGCGCGACGACCATTCGCCGTGAATACTGGTGCGGGGACGGTTCATGGCTCTGGCGCTCCTCGACTCGCCGCGGGCGCGCGGCGCTGCTTATCGTGATTATGGCTAGCGCGCTATTGTCGACGAAATGTGTTGACGACTCAACTCGTTGGCGAGGGTATACCGCGTATGAGCCGATGTATTATCAGCACGCGATTCCCGTATAATGGCGCCCCTTATGGCCAAGACCACCTCCAAAAACAGCACCAGCGGCAGCACCATCGGGCTTAATAAGAAAGCCCGTCACGACTATTTCATCGAAGACCGTTACGAGGCTGGCATCGGCCTGCAAGGTTGGGAAGTGAAAAGCCTGCGCGCCGGCCGGCTCAACCTCACCGAGAGCTATGTCATCGTCAAAGACGGCGAAGCCTGGTTGCTGGGCGCCAACATCACCCCCCTACCTACCGCCTCCACCCATATCCAGCCGGACCCCACCCGCACCCGCAAGCTGCTGCTGCACCGCGAGGAGCTGGACAAACTGATCGGCGCGGTAGAACGCAAGGGCTATACCTTGGTCGCGCTGGCCATGTACTGGAAACGCGGCCGCGCCAAGATCGAGATCGGTCTGGCACGCGGCAAAAAGCAACATGACAAACGCGCCAGCGAAAAAGAGCGCGAATGGCAGCGTGAAAAACAACGCCTGCAGAAGGTGCGTTGACCCCCCCTGATCTTCAACAGTGACTTGATCCCGGCCGCACACCGCCTATGTTTAGGGGATAAGGATTCCTGCTCGGCGCAACTGTGAACATTTGTGACGGCCATTTCCCCGACCCCATAAACTCATTGACGAAACACCGCGCAAGGCCAAGAATGCCGGCAGGAAGCCGCCTCAAAACCCCGGCATCCCAACTGTAGGCTGCAACCATCGGCCACCAAACCATCGGCCACCATAAGGTGGAAAGGAGCGTTCAAGATGAAAACCAGAAACAAGCTCATCGGCGTAGTGATACTCGGCGCAAGCCTCTACGGCTGCGCCGCCACCACGCAGCTGACCCGTGAACAAGTGCATGAACAACACCAGTCCATCGCCCAGTTGGACCAGTCTCTGCAATCGGCCCGGCGGGACAATGTCAACATCCTCGCCCCGGATAGCTATGCGGCGGCCGAGCAGCAGCTGAAAACCGCCTATAGCGCCGCAGAGAAAGGCCGCCGCGCTGAAGCCAACCAAGCCGCCGACAAAGGTCTGACTACGCTGAGCAAGGCGCAGAAAGACGCACGCGAGAGTGCCGACGTCCTGGCTGAAGTGCTGCGCGCCCGCGACAAGACCCTGAGCGCCGGCGCCCAGGAGCTGTTTCCCAAGGAGCTGGCTGAACTTGAAGAAGACTTCGGCGACACCGCCAACCTGATCGAAGAAGGCAAACTCGAAAGGGCCAAGCAAAGCCGTCCCCAATTGAGTCAGGCCTATGCCGATTTGGAGTTGAAATCGCTCAAGGAAGGCACCATCCAACGCGCCAAAAACGCCATCGCCACCGCACGCGAAAACAACGCGCACAAACTGGCGCCCAAGACCTTCAAGAGCGCCGAGGAATCGCTGAAAGTCGCCATGTCGGTGCTGGAAGCCGATCGCACCGCTAAAGAGCGGGCCGATGCGTCCGCCAACAAAGCCGTCATGGAAGCGCAGCGCGCCGAGCAAATCGCTGAAATCGTCAAAGACTATGACCGTCGCGATTACTCGCCGGAGGACATCGTGCTGTGGTATCAGGAGCAGCTGGCCACCGTCACCTCGCCGCTCAACAATGAGGTAACGTTCACTGACACCAACAAACAAACCGTGGTTGGCCTGCGCGACAGCATCGCCGGGTTAGTCCAAGATCGTCAGCGGCTCTCCTCAGCCAACACGACCTTGAGCGACGCCGACGCCGCCATCGCCAAACTCAAGGCCGACCATGCCCAGGAAGTGGCCCGGTTGAAGAAGCAGTTCGCCGGCGAACAAGCGCAAATGACCATGGCGCAACAAGAGCGAGAAGAACGTTTCGCTCGCATTCGGCAAATGTTCAACCCCGAAGAAGCCACCGTGTTTCGGCAAGGCGACAACGTGCTCATCTCGGTGCACGGCTTTAAGTTCCCGCCCGGTTCGAGCGAGATCCAGCCGCAAAACTTCGGCATCATGAACAAGGTGATACAAGGCATCGCGACTTTCCAAGCCGCGAAAGTGCAAGTCGCGGGTCACACCGACGCTACCGGCTGCAATAGCATCAACGTCAGCCTGTCCAAACAACGTGCCAATAACGTCGCCCGCTTCCTCACCGACGTGGGCCGTATCCCATCGGATAAAATCACCGCCGACGGGTATGGCGCGCAACGTCCGGTGGCCACCAATGCCACCCCCGAGGGTCGCGCCGAGAACCGCCGCATCGAGGTATTGATCGTCAACGAATAATCCATTGCCTTTAATGATCCCCTCGCGGGCGGCTACCGGACGGTGGCCGCCCGTTTTTCTTGTGGGACACCAGCCCATTACGTAATTTTGGCGACGCCATCGACGCCGCATATCTTTATCATTTCGGCTTTGCAGGGAACTCCGCGCCTGCGTATACTGTCTCATTACGCGTACTTAGGGGGCGACCTGGCTTCGACGTGGGTCACAAAACCTGAGGTGCATGCCGAGGCGCAGAGGACCTCGTAAATCCAGCTGCAAACTCTTAGTTGCCAACGACGACAACTACGCACTCGCTGCTTAAACCCCAGTAGGGTGCCCTCTCACTAAAGCCGTGCCTGTGCGTTTAGGTTCGAGGGGTCATATCTCACAGGATCGCGACGAGGCTCGTCCGGGGCCGACTCGCTAAAACCTTACCGGACTCGCTGCCGAATCGCCCTGCCCGTCGGACGGTCGGTAGTCAAATATAGACTGGGCTAAGCATGTAGGACCGAGGGCGGAGTACTTGCGGACGCGGGTTCGATTCCCGCCGCCTCCACCATTTTATTGTCCAAAGCAGTCCAGAGAAAGCCGGAAAGTCCCGTAAAAACAAGGCTTCCGGCTTTTTTAATGTCCATAGCAATCCGGCAAAGGCTATTGAAATCCGGGGGCAAGTGGGGGCAAGATTGGGGGCATGCACGTCTTTAGCCCGAGAGGTTGCCCCCAATGCCCCTTACCAATTCTGCGATTCGAACCGCCAAACCCGGCGCAAAGGCCATCAAGAAGTTTGATGGTGGCGGGCTTTATCTTGAAGTTGCCCCAAGCGGGGGCAAGTGGTGGCGGTTGAAGTATCGCTTCGACGGCAAAGAAAAACGCCTTTCCCTTGGCGTATACCCCGACGTGCCTTTAAAGGAAGCCCGCAAGCGGCGCGATGATGTCCGCGAACTGATAGCGCAAGGGGTGGACCCCAGCGAGAACCGCAAAGCCAGAAAGGCGGCGAAGGCCGACCGAGCGGCGAACAGCTTCGAAACCGTGGCCCGCGAGTGGTTCGCCAAACATTCCGCAACCTGGGCAGCCTCCCACGGCGACAAGATCATCCAGCGCCTTGCGCGCGACATTTTCCCCTGGATAGGCGGGCGACCGATTGCCGAAGTGAACGCGCCGGAACTGTTGGCCGTGGTGCAGCGCATTGAAAACCGGGGCGCGCTGGAAACTGCACACCGAGCGCTTGCCAATTGCGGGCAAGTATTCCGCTATGCCGTCGCCACCGGACGCGCCGAGCGTGACCCTTCCGGCGACCTGCGCGGCGCATTGCCCCCTGTCAAAACGAAACACTTACCCGCGATGACTGAACCGCAACGGGTGGCCGAACTGCTACGGGCAATGGACGGTTACGAAGGCACGCTCACAGTGCGCTGCGCCCTGCACCTTGCCCCGTTGGTATTCGTGCGCCCTGGTGAGCTACGCAAGGCCGAATGGGCGCACATCGACCTTGAGGCGGGAGAGTGGCGCTACACCATCACAAAGACCGGCACCCCACACATCGTCCCCCTTTCATGGCAAGCGGTCGAAATCCTGCGCGAACTGCAACCCCTCACCGGGCGCGGGCGTTTTGTGTTTCCGAGTGCGAGAAGCAACAGCCGACCGATGAGCGATAATGCGATCCTTGCGGCATTGCGACGGCTGGGTATTCCAAAGGATGAAATGAGCGGCCACGGTTTCCGGGCCATGGCGCGCACCATCTTGGATGAAGTCTTAGGTGTCCGCCCCGACTTCATCGAACACCAACTCGCGCATGCGGTACGCGATCCCCTCGGCCGTGCCTATAACCGCACTGCGCACCTACCCGAGCGCCGAGAGATGATGCAGCAATGGGCGGACTATCTCGACAGGTTAAAGACCGGCGCGGGCGTGATACCGCTTAGCCGGTAACGCAGTTTGATAGTTCCGACGCCTAACGCGTCAGGCAACCAATGGCCAAGACCGCGTTCTGCATACCGGGGAAGCGCGCCGCACTGCATGACGACACATCGACGCACCAATAACCGCCCAGCGCCGGGAAAACAACCCGAATCACGGAAAAGTATAGTGACTTGCTCGAATGCCTACCGCCGCGTCACCTCCGCGACCGTAAGATAACGGCGACGCCAAAAACAAAAACGGCCATATTTTGCCTTATTCTTGCAAGACCGCCCTTGTACACTGATCTTTGTCGGCTGTAACAAGCTGTCTTCGAAAGGATATGGAAATGCAAACTAGGATACTTCGGCTGCCCGCTGTTCTGTTTGAGCGCGGCAAATCACGCAGCCGCCGAAAGCCTACCACCGCATCGCCTGTGCCACCGCAAGATAACAAAGACGCAAAAAACAAACGGCATTTTTTGCCTTATTTTTGCCGCGCCCGCCCTTGTACACTGATCTTTGTCGGCTGTAACAAGCTGTCTTCGAAAGGATATGGAAATGCAAACTAGGATACTTCGGCTGCCCGCTGTTCTGTTTGAGCGCGGCAAATCACGCAGCACTCATTATCATGATATCCAACACGGCCTTTTTACTCGGCCCGTCCCCATTGGCGCTCGGGCGGTGGGATGGCCCCTATCGGAGGTCGTAGCGCTGAACGCGGCCAGGATCGCAGGCAAAACCGATGATGATATTCGCGAATTGGTAGCCAGGCTCGAAGCCGATCGAAAAAGGATTGGCCCGGCATGACCGACCTCCCCCTTCTTCGTTGCCCTGGCTGCTCCGTGACATTCCACGCGGAGGAATCGAGCTATTCCGCATCAACGTATGAGCATGATGGGTGGCGACTGATCGAGACCAGAAGCTATCTTTGCCGGCAATGCTCCCGTCATGCAGCAGAGAAGACCCCAAAGGGAAAGCGGGTCATAAGCAGACTTGTCGCCTTCGCTACGTCGAGTTCGAAGCATGACAAATACCGTTAAGCGCTCCACGCCTTTGGTTGCCGTGCCGAAGCATAAAGACGTGCGCCCGGAGTGGTGGGGCCGCCTCGACATCACCACGAAGGGTTCACCTCGCCAAACTCTGCACAACCTTATAACTGTACTTGCCGAGCATCCCGAGCTTAGAGGCGTCTATCAGCATGATGAGTTCGGCCACCGTACTATGGTGACGCGTTCCCCACCTTATGCAACGGGTAGCGCGAATGTGCGCGAGCTGAGCGACGCAGACGCGATCGAACTGGCCGCATGGATGGGAGACCCGGATACTATGCGCATGCCGGTGCGATCCGCGATGGCTCACGAGGCGATTCTCGCTGTTGCGTCGCGCAACGCCTATCACCCCGTCCGTGCCTACCTCGAAGGACTCAAGTGGGATGGCACCGAGCGCGTGCCATACCTATTTTCAAAATTTTTCGGCGCGGTGCGCGGTGAATACACCAACGCCGTGGCGTCGAACTTCATGATTGCGGCGGTGGCGCGCATCATGCTGCCTGGCGCCAAGGTGGACATCATGCCCATCCTTGAGGGCGCACAGGGCGTTGGCAAGAGTACAGCGCTGAGGATATTGGCCGGAGATAAATTTTTTGCGGAAGCGATGGAATCCCCGCTGGCCAAAGATTTCTACCAGGCCTTGCCCGGCAGATGGATCGTGGAGATAGCAGAAATGCAGAGTTTCTCGCGCGCCGAGGTGCCAAGAGTCAAGCAGGCGATCAGCACTCAGACGGATGTCTATAGGCCCAGCTATGGGCGCGTTGCGCGAGCATTCCCTCGACAATGCGTGTTCGCGGGCACCACGAACGAAAGCGAATATTTGAGAGATTCCACCGGGGCGCGCCGGTTCTGCCCGATTCGGGTGAATGATATTGAGCTTGATGCGCTGCGCTCCGCGCGCGATCAGCTATGGGCAGAAGCACTGATGCGTTACCGACGCGGGGAGTCCTGGTGGCACCTGCCGCACCAGGCGCACGATGAGCAGGACGCTCGTTACCAGGATGACGCATGGAGCGAGCCCATATCGAAATGGATTGATGGCGATGCTCCACCGGAGGCGTATTCCACGGACCATGTCGGCGCGGTGCGCAAAACTACCGTGTCGGAAGTCATGCAGTGCGCCCTTAACATAGAGGTCGGTCGCCACACTAAACAAGACCAGATGCGTGTTGCCGCGATATTGGGTAGACTGGGATGGCGGCGTGAGCGTATCCAGCGCGACGGTGCCCGCAAATACGTCTATCGGCATCCGGATCATGCCGGGGGTGGTCAGTGACCAACCTGCCGTACCCCCACCCTACCTCTGCCCTACCAGCGAATTGTCTCAACTTATTGAGCAGCAAGGGAAT
>CALZJG010000008.1 GCA_945787555.1 uncultured Chromatiaceae bacterium | reverse complement strand
CCTGCAAACAGTTTCGACATGTCGCTCCCCAAACTAGACGTAGCTGAATTGGCAAGTTGGTCGGACTGAGAATGCTCTGGCGTTAGAGACGAATAATTGCAAGTAACGCATTGCGCTAGAGTGCGCCTGGTTGGAGTTCCTGAATCGCTAATAGTTGCAAATAGCACCTATAACTCATTAATGGCGTTGGCTATTTACTGGCTACTGAACTTACTATAGGCCGCTTTGCAGCTATGACGGCACGCAAAAAGAGATATCGATTGGTATCAATAAGCCAGACGTCACCTTGACAGGGTCACGCACCGTGCTACAAGTGAAGTATGGTCGATTTTTTGTCCTAAAGCCTTAGTGCCGAAGGAGACGATTGCATATGGTTACAAAGGGCTTGGTTTGAAGGCTGTCGCTTGCAAAACGATAGATTCGGAGCATAGCAGGGACGCGAATGATCTGGCGCACGGGCGGGTGCAAGTGTTGCTTTGTATTTGCAGCACTTCATGATCCACATGCAGGGAGCTTGGGCGCCCGGAACAGAGCGTCCCGCCTCTAGCATGTCGTTCTCTAACGTGGGATGGTCTCTTAGTTCATGAACCCATGTTCAACTCACCGGGCACTCTGACTACCTCCGCGTCGCAAATCCCTCTCCAGCTATCCAATCATTGACACATGTTGTGCTTAGCCAAACGGCTAGGAAAGGAGATCGGCAAAGATTCTGTAGAGGAACTCCACTGCGTTATTGGGCGATTAGCACGGTAGCAGTGCTGTCAGTGCCAGAACAGTCGAAGCAAGAAGTATTCCGATCATGGACCAAAGAGGCTGCGATAGCCGCTAACCATCTGGTGCGCGACATGGGAATCGACTGTAACGGGCTGGCGGAAGAAACGCTGGAGGGGTACAACGCAGTATTCCTCGACGGCATCTGGTTGCGTGCCACTTATCTGCATAACGGCTCCGTGCCAATCCTGCGTGATTTGTTCAATTCGGTGGCGCAGCGCTCGCGGGTGTTAGGTCCCGCTGCCATCTGTATGATCCCGTGGATGTCGCCTTTGTCACCCACCCAGAGCCGCGAACCGCAAGGGGTCGGTAGGCGGCTCGAAGTGAACGCGAAGAGTGGCGGCAACCAAGGGCACGAATTCAACGCCGATTTAGCGCCCCTAGAAACGAAGGCGCTACTCGAATATCTCAAGACCTTGTGAATCTATTTGCATCCGCCCCAAACAAAATGGATTGTGATGGACGACAAGGCGTGTGTGGAGTTTCTGCAATGGGCGCTGCCGAGCTTGCGCATGCGCTGGGCCGGATTTCGAAAAGTCCGCGGTCAGGTGTGTAAACGTATAGGCCGCCGGGTACAGCTTTTGCAGCTACAGGATGCCGCCGCCTATAAGGACTATCTGCAACGGCATGACGAAGAATGGGAGGCGCTGGACAGCTTATGTCGAATTACTATCACGAGATTCCTTCGTGATCGCCGCGTATTCGCCAGCTTGCAGCGCGTCTATTTTCCTGAAGTATTGCACAACATTATACAGCGCGGAGAGACAGCATTACGCATATGGAGTATTGGTTGCGCGGCCGGGGAGGAGCCCTACAGCCTAGCTATCCTGTGGGACAGATTTTTAGGAAGACATCTCGAGTACGGCAACATCACTCTGGAAATTGCCGCAACCGATAGCGACCAGCGCATGCTCGATCGCGCCATGGCTGGATGCTATCCCCATAGCAGCATCAAGAATCTCCCCGAAGACTGGCGTCTGCATACTTTCATTGAGCGGGACAGTCAGTATTGTTTGCAGGGTCACTTTAAGAAATCTGTACATTTTCTCTGTCAAGATGTGCGTGTTGAAACACCGCCAGGGCAGTTCGATCTAGTCTTATGCCGCAATTTGATCTTTACCTATTTCGACGAAACCGTGCAGAAACAAGTATTGCAGCGTCTGGAAAAGGCTCTACAGCCTCAGGGTCTGCTGGTGATTGGTATACACGAACGCCTCCCACAGGATTACGAGCGTTTATCGGCAAGGTCGTTGCAGCTAGGCGTGTATCAACGACCAAAAGTAGATTCTCTGGCTAAGATATAGGGTTCTTGTTTCTCAAGAGGGTGGTAGGCCTAGGAGCCGCTCGGCGAGTTAACAACCGTGTAAGCTTGGGTCGCATGGTAGCGGTATTGCAAATGATCGAAATCGATTGCTCATACGGTGAAGGCGGAGGACAGATGGTCCGCACGGCGGTTGCGGCGGCAGCGCTGACGAACACGCCGCTGCGGCTAATGCACATCCGTGCCGGACGGGAACCCCCCGGACTGGCCGCCCAACATCTGACGGCGGTGCGGGCCGTTGCAGCACTGAGCGGCGCAGATGTGACCAACATCCGCTTGGGTGCGACAGAATTCGCTTTTTATCCAGGCGCGTTACGCGCGGGGCGTTATGAGTGGGATGTAGGCACGGCCGGCAGCGTCACCTTAGTGTTGCAGGCCGTGCTGCCTCTGGCGATTGTCTGCGGTGGTGCGGTGGACATGCGCATAGTCGGCGGTACGGATGTGCGCGCCGCCCCGCCCCTGGATTACGTCCTCCATGTATTTCTACCGTTGGTCGCGCGCATGGGTGTCAATGTCAGAGCAGCCCTATTGCGGCGCGGCTATTATCCCCGCGGCGGCGGCATCGTCGAACTCGAAATCGCGCCTGGCCAGGTTTTGCGCCCCTTGTGTCTCGAGACGCCCGGCGCACTTCAAAAGATAACGGCCTATGCTCACGTGGCTAACTTACCTCAGCATATCGTTGAACGCCTGTGCACGGCCGGGGCCAGCCAGCTGGCGGCATTTTCTCTGCAAGTGAATTCGCAAGTACTGGGATGGGAGCAGGCCATCGGACCAGGTGGCGCGCTGACGCTCATGGCACGCACGGAGCATACCCGTCTGGGCGCAGCGGTGACCGCGCAGCGCGGGATAACCGCCGAGCACTTGGGGACCCAAGCGGCTCAGGACCTACGCTCGGAGTTGATCTCCGATTCAACGCTGGATGTCCATGCCGCGGATCAGCTGTTGCTCTACATGGCCTTGGCTCGTGGCGAGTCGATGTTCCGTGTGCGCGAATTCAGCTCGCATGCCCGCACGACGCTGTTGTTATTGGAGCAGCTGTTCCCTCTACATAGTCGTGTGGTGCAACAAGGGACGCATATCGGGGTAACACTGCATTCCTCCTATGGCGGCCGCGTATAGCAATAGGATCAATGCCGCAATTGATTAGCTCGGTGTAAACCGCGGTGGGGTAGACTGAGCGCCGCGAGCAGATAGAGCGCCAGTGCGGCCAAAATGACCGTATGAACGCCAAACTGGATGGCGAGTAATGTCGCCAATACCGCGCTGATCACCGAGGCGCAACCGTTTACCCCCCAGGCCCAGGCGATCAGGCTAGGCGCATCGCGGCCCAGAAGATCTAGTGCCAAGGGAAAGGGCATGCCCATACAGAAGGCTAGCGGCAGGATCAAAAGCAAGGTTACGGTAATCTTAGCCGCAATCGGCCAAGCCATCAGGTGCGCAAACAACGGCCCCAACAAGAACAAGTAAATCACGCTGACGAGGGCGATGCCCAGCACAGCAACGCCTACGCCTACGCGGTGGCGGTCGACCTGTGCCAAATGTCTAGCGTAGGCGCTGCCTAAACCGGCGAACACCAGAAAGCCGGTCAGCACGGCGGCGGTGGCATAAAGGGGGTGGTGCAAAAATAGGATGAAGCGTTGAATGAAGCCGATCTCGATAAATAGAAAGGCGAGGCCGATCGCGGTGAAATATACCAGTACACGCCGCTTATGCGTTGCGTTTTGTTGTGCGGCACGCCGTTTCAATACGACCAGAGGAAGCAAAATCAAAACGACGCTGACGAACAGCGCCTGCAACAATGTCGCCACCAGCACCAGATAACCCCATTCGAGTAATGGCATGCCGCCACGAGTTCGCAGAGCAAGGATCTCGGGCAGCGTCTCCCACTTGAAGAATTGGAAGAAATAGGGCTTTGCGTCCGTCGCCGGCGTCAGATTGAATTTATATTCTACGAGATACCACCTGCGATCCGGACCGAGTAGGGCGCGCGCGGCGCGGTAATAGTGAGCCTCGTCAAGCAGGTTGTAGCGATTGGTCTCTTGTTCCCGTATGCCGGGAAACCATGAGACGTCGAAGGCGCGTGCGGCAGCGAACTGTCGCACCGCCTCGACTTCCTCGGGGGTGACAGCACCGTTCTTGACCATCAGCGTGCTGGTCTGCCAGCCACGGATCAAGATCAGATGCCGGCCCGGATCTGCAACGCCTGTTTGTTCCAGCGCCGCCACCGCGGTGGCGAACAGTTTGAGCGCATCGCGCGGGGGCAAATTGATCCAGCGGCTAATTGCGAGGTAGCCCCCTGGAGTCAGGTGATCTAAAAAGGTCGTCAAGGCCTCCACGGTATAGAGGTAGCTTTCATTCAGGGCATATAGTCCTGCTGAACTGGTAGCGAAGCTGTCCAGTAACGGTAATTGAATGAGATCGTAACGTTTGGCCCCGGTGGCGACGAAACCGCGTGCCTCCACGGCATGCAAATGCACGCCGGGTTGGTCATAGAGATGCCCAGAGAACTCACCGTAACGTCCGCGTACCAACTCGATCAACTGCGGATTGATCTCCACGGCGTCGATCTCCGCCACGCCCTGTAAGCGTGCCTGCAATACCTCGGTGCCACCACCGGCCCCGAGCACCAACACCTTTTGCGGGCTGAACAGATGATAGGGCAGCGCCCAGGTGATCTGATCGAGGTGGTGATAGGAAGCCGGCTCAGCATTGCCATCGTTGATGACCGTCATGCCGCCACCATCGCTAAACACCGCCACCTGCGCCGGCGGTTCGTGGTGCGCCATGAGGCTGAGCCCAGGGGCATGACGCAGCGGAATCTGTTTGCTTTCCACTACGCTCAACAGACCGAGGGGACTGGAGATTTCAGTGACGAGATCAGTGCCCGCGATACGCAGGAGCTGACTGAGCTCTTTGTAGGGTGAGAGTTCCAGTCTTGCTTGTTGAGTGACCAGCACCAGGGCGCTCGCCACAGCGACTGTCAACACACTCCACAAGGCACGCCGCGCCAGGCGCAACTCCCAGGTCGATACCAGAAGGCTCATCAGGCCCAGCGCGCCGACCAGGCCTAACGCTGACAGGGGTAGGACCAGCGTCAACAGTCCGATCACACTCAGGCTACCTAGTCCTGCACCTAGCAGATCGGCGGCATAGGCGTGGGCGATTTGCCCGCGAAAGCGGATGAAGGTCAGCGCGATGGCATTGGCGGCAAAGAAGAACGGCACTGCCAGTAAGAGATATATGAGCAACAGCCGCAGCGATTCATGCCAGTCCCACAAAACCGTTTCTGGATTGAAGGGCACCTGTTGCACCAGCAGGTAGCTAGCCACGCTGGTGAGACCGAATAGCCCAAGATTGGCGCAAAAGGCGCTGGTATAGCGGGCCAGCAGCCATTGCTGTGTCAGTGACACAAAACTGCCGCTGACACCGTAACCGAGCAGCGCTAGGCTAATCACCATATAGGCAAAATGATGCCACTGCACAATGGAAAAGAGCCGCATCAGCAATACTTCATAGGCCAGTGCAGCGGCCGAGACCAGGGCGATGGTTATGATAGGGAGGCGCTCACCCTCGGAGGAGGTCGGATCCATACACGCGTCAATCATGCTTGCCGGTGAGGGGCACGAATCTTACCGGCAACAGTTGACGAGTTTGCAGTGTGCCGTCTCTATTCTTCGTAATCAGCACCAGGTGTTGTGTTAGAAAATGCGAGCCGACTGGAATGATCATACGACCACCCGGCTTGAGTTGCTCCAGCAACGGCGGGGGGATGTGACTGGCCGCCGCCGTGACCACTATGCTGTCGTATGGCCCCTTATCCGACCACCCGTAATAGCCATCGCCGATGCGGGTCGTGACATTGGTATAGCCCAGCGCCTGCAGTCGTTGTTCCGCCGCGCGACCAAGCGGTTCGATAATTTCGATGGTGTAGACTTCCTTGACCAGTTCGGCCAGCACCGCCGCCTGATAGCCGGACCCTGTGCCCACCTCCAGTACCCGATCATCGGATTGTGGATCGAGTAGGTCGGTCATCACCGCAACCATGTAGGGTTGAGAAATGGTCTGGCCATGCCCAATAGGCAGTGGCTGATTGCGATAGGCGCGGAAACGCTCGCGCGGCGGCACGTATTCATGGCGTGGCACTTCACCCAGCGCCGCGAGCACGCGCGGATCCAATGCTCGGCGGCCTAAATAACTGGCGGTGGCGCGCACATCGGCGGTGATCTCCTCGATCAGCGCGGCGCGGTGCTGGGCGTAATCATCGATCTCCGAGGCGAAGGCGGGCCTACAAGCTGTCATCATCATAAAAATGAAGGCAAAATTGCGCCTATCCAGCGCGTGTTCAAGAAGCGTAGCCATGCAATGATTATGGCTCATTGTGCTGGACTGACAAGTTCCACTGCACGCAGTCCAATTGCATTTTAGGTCGACGGATTGATGCGCTCCAAGGAAAGATAGGCGTGGTTTGTGCCACGGAGGTCAAGTCTTAGCGACTGGTAGGGGCGAGATGAGGCCTGTCAGCTACAGGAGGCAGATCGTCGCGGCCTGAGGGCGGATTTCTTCGCTCAGGTCCATGCTATAGAAGATCGTAGACGCATTCGATGTCTACGCGTCACAACTATAACCGAGCAGGGAAAGCCCCTCTGTCAGATAATCCGCGAGCATGGGTTTGGCCATCAGGTATTCCGCCGTACGCTGAGTCCAACCGGCCGTGGCATCGGAAAAGGCGGCATCCCATTCATCCTCGCTGTAATCGCCTCGCCCCACCCACGTCAAGGCCACCAGGGTGGCTTGCTGATCGGGTTCCAGATCATCGACCGCAGCTTTGAACTCCTGATAGGTGAGATCATCCTCGTGGTCCGCTAACACCTGGAGCGCCCAATCATCGCTCGGATTTGTCGGTTCCTCGGGGATGACCACCTCTTCTTTGGCGTGAAACTCCTTGGCCTTATCGATAATGAAACAGACCGTTTCTGGGTTGAGATCCAACATAGCGGCTCCTTTTGGTTCGGTTACGGCGGGAGCGATGATTCCATCGCTCGCTAAATGTATCTCAACGCGAACTCAATGGCTAACACAATGGATTGCCAGGTCGAATCGGTATGAGTTGCGACGGCGCGCAGCTGTGCGTCAGGCGCACATATCGGCGGTTGTTGCCACCTGCCCTCATGCTGCGCAAGCGATATTTTGTCGCGTGTTGTGCAATTGATCACGATGAGACAAAGCGGCGACGCAAGGATAAGCTGGATCGTATAGGGGTAAACCGGTGGGCCCCGGAGTGACGCGGGCGGGGGGTGCGAGATCAGATTTCGATGCTATGTTGTTATTGATATCTGTTTATCCTTGTTGGCACCGAAAAATGCCAGCGTGCTACGCATCGAGGATGGCATATGATGATGAGGAGGCTGTACTGATCTCTGGGACGACAGGAACGGTATCCGCGAGATGGAAACCCTAGACAATACCGGCACCCATAAGACGGACAAGGTATCTATTTTAGAAAGAGCCGCGTTGCGTCGAGTTTTGGCTATGTTGGGCAACCCCCCCATAGAGATTGTATTATGGAGCGGTGAAGTCATAGGCACGGATCACGGCACGCCGGTGGCACGGTTGTGGATACACCAGCGGCGTAATTTTCTGCGGCTACTCTATCGTCCCGATTTGTACTTCGGCGAGGCCTATACGTCTGGCGAGATAGATGTCGAGGGCGATTTTGTAAAACTACTCGAGTATGTCGATCCATTAGAGCAGGCCAGCGCTCGGCGCCGGCTCTGGGAGAGATTTAAGCTCAAGTTCCCGCAGCTCGCTTCTCATACCCTCGCGCGCGCACGTGACAACATTCATCATCATTACGATATCAGCAACGCCTTTTATCAGCTTTGGTTGGACCCCGAGCTGGTGTATACCTGTGCCTATTTTCCCACGCCTACAACAAACCTTGAGGAAGCGCAACAGGCTAAGATGGACTATGTCTGCCGCAAACTGCGCCTGAAGAGCGGTGAAACCGTGGTGGAAGCGGGTTGCGGTTGGGGTGCCTTAACGCGCTATATGGCGAAGCACTATGGGGTTAAAGTGCGGGCCTATAACATCTCCCACGAGCAGATCGTCTATGCCCGCGAGCGAGCTAAGAAAGAGGGGCTCAGCAAACTGGTCGAATTCATCGAGGAAGATTTCCGTAGCATCACTGGCCGCTACGGGGCTTTCGTTTCCGTTGGCATGTTGGAACATGTGGGCAAAGCTCACTACGTGGAGCTGGGCGCGGTAATCGATCGCTGCCTGAGTTCTAGCGGGCGCGGGCTGCTGCATTCCATAGGACGAGACAGGCCCATGCCCTTGAATGCCTGGATAGAGCGGCACATTTTCCCGGGCGCCTATCCGCCGGCATTGGCCGAGATGCTCGAGGTGTTGGAGCCGGGAAGATTCACAGTGCAAGATGTCGAAAACCTGCGCCTCCATTACGTACGGACGCTGGAGCACTGGCTGGCTCGCTATGAGGGCGCCAGTGAAGTAGTGCGCCAGATGTTCGATGAAACCTTCGTCCGCTCCTGGCGCTTCTATCTGGTATCGTCCATTGCCGGATTTCAGAGCGGTTCACTGCAGCTGTTTCAGATTACGTTCAACCGTGCAGACGTCAACGAGCTGCCCTGGACGCGCCGCTATCTCTATGAGAATAGACAACCCCGTGCCCCCCTTTGATCCAACGCTTATGTCATTCAAGCGAGTGACCTCGTGACGAGCACTCTTGCCTACGAAGAAAAGAAGCGCCGCCTGAGCGAGTTCCTGCGCGCGCACCATGGCGCAGAGTTTCGCTTAGGAAAGACTACCTCTAATCTTTTTCGCGAACGCAAAGAGGCGTGGACCCGACGCCTGGACGTGCGGGATTTCAATCAAGTACTGCGCGTGGATACCGCGGCCGGTTATGTCGAAGTGGAGGGGATGACGCCCTATGTCACCTTGGTGGCCGAGTGCCTCAAACATCAGGTCATGCCTGCGGTGGTGCCGCAGCTCAAATCGATCACGATTGGCGGGGCGGCGGTCGGCTGCGGCATCGAGTCCTCATCGTTCCGCTATGGTCTGGTTCATGAAACGGTGCGCGAAATGGAGATCCTGCTCAGCGACGGCTCCGTCGTGCTGTGCACGCCCGACAACGCGCATCGAGAGCTGTTTTACGGCTTCCCCAACTCCTATGGAACGTTGGGTTACGCTCTCAAACTCAAGGTCAAGGTGGTGCCGGTGAAGCGATACGTGAAGCTGTCCTACCTGCGCCACTCGGATCCGCATGCTTACTTTGCCGAGTTGGCGCGGCAGTGCGACCGCGTCGATGTCGCCTTTATTGACGGTGTAGTGTTCGGGCGCGACGAGATGATACTTACCGTCGGCCAGTTCACAGATGAAGCGCCCTATACCAGCGATTACACCTATGAAAACATTTACTACCAATCGCTGCGCGAGCGCACGGAAGATTATCTGACCGCGGAAGATTATATCTGGCGTTGGGACACGGACTGGTTCTGGTGCTCAAAGAACCTGTATGCCCAGCATCCACTTGTGCGCCGCCTTTACGGCCGCGGTCGCTTGAATTCGATCAGCTATACCAAGATCATGCGCTGGAACAGCCGCTGGAAACTCAGCGACTATCTGGACCGGCTGCGCGACCTGCACAGCGAGTCGGTAATCCAGGATGTTGAGATACCAATCGAAAAGGCGGCGGATTTTCTCGACTTTTATCACGAGTCCATCCGCTTCATGCCGGTATGGGTATGTCCCACGCGCGCCTACAATAAACAGGTCAGTTTCGATCTTTACCCACTGGATCCGGAGGTGCTTTACGTCAACTTCGGATTCTGGGATGTGAAACGCGGCAGAGAGAAGCTGCCACCGGGGTATTACAATCGCCAGATTGAGGACGTGGTGCAGGCCCTCGGCGGGATGAAATCATTGTATTCGGATTCTTATTACACGCGTGAGCAATTCTGGGGGCTCTATAATCAGTCGGCCTATGACCAACTAAAGAAAAAATATGATCCGAATGGCAAGTTTAAGGACCTCTATCGTAAGTGCGTACTCAAAGAGTAAACAATTAAGAAGGTCCGACTAATTGTCATTTCGAGATTAGCGAGAAATCTACAACCTTTGAACCGTGCAGAATACCAACATCTTAGGATTTCTCCCTTCGGTCGAAATGACGGATAAGGAAATTATTCGGCAATTCTTTAACGTGGCGTTCAGTATATAAGCTCCACCCAACGTTTTCCGGCCACCAACTCGGCCTTTCTGCGCGCCCATTTTTCCTCGGACCCGGTTATGTCGCTGAAGGCCAGCTCGAGCATTTGTCTGATTTCAGCTAGACCGGCGATATAGACGTAGGTGTTGTGGCGGTTGATCAACTGCCAGACTTCGCTACGGTGTTGGGCTAGCGCGCTGCCTAGCGCAGGCGGTACGCCCCAGTGCGGTCGCGGGCTGAGAGCTTTGTAGGCCTCGAAGGTTTCCCGGTCGTAGTATTGAGCAAAGTCGTCGCGCTCGTCGTTCATGTACAAGGTTTCGAGTCCGGTGCGGGCGCCATAGAACAAGCGTACCTTGCCTTCCCAGCCGCCCAGCTCCTCATAGATATGTTTGACGAAGGCGCGAAAAGGGGCGATGCCGGTGCCCAGACCGATCATGAGTAGGTTGGCATCACGCTCTGCGGGGATTTCGAAAGGCAATCCGAATGGTCCGCTCAGCATGAGGCGCTCGCCGATTGGCAGGCTGCACAAATAATGCGAGGCGATGCCTTGGTATTGTTCGCCGCTGTATTCATCAATATAGGTGCAGCGTTTCACGCACAGGGTAATGCGAGGTTTGCCGGTAACGGCCGTCTCAGGAGGATTGGCGATGGTGTAGAGGCGCAAGTGCTCAGCTTCGCCCAAGGGATGAGGGCCTGGCACCAGCACGGCGACGCTCTGACCCACTTGATAGACGAAGCGCGGCTCGTCTATTTCCAAAATCAGTTCTTTGACTTCTTCCTCGGCCGCAGGTGGCGTAATGCGGGTGCTGGCGATCAAGGTCGCGCTATGGCGCGGCGCGTTGGTGTAGTCGCTTAGATGCATCGTTGTGTCCCTCATGGCTCCGGCTGTGCCGATGGCTTAGGGTGGCAGAGTGTCGCTGCATGGCATGTGCCGCAGCGCTGATCACTGCTGCGATTCCATCGCAGTCGTTCGATGCCCACCCAAACGCACATCAACAAGATAATGACAGCCGCCGCGATTAGATAGGCGAGCACTGCATTCATGCTCCCAAACCGGCAAAGCCCATGAAAGCCAAGGATAGCACTCCGGCAGAGATCAAGGTGACGATGGTGCCTTGTACCAATGAGGGCACGCTGGCCAGTTCCAGTTTCTCACGCAATCCCGCCATCAACATCAGTGCCAAGGTGAATCCCAGCCCGGCACCCAAGGCGAAAACGATCGACTGCATAAAATCATAGGCACGGTTGGTTTGAAACAAGGCCACGGCGAGGATGGCGCAGTTGGTGGTAATGAGAGGCAGAAAGATGCCCAGGGCGCGAAACAACGTCGGGCTGGTTTTCTTGATGAACATCTCGACTATTTGCACCGTCGCGGCGATCACCACCACATAGGCGATGAGTTGCAAATAGGGGGCATCGATCAGCAACAGCAACGCATGGATGCCATAGGCGCAAACCGAGGCGATGATCATCACGAAGGTCACTGCTCCGCCCATGCGGCTGGCGGTAGCGAGCTTGCCGGACACGCCGAGAAAGGGGCAGATGCCGAGAAAATAGGCCAGGACGAAATTATTCACCAAGCTGGCATTGACAAACACTGACCATAGCGAGGTCTCGTTCATGGTTGCGTCTCGGTGGCGCGCGGCGGTTCTCGCTTGATACGCTTGAACACCATCAGCCAGAGCCCCAGGGTGAAGAACCCGCCTGCGGGCAGCAACATCACCACCCATTTCTCGAAACCGTCCGGCAGTACCGCAATACCGACCAGCGTGCCACTACCCAGGATCTCGCGCACGCTGCCCAGACAGAGCAAGGCGAACACGAAACCCAGTCCCATGCCCAAAGCATCTAACAGGGAACGCCGTACACTGTTGCGCGAAGCAAAGGCCTCGGCACGCCCCAAGATGATGCAGTTCACGACGATGAGGGAGACGAACGCGCCCAGTGCTTTGTGCAGTTCCAGACTCAGCGCCTGGATGATGTAGTCCACCGCGGTGACGAAGGTGGCGATGATAAGGATATAGCTGGCGATACGCACCTGACGAGGAATCGCCTTACGCAACAGCGACACCAGCGTATTGGACATCAGCAGTACGAACGTCGTCGCCAGGCCCATGGCCAAACCGTTGAGCGCGGAATTGGTTACGGCGAGAGTAGGGCACATGCCCAGCACTTGCACGAAGACGGGATTTTGCCGCCACAAACCGGTGATGAAAACATCGGTGTCGCCGGCCGAATCGTCAGCCGTCGGCGAGGTCGCGGTGTGGTGCTCCACGCGTGAAGTCCTCCTGACGGGTTGTTAACAAAGGAAGCCAAAACTCGCTGCTCTGGCGCAGTATCGCGGCCACCGCCCGCGAGGAGACGGTGGCGCCGCTGAGGCTGTCGATTTGCCAGGCGGCCAGTTTCTTGCCCGCCGGCACCGCCTCGATGGGATGAGCGAGATGCAGCCCCGGCGTGAGCGTGACATCGAGGCGGGCAAAGTTGTGGAGAAAAGCCGGATCGCTGGCGATGCGTGCGCCGAGGCCGGGGGTCTCGCGACTGCTCAGCACCTGCAGACCGATGATGGCTTGCTGTTCGGGCCCATACGCGTACAGCAGCTCGATGCTGTCCTGATAGCCCATGCCGCGGGCCGGGACGGCGAAACCGACCAGACGATGGGCGGCATCATAACCGGCGTAGATCAAGCGCGCGCTGTTACGTTTGTCTGTCGCGGGCTCGAAACGGTTTTGCGCAGTGAGTCGATATGCGTGCTTGGAGAGCGCCGTTGGGAGCAGTGTGAAGATGGCCTGTTCCAGCATCGCAGTCTTGCTACGCTCGATCACCGGCGCAGTTAACTGATAAGCCGACACGATGATCAGTGCGCAGATCAGACCCAGGCCCACCAAGGCCCGATACAGCGGCCAGGCTCGGGTCGTGATGGGGATCTCTATGTCCGCGGGTGTCAATTCTGTTCCTTTAACCAATGAGAGAAATCACCAAGCTGTGTGTCACTGTCCGCATGCGCACCCACCTCAAACTTCTCCCCTAGGAGCGGGGAGGCGTGGGAGCGGGTCGCGCGCCAAAGCCGGCGCCGTCATTCTCTAGCTGTCCTTACTGCGCCGCGTGCCGTAAGCCACCGGTTGTATCAACCGGTCGATGAGCGGCGAGACGGCATTAGCCAGCAGTATCGCGTACATCACACCTTCGGGCATACCGCCCCACAGCCGTATCACTACCACGAGGGCGCCAATCAGCACACCGTAGAGGTAGCAGCCGAGCGGCGTGATGGGCGAGGCCACCATGTCGGTGGCCATGAACATCGCGCCGAGCATCAAACCACCGGAGAACAGCATGAACAAGGGCGAGGGATAGGCCTGTGCGTCGCTGAGGTGTAAGAGGCCGCTCAATAGGATGACCGCCGTGAAGATGCCGGCCGGTATGCGCCAGTTCATCATGCGCCGTGCGATGAGGTAGAGTCCGCCCAGCAAGATCAGCAGGCTGCAGGTTTCACCCAGCGAACCGCTGGTCAAACCCAGAAACAAGTCCACCGTGTCGCTCAGCGTTTGCTCGAACTTCATCGCGGCGAGCGGCGTGGCGCCGCTGATCTGATCGTAATGCGGCGTGCCAAAAGGCGGGGCGAGCATGGAGCCGGGCAAGGAGGTAAATCGATCCGCACTGAAAGCGGGTGTCCAGGTGGTCATCGCAGTGGGAAAGGCCGCCTGCAGAAAGGCCCGGCCCACTAGAGCCGGATTGAACAAGTTATAACCCAAGCCGCCGTAGAGTGCTTTGCCCATAGCGACGGCGATGAGCCCGCCGAGACACACCATCCACAGCGGCAGGCCCGGCGGTAGGGTGAGGCCGTAGAGCAAGCCGGTGATCACCACCGACCAGTCTTTTACCGTCGACGGCCGACCGGCGAGCTTGCACAATAGATGCTCGGCGAGCACGCAGGTCAGCGTAGCGGTGAACAGACTGAGCAGCGCGGCGAGACCGAAGGCGTAAACGGCGAAGCCGGTGGTAGGTAACAGCGCCAACACCACGTTGCGCATGATGCGTTCGACGCTGGCGCCGGAGGCGAGATGCGGCGCGGCGCTGATTTTCAGCGTCTTGTTTGGTCTTTCATCCATGCGCGACAAAACGGTGTGATGCTTTAGCGTTCGGGTAGTATGAGTTGGACTGGCGCCTGCCTGCACTCATGATGCCTGGCTCCGCACTACGCTGGCTTGGTTCTTGCGGATATACGCCTTGGCGACGCGAAAACGCTGCGCCAGCGGAATGTGCGAAGGACAAACATAGGAGCAGGCGCCGCACTCGAAGCAAGTCATCAGATGAAAATCATCCACCATGGCTTGATAGTGTTCCCGCGCCGCCAGCAAGCCCAGTTGCGAGGGATTGAGTGACATCGGGCAGGCCTCCAGGCAGTCGCCGCAATGGACGCAGGGGTAGATCGGCGGCTGGTGACCCGTTTCGCGTTCGGTGTAGGCCACCACCCCCGAGGTCCCTTTGGTGATGGGAATATCGAGACTGGGCGCGGCCTGCCCCATCATCGGCCCGCCCACCAAAACTTCACTGAGGTCCTCGCTCGTGCCCACGGTTTCGAGCGCGAAACGCAGCGGGGTGCCGATCGGGATGCGGTAATTGCCGCGTCGCCGCACTGCAGGGCCGGTGATGGTGACGACGCGTTCCTGTATGCCCCGTCCGCGGGGCAGCAATCGGCCGATCTCGGCGGTAGTGGCGACATTGATGACCGCGGCATGAATGTCCACCGGTAAGCCGCCGGTGGGTACCTCGCGGTTAAGCAAAACACTGACTAGAAGTTTTTCCGCACCTTGCGGATATTTCACCGTCACGAGCTCTATCGAAACCGGTAAGTCAGACGGCAGCATGGCGCCCAGATACTCGGCGGCATCGCGTTTGTTATCTTCAATGGCAATGATGGCGCGCGCCGCTCCGGTCGCTTTTAGTACATAACGAATCCCGGTATAGATGTCCGCGCTCTGTTCCAGCATCACGCGATGATCGGTGGTGAGATAGGGTTCGCACTCGACGCCGTTGATGATGACGGTGTCGATGTGTTTGTCCGCCGGTACCTGCAGCTTGGCATGGGTGGGAAAGCCCGCGCCGCCCAAGCCGACGATGCCCGCCTGCTGTATCGCCGCGAGGATTTCTTCGGGCGTGGCGGTTTCAACAGGACAGGGCATACCCTCACACACTTCCTGGGTAGAGGCGGGAAAAGGTTGGAGATAAATGCCCGGCACCATGGAGCCGAGCAGGGTGGGTACCCGATCGATCCGGCGGATCACACCGCTGGCCGGGGCATGCATGGCCACCGAGAGAAAGCCATCGGGCCGGGCGATCAGTTGGCCACGCACCACCTCCTGGCCCTCGCTCACGACCGTAACGGCCGGCTTGCCAATGTGTTGCAAGAGGGGAATGACCATCAGCGGTGCGAAGGGGAATTGTCGGATGGGCTCGCGCTGAGTCTCGTCCTTGGCCGGCTGCGGATGAATGCCGTGGGGGAAGCTCCTGCGTGTCATCCAATTCATCCCAGCTCTTCCTGTGTTGTTGACTACGACTGCGGGGGCCAAATTTCATAATCTGCCGACGTTCAGGAATCTCTAAATAATCGGTCATTTCGAGCCCTGTCCCGAGCCCCGTTCCAAGTGACACGAGGGATCTTTGCGAAAAATCTTCTGCTGCAGCGTGCGATCTAATCTGCGAGATACAAGATTTCTTCCTGCGGTCGAAATGACCAGAACGAATTAAGCAGAGGCTCCTTTAATCTGTCGCCCTTCTCCCGAGGGTAGCAGAGGGCTTTAACGACTTTGCTTGTGCTGTGTTAAGCGTTGTACTTCTCCGCCCGCTTGATCCACTTGTCGATGCCTTTCTTGGAGCGGTCGCGTGGCAGGCCGGGATGAATGATGCGCGCGGTACAGCGTTCCGCAGCACTAACCAGATCACGATAAGGCCCGCCTTGAGCATTCTTGATATAGGCCTTGTTGTCGTCGTTGTAGGCGAAAATATCGGGGTTGATGGCGATGCATTCGCCGCACGCGGTGCATGCATCGGTGTCCAGCCATGGTGCCAGGTAAGCTTGTTCGCCTTGAGCGGACGCCGTGATCGCCTTTGCTTCCGCAGGTGCGTTGGCTGCTTCCCCGGCCGGCGGCTCGCTGCCGGCCAGTTGCAGCAGTGAATGACTAAGTTTCTCCATCATCTCGCGGCGCATGCGCTCCTCGATTTCCTGCAGCGGCGTTTCTCTTCTATCCGCGCCGGCGAGTGCGCGCAGCATGATCCAAAAATCACGGCGGTCTTCACAGGCATGCACCATCGTCTGATCGACCAGCAGACGGCTGAGCTGTTGCTTGCCGTCCACGCTCCAGATATAAGGAAACTTGCCCTCACGTTCCTCTCCTGCCAGGGCGAGAAACTCCACCAGTGGCATCATGTTCTCGTGCCAACTGTCGGGTGGCGCATGACGAAAATGTTTCCGAAAGCGCACTTCGGTCATGGCGAAGTCGGCGAACGTGAACGGCATTTCCCTGTGTTCGCTGCGCCCGCCATCCTGATAACTCAACTTGTAAACGGGCCAGTCTGCTCCCAGGGCTGGATTGCCGTGCACGTCGAGACACTCCGCCACCGTTTTGCCTAGGTCCGGGTCGTAGTGAAACAGCGGATAGGCGCGTGATTCGACCGTCAGCTTGGCTTGCTGGTGGCTCATGTCGTCGCCGATGCCATGCTCCGGCTGACAGGGCGTATAGCAATTGAACAGCGCGGGGCGGCGGCTCATGAGGCCGGTGATGAAACCGCCGATCATGTGATTGGGATAGGCACTGGTGCTCTGCATCACATAGGTGGTGCGATGGGCCATTGCGATCAAGCCGATCTCTTTGCGCACCTCCTGTTTGCCGGCATGCACCGCGCCATAGGGTGCCATGTCCGAGATCTGGCCGAAGAAACCCGAGGTGCAGGCCTGGCCGCCGGTATTGGAATAGACCTGGGTATCGACGACGACGACTTTGAGGGGTTTGCCGGACATCATTGCTCGCGACAGATTCTGAAAACCGATGTCGTACATGGCGCCGTCACCGCCTACCACCACCACCGGCGGACACAGCTGAAATTCTTCGTCGCTGAACTGCCGCCAGTTGAAATGAGTGAAATACGCGTCGTGTTCGGCCGCACGGTAGGCGCCGGATAATTCCAACTCGGCCAGGCGGATGGCCTTGAAGCCCGCGGCCATCTTGGCCATGTGCCCTTCGAATATGCCCAGGGCCATCGAGGGGCTGTCCTGAAACAAATGATTGGCCCAGGGGAAAGGGTAGGGGTTGTAGGGATAGGTGCTGCCCCACACCGAGGTGCAACCGGTGGCGTTGACCATGCCCATAGCCGTGCGTCCCTGACCGGTCAAACCTTCTAAGTACTTCCAGCGCAGGTCTTTGAGCTTAGCCAACAGTTGCACCACCCGCGTCAGCCACTGCCGGTCGATGACCGCGCCGCCGTACTGTCGCTCGATTTGCTCGGCGAGTTGGGCCAGGGTCAAATCGCCGTCGCCAGTTTGCGCAATCAGCGCCGCCAGTGCCGTGGGATCATCGAGTTGAATCTCATCCACCAGCTTGAGGTGTACATGCTGCTCCAGGCGTTGAATGAGTTGCTCCAGATTAGCGACATGCTTGGCGATACGCGGTTGCATGAGCGCCTGCACCGTAGCGACGAACAGGTGCAATACGGTCTTTTCGCCGCAACCCATGCAGGCACCGTCGCCGCTGGCCAAGGCGGTATAGACTTGTTTGTCGAGCAGCATGGTCTCCAGCGCCCCTATGCCCTCTTCGAGATTGTCGACGCGAATATAGCGCTGGGACGTGGTGGGCAGATCCAGCCACAATTCCCAGTTGTCGCGCAGCGACGCCAGTGACGTAGCGGTTTGCATGACCGGCCGCAAAGCGTCGTCCGGGCATACCGCGATGCACTCGCCGCAGCCCTTGCAGGTGTAGGGATCGACGGTGATGCTGAACAGGCCGCCGCTGCCCGCGGCCTGCTGCTCCGCCAAGGTGTAGTAGGGGCGGGTGAGAGTGAATTGAAAATCACCCAGCGCGGTTTGCAACGCTCGGAATTCCTCACTCAAGGCGAACCGAACATGTGCATCACTGGCGGCGAGGGTCTGTGCGATAGCCTCATCCAACAGGCCGCGCACCGAGTCATTCTCCTGGGCTTGATTGAGCAGTGAGCGCAGCTTGGTTTCCATAACCCGCACGGCTGCGGGCAGCAGGGTAAGTGAGTCGCCGCGTTCCTTCATGCGCCTCAGCAGGGCATCGAACACGTGTGAGAGCTCGCTGACCAGGCCGGGAATGGCCGTGTCCGGACATGCAGTGTAGCACTTGCCGCAGGCGGTGCAGTTCTCCGCGATCCATTGCGGGTGCTCGAAACGGATGGCGCTCATGTCACGGAAGGTCGCCGATAGCGCCGGCATGGTCCCCAGCGCGATGTAGGGATCGGCGAGATTATCGCCGCCCTGGCCGCGCGCATAGAAACTGCCGGTCTGTTCCCAAAAACGCTGAATATCAGTGACGCCGGCCCGGCCTTGGGGCAGGCG
This sequence comes from uncultured Chromatiaceae bacterium, assembly GCA_945787555.1. Classification (GTDB taxonomy): domain Bacteria; phylum Pseudomonadota; class Gammaproteobacteria; order DRLM01; family DRLM01; genus CALZJG01. The sequence continues at coordinate 978 of CALZJG010000008.1, read as the reverse complement.
TTTGAGCATCACGGGCAAGGTTGGCTCGGAGGTGACGGGGATGGCTCCTAGCTTGGCTGCGGCCAGCGGCTTGTCGGTGACCTCGCGCAGCTCGTCGTAGCCGCGTTTGACCACCCGCAAATTGTCCTCGACCACCCGCGCGCCTTTGGCGCCGAACTTGCGCTGCAATTGTGCCCTGATCGCTTTGAGTAGACGCTCTTCGTCGAAACCAGCCTGCTGCAGCAACGGCACGGCGGCGAAGAAGGCGCCTTGGAAGGCGATGCCTTGCATGCGCAAGGTCAGATCGGGATCGCTGGCTTCTTCGCGCGCGATCGTGAAGGCGTCGAGGTAGTACAGCTTGATATCTTGCTCGACGATGATTTTCTTATAGTGGGTAGGTATCGCGGCCCAGACCTTCTCCGAGGACCCCAATCCGCTTTGCATGATGAACACACCGCCACGGCGCAGGCCCGCCAGGGCGTGGGTGTGATCGAGCACCTTGGGGTCGGGTGAGAGCACGGCATCGACATAGTGATATTCGCAGGTGATGCGGATCGGCTCGGGCGCGGCGGCCAGATAATAGCTGGTCGGTTGGCCCTTCTTTTCCGAGCCGTATTTGGGATTGGCCTTGATGTGATAGCCGAGCAGGTCGAACAAGGTCAGGGCGAGATTCTTTCCGGTGGTGATGGCGCCCCAACCACCGACCGAATGCAGCCGCACGGTGATGCTGTCCTTGGGCATCAGGTTGGGATTTTCGCTGCCGTGCAACGCGAGTTCGGCGAGATGGGGATAGGCCTGCGCAATCGTTTCTTGGTGCAAGGCTTGTTTGGGTGTCACGGCCGTTGGATGCAGGAAATCGATGCCCAAATAGAACAGTCGTTTCTTTTTGCTTGTCGGCAGCATGTTTTCGATCGTCGCGATCAAGGCCTCCGGCTGCAAATCGCGGCTGCCCAGCCCAAAGGAGCCGGAATAAAGCGGTGGCGCATCACGCACGTCGTG
>CALZJG010000007.1 GCA_945787555.1 uncultured Chromatiaceae bacterium | reverse complement strand
TTTGAATGCGCGTCGTGTTCACTGCGTACTTGGCTTGACAGTCATCGGAGGCGAATGTATAAATGCGCCTTCGGTTTTACCTGCACCGTTGGATCTACCTAAAGATTATTGTCCAGTCGGCGTCAGATTATGCGATCGTAAGGGAGCAAAGTAGTGAATAAGTCAGAACTGATTGATGCCGTTGCCTCATCTGCAGACATTTCCAAAGCCGCCGCCAGTCGCGCGGTGGATGCTGTGGTGGATTCCATCACCGATGCGTTGAAGAAGGATGACCAAGTGACCTTGGTGGGTTTCGGTACCTTCGTTGTGCGTTCGCGCGCGGCGCGTGCTGGTCGTAATCCGCAAACGGGTGAAACCATAGAGATTAAAGCCGCTAAGATTCCTGCATTCAAGGCTGGTAAAGCGCTCAAAGACGCCGTACAATAATCGCCCTTCTCGGGTGCTTAGCTCAGCTGGGAGAGCATCGCCCTTACAAGGCGAGGGTCGGGGGTTCGAACCCCTCAGCACCCACCACCGCAGCGTCGATATACGGCAGTGTCGATATTAGGAGTGGTAGTTCAGTTGGTTAGAATACCGGCCTGTCACGCCGGGGGTCGCGGGTTCGAGTCCCGTCCACTCCGCCATTTGACTGAACGATAAGGGCGCGCCGCGATGTGGTAGCGCCCTTTCTCTTTTTCTGGTTCTAGCGATTTGTTACCATGCCGCGCTATCCCTGCGCGAGTTAGGGACAACACTCACGGAGCGTTCACTCATCATGCTTGCATTCATCCGCGACAGAGCACATGGCTGGTTCGCCTGGTTCATCGTCATCATCTTGATCGTGCCTTTCGCCTTGTGGGGCATCAATGAATATTTCAGTCCAGAAGCGGAAGTGAATGTCGCCGTCGTGAACGACACTAAGATCTCCTCGGCGCGATTCCAGCAGGCTTATCAACAGCAACGTTCGCGATTGCAGGCCATGTTGGGAGCCAACTTCGATCCCGCTATCTTCGACGATAAGACCATGAAGAACGACGTACTCGAAGGCCTGATTGGTCGCGAGGTGCTTTTGCAAGCGGCGCTGGATGCCAAAATGCGTATTGGTGATATGCAAGTGGCCCAACAAATTCGCACCATCTCGGCCGTACAGAGTGAGGGTCAGTTCGACGCTGAGTTGTACAACCGTTTGTTGCGTTCGCAAGGAATGTCGGTGGGCGGATTCGAACAATCGGTCCGCACCGACTTGTTGGTGGAGCAAATTCGCAGTGGCGTGGCTGAAACGACTTTCGTGCCGGCGGCGCTGGTTGATGCCTTGATCCGCGTGCAGAACGAGCAGCGCGATGTCGGCTATGTGGTGGTGCCGGCGGCCCGATTCATCGAGCAGGCGCAGTTCGATGATCAGCAGGTGCAGACTTATTACGAAGTCAATCGTGAGCGCTTTCGTACCACCGAGCAGGTGAGCGTCGATTATTTGGAATTGTCCTTGGATACGCTGGCCGCCGGTGTATCCGTGAACGAGGATGACGTGCGAGCAAGCTATGAACAACGCGCCGCCGAATTTGGCGTTCCCGAAGAACGCCGTGCGCGTCACATACTATTGCAAGTCGGTAGCGACGCACCGGAGGAAGAAGTGTCCGCTGCGAAGGCGAAAATTGAAGGGCTACTGACCCAAGTGCGTGAGGGCGCCGCGTTTGAAGAGTTGGCCAAGGCGCAATCCCAAGACCCCGGCTCGGCCGGCGACGGCGGCGACCTGGGGTTCTTCGGGCGTGGGATGATGGATCGTTCTTTCGAGGACGCTACGTTCGCCTTGCAAGTCGGCGAGGTTAGCGAGCCGGTGCGTAGCACGTTTGGATATCACATCATCAAGCTGGAAGAAGTACGCGGTGGTGACCTTAAACCTTTCGAAGAAGTGCGCGCTCAAGTCGAGCGCGACCTCAAGCGCACTCAGGCCGAGGCGCAATTCTTCGAACAGGTTGAGCAATTGGCCAACCTGGCTTTTGAGCACCCCGACAATCTTACCGCGGCGGCCGCTGCCTTGGATCTGGAAGTGAAAACCAGCGACTTTTTCACGGCTGAGAAGGGAGCCGGCATCGCCGCCAATGCGCGGGTACGTAATGCGGCCTATAGCGATGAAGTGTTGCTGGGCGGCCATAATAGCGAGCTGGTGGAATTGCGGCCCGATCATATCGTCGCCTTGCGATTGCAGGAGCATCGTCCCGCGACAGTGCGTCCCTTGGACGAGGTGAGCAGCGAAATCCGCTCAGCCTTGCGGCTGGAATTCGCCCGGGAGCAAGCCGAGGCGCTGGGACGCGAGCTGCTCGCTGCCATCGAGGAGGGGGCTGATGCGGCGGAAGTGGTTAAACAACACGAGCTGAGTTGGGAGCGGGCCGGCATGATTGATCGGCTAGCGGCCAGTGTCAATCGTGAAGTCGTGGCGGCGGCATTCCGAGCGCAGCGCCCGACGGAAGCTAAGCCGGTTTACCAGGGCTTGGCGCTGGGCAACGGCGATTACGCCGTGGCTGCGGTGTATGCAGTGCAAGAGGGCGATCCCAGCCTAGCCGATGCGGCGACGCGCGAGCGGGTGGTGAAGGAGCTGAGTCGCGACTACGCCGATGCGGAATTCGTGGCTTATATGAACGCGCTCAAAGCGAGCGCCGAAATCAAGCGTTACCCGGATAATCTCTAATCTAAGTCATCTTTAAGATTGATGATGCGATGTGTCACATTGCGGCTTCTTCACGTGAACATCAGCGAGCAATGCTCGGCGCTACCCGCCCTCCCTGGGCCTCCCGCTGATAGGGGGAGGGGAATTGATGCGACACGGCGGCGTCTCTTGAAAGCGCCTCACGGACATTGTGGCGGGCCACTCGTGTCAGCCCCCCACTCACTCCGGGGCTTTGGTTGAAAGTGGTGGACTC
>CALZJG010000006.1 GCA_945787555.1 uncultured Chromatiaceae bacterium | reverse complement strand
GCCGCTCCTCGGCGGGCAGCGGTCGTTCGGAGCGGCACATCAATACGTCGGGCTGGATACCGATGGAGCGCAATTGCGCCACCGAGTGCTGGGTCGGCTTGGTCTTGAGTTCACCGGCCACGGCGATGTACGGCACCAGCGTAAGGTGAATGTACAGCACATGATCGCGTCCCAGTTCCACCCCCATTTGGCGTATAGCCTCGAGAAACGGCAATGACTCGATATCGCCCACGGTGCCGCCGATTTCCACCAAGGCCACGTCGGCGCCCTTGGCGCCCACTTTGATGCAACGTTTGATCTCATCGGTGACATGCGGAATCACTTGCACCGTACCACCCAGGTAATCGCCGCGCCGCTCCTTGCGGATCACGTTCTCGTAGATGCGCCCGGTGGTGAAATTGTTGGCCTTACTCATACGCGTGCGCACATAGCGCTCGTAATGGCCCAAGTCCAGATCGGTTTCCGCACCGTCATCGGTCACGAACACTTCGCCGTGCTGAAACGGGCTCATGGTGCCGGGATCGACGTTGATGTACGGGTCGAGCTTGAGCAGCGTGACCTTCAGACCACGCGCCTCGAGGATGGCACCCAACGAGGCCGAGGCAATGCCCTTCCCCAGGGAGGAAACCACCCCGCCGGTAACGAAGATAAATTTAGTCATGACTTCCAGGATTTAACTTGCGGCCAGGGGCCGGAAAGATGGGACAACAAAGTACCAGAATGGCCCCAAATCCTCAATGGAAGAGTCACCGCGGCGGGCGTCCCCACCAGGGAAGACGCCCGCCGCGGAGGGGCCTGTCAGCCACCCAAGGAGCGTGCGAGACAAGCGCTAATCTGCGCCGGATCAGCTGGCGGCGGGCATTCTGATCTCCTATCGCAGGACAGATTTTGCCTAGTGGGGTGACTTCTGTCGTCGACCAGCGCAGCATGGCAATCCCGCGACGTAATGCCTCACCCCCCGCCCAAGTTGGCATTCACGTTTCTCCGTGCGGAAAGGTGGTATGGGAGCAGCCGGGCTTGATGTAGTAACGAAAACTGGACACGGCAGCGGTCAAATAAGCCATCAAGCGCACCCTCAGCATGAGGTGCCGGGTTAGGCCGGTACTGCAATGAATTTCACGCACTGATCGAGCCACCCATTTCACAGGGGCGATATTCAAGTTACTCAGCGCTATGTGTGGCCCTCAGGCAGCACTTATCGCGACTTGCTCGCCCGGGGAGGCCCGCCATGCCCTGATTTCGGATTCCGTTCACGCCGCGTCCGCGCTAAGCTGACCATGCATGACAAAACGACAAGATAACTACAACACCATCGCGAAAACCCTGCATTGGCTCATCGCCCTATTAGTGATCAGCCTCATCCCGCTGGGTTGGTACATGTCCGGCCTGAGCAATGAAGACCCGTGGTATTACCGCGCCTTCGATTTGCATCAAACACTGGGCATGGCCGTGCTGGTGTTGTTCTTCGTCAAGATCGCGTGGATGCTGATCAGCCCCAATCCCAAACTGGCGGGCAATCTTGCACGCTGGGAATACTGGGGCGCCCACATCGCCCACGGACTACTTACAGGCTCACTCGCCGTGGTGCCGGCATTGGGCTATCTCTCCACCACGACACAAGGCGACCCGGTAGTCATTTATGAATTGCTGGAAATTCCCAGCCTGGTAGAACTCTCCGAAGACGCCACCGACCTACTGATCGCGCTGCACATGTACTTCGCTTATGGCATGGCAGCGATAGTGATCATTCACATCCTGGCCGTGGCCCGGCATCACTACATCAAGAAAGACGACACATTCAAACGCATGCGTATTTGGTATTGAACGCAGACCGCCATCGACTTCTTGGGCGGCTGTCTGCTCGAACACAACGTCCGTCGCGACGATGGGTTTCCGATTACTAAGGCGAAACAGAGTAAGCAGACACCCCTTACTTTGTTTCGCCTTAGCATTTGAGTTTGATTACACTACCCCCACCCTGTCCCGCCCCCTTCAAAGGAGGCGGGAACGTACATCTTAGTGTCGGCTTACTAACGTACTCATTAGTAACTGAGTACAAGAACAGCTTATCTGCACACCCTTCCGAGTTTAGTAAGGGTGTTCAAGCAGTTTATCAGCCATAGCGGGAAGATCGCATTCCTTGCAACGCGCCACGCCTATCGGCGCTCCCATTGTTGTTGCGGCCTGTGCATTGCGGATGGCGCGCAGGCACCCTGCTCCAAGCATCACCTGTAAGAAGACCGGAGGGCCCGGTGGGCCCTCCGTCGTCTCTCATATGGGGGGTTAACGCCCGAAGCCATTGCGCGGTCCAAAGCGAGTTGTACCCGGACCGAAACCCGTATTGAATCCAAAGCCACCACCGGAGTTGGTATTGGTCGTGGTCGTTGTACGGGTGCTGGTGGAGCCGCCGGACCCAAACGTGGTGGTGCTCGTACTCGTGGAAAATCCGCCGGGCGCGAAGTTCCCACCGGGAATGACGGTGATGGTACCGTCGGGATTGAGCATGTTGAACAGATTGCCGCCGTAAGGACCGATGCCGTCCGTCAGCGTCCACAGGAAGGCGACGATGTCGGCGACCTCTTGGTCTGTCAGGCCCAGGTTGCCCACCAGCGGCGTGACGTTAGCGGGTACTTCCGGAGGTGCCCAGCCGCCGAGATCCCGGGTATTGTGGAATCGTACGGCGTCACGCAAGGTGCGAAATACGCCATTGTGCATGTATGGCATGGTGAGCGCGACATTGCGCAGGCTGGGTACCCGGAACTTGCCGTTCTGGCTGGGATCGCCCAAACGTCCACCCAGACCCAAATCGATCCAATTCCTACCATCCGGGTTGAACTCACTCGATACACCGTAAAAGGGATTGGCGGAATTGCGCGGCACGCCCAGATTGACATAGCGAAAATTGGTGAACAACGCCGGCGTGCCGTCGGCCGCAGGTGTGCTGGTATGGCACTGCGCACAGCCGCCTTTGCCTTCGAACAGGTTCAAGCCGCGCGCTTCCTGAGTGCTCAGTTGCGCACGGCCATTACGATAGGCGTCGAACTTGGAAGTGAACTGATTGAACAGCACCGTGCGCTCGAAGGCGGCGATGGCTTTGGCCATATTGTCGAAAGCCACGTCCGGATCATCCAGGGCGCCAGGCCCGAAAACCTGGGCGAACATGCCGGCATAGGAGGCCTGGCGCAGTTTCACAGCAATCTCCGCGCTGTCGGCGTTGTTCATCTCCAAAGGATTGAGCGGTGGGCCCTTGGCCTGATCTTCGAGTGAGTCTGCTCTGCCGTCCCAAAACAACCCGCCCATATACTCGCCACTGACCGGATCAAGTTGAAACGCCGGTATCGACGCCGCATAGGCTGAGGGATTGTCGTTGCGATTGCCCCAGCGGTCCGGTAGCGAACCAATGGATGTGCCAAAGCCGCTATTGGGGTCGACGAAACCGGTCCACGGCAGGTGACAGCCTGAACAGGCGCGCCCCGGCGGCGTGGAGAGGTTGGCATCGAAATAAAGTTTGTTGCCCAACTGCTCCATGGGCGTAAGATCGGCGTGTGCGGCCGGTATGCTCAAAGTCGTTACCAGTGCCAGCGTGGCGCTGATGACGAAAGACGTCTTGATGTCCATTTTAGATACCTCCATTACTATCTATTACCAACTCCATGCAATGCGAAAACCTACCCGGCTGCGAATTGGGCAATGAGCGTCCCCGGATTGAGTTATCTTGCTTGCTTAGCTCCTGCTCGTAGTAAAACCGACGGTGCTGAGTGTCGAACACCTAGGGAACACCCTAAGCGACTTAGGGATAATACTAGCCAAGCAAGAGCACGCCATCAACTGAGCAGATTGGTCTGATTACGTAGCCACGTGGACGTACCGTGATGACCCGGCTGACGCGATGGCTGAGATAGGAAAACTTGCTGAAGACGCCGCGGCAGCATGCACAACACATGCTGCCGCGTACTGCCAATCGCTTACTGAATGCTCTGAATAATGTCACCGCCAACACGACCAGAGCACGACGGCCGCGCTCACGCCTGACCGCATCTACTATTCCGAAACGCTCAGAAAAAGTCACCGGATCCAGGACCTATGCTCTACTGAACGTGGGAAAATACGAAAATACAAATCATTTGGACATTCGCAGAATCACCGCTAGTGGCCGCGAGGACCTATGCACAAGCGTTACAGCATGGGGCATTTGTGCAAAGCTTAGCCGGCCATGTTATCGAGCAACGCCTGCTTCACCGCATCGAGCTTGGCTTCAACGGTGATCATCTTAGATTGGCTTTGCTTGATGGCGGTGTCGGGATCTTTCAAACCGTGGCCGGTCAACGTACAGACGATTTTCGAGCCGGCGGGAATTTTCCCGCTATCGATGTCACGCAGCGCGCCGGCCAGTGAGGCGGCGGAGGCGGGTTCGCAGAATATGCCTTCCTTTTGCGCCAGTAGTTTCTGCGCGGCGAGGATTTCCTCGTCGCTACACTC
>CALZJG010000005.1 GCA_945787555.1 uncultured Chromatiaceae bacterium | reverse complement strand
TAAGAATCACCAGGTCACGTTTGACGGTTGCTGAAGAGACCTTCTTGAGGCGTTCATCGCGGTAGCGGGCGATATCGACACCGCGAATCCCGGCAACGTAGCGCTGGGCGAGGGGATGTTTTATGTAGACCCGAATACGCGCCGCTTCGGGCGCGGCGCCTTTTTTCTGTGGGGTGACTTCAGTCAGGTAACGTTCCAGCAGTTCAGCGAGAGTGGTGGACTCGGCCTCGACGCGAGAGACGAACATGCCTTTGTCCATCTCGACTTCGATGGCACGTGCCCACGATTCGGCGGCCGTGCGCGTGTCGAAGGTTTTGGTCTGCAGTGGATGGCCCTTTTTGCGGACCTGGGCCTGCCATTGATAGGCGCCGCGTTTTCTGAAGGTTGCCATGGCCATACTCCGTTCGTTCGCGAACGAGTGTGACAACGCTGTGACAAATAATCAGTTGGAAACCAATGCCGGGTGTGTCGTATTTCTAACTGATTGAAGGCAAGGGATTTAATTGGTCGGGGTGAGAGGATTCGAACCTCCGGCCCCTGCCTCCCGAAGGCAGTGCTCTACCAGGCTGAGCTACACCCCGATTAATGATTGCGATTGACGGAAAATTCGGCGAGGGCGCACAAGGCATCCTTGTAACGCGAAGCGGGCACGAGAGCTAAGGTCGCGAGTGCCTTATCCACCTCCTGACGCGCCGAGCGCGCAGTGTACGCGATGGCGCCGGTCGATTCAATGGCCGCGGTGACGGCGTCGATTTGTTCGCGACCGCCTTGTTCGATCGCACCTCGAACCAGCGCGGCTTGTTCTGGTGTGCCGCTGCGAATGGTATGGATAAGCGGCAACGTCGGCTTGCCTTCGGCTAAGTCGTCGCCGATGTTCTTGCCGATATCGGCGCTGGTGGCGCTGTAATCGAGCACATCATCGATGAGTTGGAAGGCCGTGCCCAAGTGCATGCCGTACATCGCCATGGCGCGACATACTTCCGCGGATTGTCCGCTGACGACCGCGCCGAGTTCCGCCGCGGCTTCGAACAGCTTGGCGGTCTTGGAGCGGATCACGTCGAGGTAACGCTCCTCGGTGGTGTCGGCGTCGTGACAATTGAGCAGTTGCAACACCTCGCCTTCGGCGATGATGTTGGTGGCATGGGAAAGGATCTCCATTACCCGCATGCTGTTCACTTCCACCATCATCTCGAAGGCGCGCGAATAGAGGAAGTCGCCGACCAGCACGCTGGCCTCGTTACCCCAGATGGCGTTGGCGGTTTCTTGGCCGCGGCGCAACGCCGAGGCGTCCACCACGTCGTCGTGCAACAGCGTGGCGGTGTGGATGAATTCGATGACGGCCGCCAGCTGGATGTGGTGACGATCCTGATAGGCGAATGCGCCGGCGCTGAGCAGCACCAAGGCCGGGCGCAGCCGTTTGCCGCCGCTGTTGATGATGTAATGCCCTAATTGGTTGATGAGGACCACGTCCGAACTCAGGCGCCGGCCGATGAGCTCGTTGACCGCGTGCATGTCGTCCGCGATCAGGGCCTGAACCGCTTGTATATCCATAAATCCGCGATTTTCTATAATGGAGCGCAGCATGCTAGCGGGCCGCGCCGGGCAATGCAATCGGTGCTCACCTGGCGCGCGATTTGACGGCGCCTCTGCAACTCGATAAAATTCCGGCTCTTTTTAGGTCGATTTATGCGTTTTGCCCGGGGTCTCCGGGGAAAACATTTGGAGAATCAGTGTCATGTACGCAGTCATACAAACAGGCGGCAAGCAGTACCGCGTATCGGAAGGCGATCTGGTGCGTGTCGAGTCACTGCCCGCCGAGGCCGGCAGCAGCGTCGAGCTGGAAAAAGTGCTCATGGTCGGCGAAGGCGAGAACGTCACAATCGGCGCTCCCTATGTCGCCGGCGGCAAAGTGACCGCCACCGTCAGGGCCCATGGTCGTGGTGAGAAGATCAAGATCGTCAAATTCCGCCGCCGCAAGCACTATCGCAAGACCCAGGGACATCGTCAAAACTACACCGAATTGCATATCACCGGCATTAGCGCCGGTTAACGCTGAAGAGGATTGCGCAATGGCACATAAGAAAGCAGGCGGCAGTAGCCGTAATGGACGCGACTCCGCTTCAAAGCGCCTGGGTGTGAAGCGCTTCGGCGATCAAGCCGTCCTGGCGGGTAATATCTTGGTGCGTCAACGCGGCACCCGTTACCGTGCCGGCGTCAATGTCGGTGTCGGTCGTGACCACACCCTGTTCGCGAAAGCGGACGGCGTCGTGAAGTTCGAGACCAAGGGCGAGAACAGCCGCACCTATGTCAAAGTGGTGCCTGCCGCCTGATACGGCGCGGGCGCAGCTTGTGTAGCATGCGAACCCCGCCCACCGTGGCGGGGTTTTTCTTTGTAGGTTCCAGGCACACGCGCCGTCTAATTTGCGCGCTGTTTGCGGTATCGTTGCTCTTATCCCATGGCGGCCAGTGAAACATGAAATTCGTCGATGAAGTGACCATCCGGGTCAAAGCCGGCGACGGCGGTGATGGCTGCATGAGCTTTCGCCGCGAGAAATTTATTCCCTTCGGCGGGCCCAACGGCGGTGACGGCGGCGATGGCGGCAGCCTTTATCTGGTCGCCAACGGCAGCCTCAACACCTTGGTCGACTTTCGCCACACGCGCTCGTTCCGCGCCCAGCGCGGCCAGAACGGTATGGGGCGTGATTGCACGGGTAAGAGTGGCGACGATTTGTTGATCAAGGTGCCGGTGGGCACCGTGGTACGGGATGTCGATACCGACGAGGTAATCGGCGATCTCACCGAAGTCGGGCAGCGTCTCCTGGTGGCTCAGGGGGGCGTGCACGGTGTTGGTAACACGCGTTTCAAGAGCAGCACCAATCGCGCGCCGCGCCAATTTACCAAGGGCACGCCGGGTGAGGTACGCATGCTCAAGCTGGAGCTGAAACTGCTGGCTGATGTGGGCTTGTTAGGCCTGCCCAACGCGGGCAAGTCCACCCTCATCCGTGCCGTTTCCGCCGCCCGCCCCAAGGTGGCCGATTACCCTTTCACGACTTTGTATCCCAACCTGGGTGTGGTGCGTGTCGATCGCGAGCGCAGCTTCGTGGTGGCGGACATCCCCGGACTCATCGAGGGCGCGGCGGAAGGCGCCGGCCTCGGCATCCGCTTCTTGAAGCATCTAGCGCGCACCCGGTTGCTGTTGCACCTGGTGGACGCGGCGCCGTTGGAGGGAGGCCCGGACCCGGTCGAGGAGGTGCGTACCATCGAAGCCGAGCTGAGCAAATACAGCGCTGAGCTAACGGAGAAGGAGCGCTGGTTGGTGTTGAACAAAGTGGACTTGCTGCCGGAGGAGACGCGCGAGGCGCGCTGCGCCGATATCGTGCGTCAACTGGCTTGGCAGGGCCCGGTGTTCGCCATTTCCGCCTTGGCCAGCGAAGGAACGCAAGCGCTGGTGTTCAAAGTGATGGAGGCGCTGGAGCGTCTCGCCGCGGAAGAGGCCGATGATGAAGGCATGCGCGGCGAGAAGGCAAAGTGATTGAGTGGCGGACATAGGCGAGTGTCAGGGGGCTCGTTCGGTAGGGAGTAGTCAATCTCACCCCAACCCTCTCCCGCGGGCGGGAGAGGGTTGGGGTGAGGGTGTCGATATGCCGGACGCGCCTGGTTTCAAGGCGGATCGGTGGGCCCCACGCTCTTATCCCCGAGCGCTTTGCCCCCTTGCTTATCCTCCCCTCAGCGACGGGCGCGGGGCGCGAAGAGTCGAGCATTAGCTCTGCCGGCGTGGTTTGTTCATCAAATATAGTAATCGTGAATTGAGGCCATGAAAACGCGACAAGAACTCACCAAGGCGCGTCGTTGGGTGGTGAAAGTTGGCAGCTCGCTGCTCACCGCCGACGGGCGCGGCTTGGACCGCGAACTCATCGAGCGCTGGGCGGCGGAAATCGCTGGGTTGCGCGAGCGCCGCGCCGACGTGGTGCTGGTCTCCTCGGGCGCGGTGGCGGAGGGTATGCAGCGCTTAGGCTGGCGCAAGCGACCCCACGCGCTGTTCGAATTGCAGGCCGCCGCGGCGGTGGGGCAAATGGGCTTGGTGCAGGCTTATGAGAGCTGTTTCCAGCGCTTCGGTCTGCATGCCGCGCAAATTCTGCTGACTCACGATGATCTCGCCCATCGGCAGCGCTATCTCAATGCGCGCAGCACGCTGCGTGCGCTGTTGGAGTTGGGCGTGGTACCGGTGGTAAACGAGAACGACACCGTGGCGGTGGAGGAAATCCGTTTTGGTGACAATGACACGCTGGCCGCCTTGGTCGCCAATCTCATTGAGGCCGATGTGCTGGTGCTGCTCACTGATCAGCCCGGCATGTACGATCGAGATCCACGCGTACACCCCGAGGCGCAATTACTGGACGAGGTCGCTGCCAACGATCCCGCCCTGGAAGCCATGGCGGGCGCAGGCGGCGTAGGGAGTCTAGGGCGTGGCGGCATGCTCACCAAGGTGCGCGCGGCGGCGCGCGCAGCCCGTTCCGGCGCGGCCACCGTCAGCGCCGCCGGGCGTGAGCCCGAGGTGTTGCGGCGCATCGCCGAAGGCGAGGCCGTGGGGACGTTCTTTCAGCCGGCGCGCGAGCCCATCGCCGCGCGCAAGCGCTGGCTGGCGAGTCAGTTGCAGGTGCGCGGCAAGCTCATGTTGGACGACGGCGCGGTGCGGGTGCTGCGCGAATCGGGCCGTAGTCTGTTGCCGGTGGGCGTGAAGGGGGTCGAGGGTCACTTCTCGCGCGGCGAGTTGGTGGTGTGCGTGGGTTTGAACGGTGCGGAAGTGGCCAAGGGCTTGGTCAATTACAGCGCCGAGGAAGCGCGGCGCATCATGTCGCAGCCCAGTGACCGCATTGAGCGACTACTGGGTTATGTCGACGAGCCCGAGCTTATTCATCGCGACAATCTGGTGCTGGTGTGAGCGGTGGGATTGAGGCGGAATGATGCTGGGTTCAGCATGGCGTTGAGACTCGCGGAGCGCTGTAAGCATCTGCCACGGCAAGCCTTCTATGAGATTTGATCGACGAATTCAAGCGCGCGCAGCAAGCGCGGAATAATGACCTGATCGCTGCGCTTTGATCTCCGCTTTCCTCGCATTGGAGGTGGGCCTAGGCTTAGGCGTCTAGCGCTTAAGCGCGCCTTCCCCAAGCGCAAAAAGCCGGCCTGAAACAAGCCGGCTTTTGTTTTGCACTGTGACGCGTCGCTTAGGCGCTGAGGGCGCGGATGTGCTGCGATAGGCGGCTCTTGTGACGGGCGGCCGTGTTCTTGTTGATGATGCCCTTGCGCGCCATGGCGTCGATGCTCGGCTGGGCGGCCTTGTAGGCGACCTCGGCCTGCGTCTTGTCGCCGGCGGTGATGGCGGTAACCACTTTCTTGATCGCGGTGCGTACCGCGGAGCGCTGGCCCGCATTGCGTTGGCGGCGGTCTTCCGCCTGGCGAGCGCGCTTTTTTGCTTGAGCTGAGTTAGCCAAGGGTCAACTCCCAAAATTCGAAGGTTGTAGAAAGGCGCGTACTATCCCTGTTTCGGGCCCGCTTGTCAACCGGCGCGGCCGGGATAAGTGCGAAGGGATGCGTCTATAGGCGGACACTGATGATGCGTTTCCCGCCCCTTTGAAGGGGGCGGGACAGGGTGGGGGTGGGTTGATTTGAGATGACGACTCAAGGGGCAAGAGTCAAGCGTTGTTCGCTTAACTCTTGCCCCTTGAGTAAGATGCTGAACTTTTGCCAGATAGACGCGGTAGCCGCATAGCCTATGGCCAAAAATCTGTTCAAATCGATCAGCACCGTCGGGGGGATGACCCTCATTTCACGCATCCTTGGCTTCATGCGCGATATGGTCATCGCGCGCGTGTTCGGCGCGGGGGCGGGCACCGACGCCTTCTTCGTCGCCTTCAAGATTCCCAACTTCCTGCGCCGCTTGTTTGCCGAGGGGGCTTTCTCGCAGGCCTTCGTGCCCCTGTTATCGGAATACAAGACCCGCCGCGAGCACGCCAAGGTGCGCGATTTGGTCGCCCACGTGAGCGGGGCACTGGGTGCCATCTTGATGTTGGTCACCGTGGTGGGGGTGGTGGCCGCGCCGCTGCTTATCGCCCTGTTCGCGCCCGGCTTCATCGACGAGGAGAGCAAGTTCGATCTGGCCACGGACATGTTGCGGGTGACGTTTCCCTATTTGCTGTTTGTGTCACTCACTGCGCTGGCCGGCGGCATCCTCAATACCTATGGCAAATTCGCCGTGCCGGCTTTCACGCCGACTTTCTTGAATGTGTGCATGATCGCCGCCGCCTTGTGGCTGGCGCCGCAGATGGATGAACCAATCACTGCGCTGGCCTGGGGGGTGTTTATCGCCGGCGTGGTGCAGCTGGCATTCCAACTGCCCTATGTATGGAAGCTGGGACTGTTGCCGCGGCCGCGTTTCCGACGCGGTCACGAGGGCGTAAGCCGCATATTGAAGCTCATGTTGCCCGCCATCTTCGGCTCCTCGGTGGCGCAGATCAATTTGCTGTTCGATACGCTCATCGCCTCGTTCTTGGTTACCGGCAGCGTGTCGTGGCTTTATTACTCCGATCGCCTGGTGGAGTTTCCGCTTGGCGTGTTCGGCGTGGCCTTGGCCACGGTGATCCTGCCCAGCCTGTCGGAAAAGCACGCCCAAGCCGCGCCCGAACAATTCTCGCGCACCGTCGATTGGGGTCTGCGCTGGGTGGTGGTGCTCGGTCTGCCAGCCACCGTGGGCTTGGTGTTGCTGGCCGGGCCAATGTTGACCACGCTATTCCAATACGGCGAGTTCAGCGGCCAGGACGTGGTGAAATCCTCCTATAGTCTGATGGCCTACGCGCTGGGCCTGTGCGGGTTCATCATGGTCAAGGTGCTGGCCGCGGGGTTTTATGCGCGCCAGAACACCCGTACGCCGGTGCGCATCGCCGTGATCTGCATGGTGATCAACATGGTGCTGAATGTGCTGTTTGTGTTTCCCCTCGCCCATGCCGGGCTGGCGCTGGCGACCTCGCTGGCGGCCCTGGCCAATGCCACCCTGCTCTATCGCGCCTTGCGCCGCGCCGAGGCTTACCACCCGGAACCGGGTTGGGCGGCGTTGGGGTGGCGGGTGACGGTGGCCAGTGTCGCGATGGCGGCGGTGCTGTGGTTCGGCACTGCGGATTTGGAAGCGTGGCAACAATGGGGCGCAGCGCAGCGCGCGGGGCAATTATTGCTGTGGGTGACGGTGGGTGCCCTGGCGTATGCGGTCATGGCATTGCTGTGTGGCGTACGTTTGCGCCACTTGCGGCTGCGGACGTGAACCGTGACAAGCGCGGCGCGTCCTTTATAATCGGAGTCCTTAGTCGACGCGGGGCGCGCGTGTTTCCATGGACATCATTCGCGGGATAGCCAACTTGCGGCCCCGGCATTGCGGCTGCGTGGCCACCATCGGTAATTTCGACGGCGTGCATCTGGGGCACCAGGCGGTGCTGGGCCAGCTGGCCGAGCGCGGTGCGGAGCTGGGCTTGCCCACGGTGGTGGTGACTTTCGAACCGCAGCCGCGCGAGTTTTTCACCCATGGCGAGACGCCGCCGCGTTTGACGCGTTTTCGCGAAAAGCTGCAGGCGCTGCGCCGTTACTCGGTGCAGCGCGTGGTGGTGTTGCCCTTCAATCGGCGACTCGCCGATCTGCCGGCGGCGGATTTCATCCAGCGTTTGCTGGTGGAGGGGCTGGCGGTGCGTTATCTGGTCGTCGGAGATGATTTCCGTTACGGCCAGGGCCGGGCCGGTGATTTCGCGCTGTTGCGCGAGGCCGGTGCACAGCATGGATTTCAAGTCGCCGCCATGCACAGCTTTTGCGTCGACGGCCTGCGCGTGAGCAGCACGCGTATCCGCGAGGCACTGGCGGTGGATGACTTGAGCACGGCGGAGAAATTGTTGGGGCGACCCTACCGCATGTGCGGGCGTGTGGCGCACGGCGATGAACGCGGCCGGCAGTTGGGCTTTCCCACCGCCAACATTCATCTGCACCGCAAGAGTTCGCCGGTACGCGGGGTGTATGCGGTGGAAATGTTCGGGCTGGACGCTGAGCCGTGGTCCGGCGTGGCCAACGTCGGCGCGCGGCCGACGGTGGGCGGTGTGCGCAGTCAGTTGGAAGTGCACTTGTTGGATTTTGAGCAGAATATCTACGGGCGCTACGTGCATGTGGATTTTCTGCATAAACTGCGCGATGAGCGGCGCTTCGCCTCCTTGGCGGAATTGACCGCGCAAATTGCCCATGACGTGGAGGCGGCGCGGGCGTTTCATCGCGAGAGATAATAGTCATTACCAGCGCGACGCCAGCGAACCAGGTCTTGATGTATGCGCATCGATTTCCGCTGTGCCGGGTGGAAGTCGCCTGGCGAGGGTGCGCCGCCGCGGCTCAGTGGGCCGAGTGAGGGACTGTTGGCTAGCCGAGCATCATAGGCACGGCGGCGATGCGTTCGAGGCCCTCACCCCAGCCCTCTCCCGCCCACGGGAGAGGGGGCAAGATTTATCTACGAGTACAGACTGATTGCGAAACGAGACATGGCTGATTACAAACACACTTTGAACCTGCCGCAGACGGCGTTTTCCATGAAGGCCAATTTGGCCCAGCGCGAGCCGGAGATGTTACGGCGTTGGCAGGACATGGAGCTATATCACAAACTGCGCGCTGCGCGTGCAGGCGCGCCTAAGTTCGTGTTGCACGACGGACCGCCCTACGCCAATGGCGAGATCCATATCGGACATGCGGTGAATAAGGTGCTCAAGGACATCATCGTCAAGGCGCGCACCCTGGACGGGAAGGATGCGCCTTATGTACCGGGTTGGGACTGTCACGGCTTGCCCATCGAATTGCAGGTGGAGAGAAAAATCGGCAAGGCGGGGGTGAAAGTGGACGCCAAGACGTTTCGTGATGCTTGTCGCGCGTATGCCGCGAGCCAAGTGGACAAGCAGCGCACGGATTTTCAACGTCTCGGTGTATTGGGCGATTGGACGCGGCCCTATCTGACCATGGATTTTGCCTTCGAAGCGGACATCATACGTTCCTTGGGGCGCATCATCGCCAACGGACATTTGCACAAAGGTTACAAGCCGGTGCATTGGTGCACCGATTGCGGCTCGGCGCTGGCCGAGGCGGAAGTGGAGTACGAGGACAAGACCTCGCCGGCTATCGATGTGCGTTTCACGCTACTCGACGAGACGGCCCTGATGACATGCTGTGAGCACGTGCCCGATCATGAAGGCCGCGGCCCGATGTCGTTAGTGATCTGGACCACCACGCCGTGGACTTTGCCCGCCAACCAAGCGGTGGCGGTGCATCCGGATCTCGAATACGTGGTGGTTCAGGCCGAGACCGCGCAAGGTCATGAGCGCTTGATCCTCGCCGAGGCGCTCATGAAGAACACGCTGGGCCGTTACGGCATCGAGGATTATCGCGTCATCGCCACTTGCAGCGGCGCGGATCTCGAAGGGTTGAGGTTGCAGCATCCTTTCTATGCGCGCGAAGTGCCGGTGATCATCGGCGAGCATGTCACCACCGAGGCCGGCACCGGCGCCGTGCACACCGCACCCGGTCACGGTCAGGAAGACTATGTGGTGGGTGAGCGCTACAAGCTCAAAGTGGATAACCCGGTGGGCGGCGACGGCAAGTTTTTGCCCGGCACCGAGCTGTTCGCCGGCGAGCATGTCTTCAAGGTCAACGATCATGTGATCGAGGTATTGAAAGCGCGAGGCGCGCTGGTGCATCACGAAGCGCTGCGCCACAGCTACCCACATTGCTGGCGCCACAAGACGCCGATCATTTTCCGCGCCACGGCGCAATGGTTCGTGAGCATGGAGCAGCAAGGTTTGCGTCCGCAGGCGCTGGCCGCCATTCAGCAAGTGGCGTGGACGCCCGGCTGGGGGCAGGCGCGTATCGAAGGCATGGTGGATAAGCGTCCCGACTGGTGCATCTCGCGCCAACGCACTTGGGGGGTGCCCATTGCGCTGTTCGTGCACCAACACTCGGGCAAGCTGCATCCGCGTACGGCGGAGTTAATCGAGCAAGTGGCCCTACGCGTCGAGCAGCATGGCATCGATGCTTGGTTCGAGCTCGAGCCGGCCGAATTGCTGGGAGAGGAAGCGGCCGAGTACGATAAGGTCAGCGACACCCTGGATGTGTGGTTCGACTCGGGCGTCACGCACGCCGGCGTGTTGGAGCGCCGCGCCGAATTGGGCGGGGTGCCGGCGGATTTGTATTTGGAAGGCTCCGACCAACATCGTGGCTGGTTTCAGTCCTCGTTGCTCACCGGGGTGGCGATGCGCGGTGCGGCGCCCTATCGCGGTGTGCTGACGCATGGTTTCACCGTGGACGCCCAAGGCCGCAAGATGTCCAAGTCGCAGGGCAACGTGGTGGCGCCGCAGAAAGTGGTCAACAACTTGGGTGCGGATATTCTGCGCCTCTGGGTGGCGGCCACCGATTATCGCGGTGAAATGAGCGTCTCCGATGAAATTCTTAAACGTACCGCCGATGCTTACCGGCGTTTGCGCAACACGGCGCGCTTCCTGCTCGCCAATTTGCACGGCTTCGATCCGGCCGAGAATCTGCTGCCGGTCGAAGACCTGTTGGAATTGGATCGATGGGCGGTGGAGCGCGCGCGGCGTCTGCAAGCGCAGCTCATCCAGGCGTACCAGGCCTACGAGTTTCACCAGATTTATCAGCGCGTGCACAATTTCTGCGTAGTGGACATGGGTGGCTACTATCTCGACATCATCAAGGATCGCCAATACACCACCCAAGCCGACAGCGTTGCGCGCCGTTCGGCGCAAAGCGCCATGTATCACATCATCGAGGCCATGGCGCGCTGGCTGGCGCCGGTGCTTAGTTTTACCGCCGAGGAAATTTGGCAACACATCCCGGGACAACGCGGCGAATCGGTGCTCCTGGAAACCTGGTATGAATTGCCTGCGGCGTTCGGCGCCGAGGCCGATGAACGCATGGCCTTATGGGAAGAAGTGATCGCTATGCGCGAGGCGGTGGGCAAGGAATTGGAACGGCTGCGCGTGGCCGGCGGCATCGGTTCCGGCTTAGGCTCCGAAGTGGATGTGTATTGCGGGCGTGAATTGCACGACCGTGTGCAGTGTATCGCCGAGGAGCTGCGTTTCGTGTTCATTACTTCTGAGGCGCGGCTGCACTTGGTGACTCAACCGCCTGTCGGGGGGCTACACGTCAAACTGGCCGGGGGCGATGAATTCTGGGTGACGGTGGCGCCGTCCGAGCACGCCAAGTGCGCGCGCTGTTGGCATCATCGCGCCGATGTGGGTACCCACAGCGAGCACCCCGAGCTGTGCGGGCGCTGCGTCGAAAACGTCGCCGGCGACGGCGAGATCCGGCGTTACGCTTGATGAAAATGTGGCTAGTCATCGCCGCCGTCCTGGTGGTCGCGGATCAAATCACCAAGCAAGTGGCAGCGGGTGCTTTGGCGTTGCACGAATCAGTGCCGGTGTGGTCGTATTTCAATATCACCTTGGCGCATAACACCGGCGCGGCGTTTAGCTTCCTCGCCGACCAAGGCGGTTGGCAACGTGGCTTCTTCGTGGTGTTGGCGTTGGCGGTGAGCGTGTTCATCGTGGTGTGGATGAAGCGTCTACCCGCCACCGCGCGTTTGGAAGGATTTGCGTTGGCCTGCATTCTGGGCGGGGCGTTGGGCAACGTGATCGACCGCATCCTGTACGGTTATGTGATCGACTTTTTCGATGTGTATTACCGCGCCGAATCCTGCGTGGCCTTGTTCGCCAGCGTGCCGGTGGTGGGCGGGGTGCAGTGTCATTGGCCGGCGTTCAATGTCGCCGACGCGGCGATCAGCTTGGGCGCAGTGTTGATCGTTATCGACGCCTTGCGGGGTCGAAAAGCATCGTAGGAGCCACGCAAGCGCCGCTGTATGGTAGCGGAATCTGTGCCAGACGATCCCAGATGATGATGAAAGCTAGGGGTTGCGTTCCCTCTCCCGCCTGCGGGAGAGGGAGTTGATGCCGGACGGTTTCGTCTGGGCGCGGTTTTCACTAGACCTTTCAGTCACTCAGGCGCCGTGTTTTTCCTGTCCCGCCGGTGCAGTAGAATAGCCGGCCTGAACGTTGCGAGTCCTCGTTATGGAAATTATCTTAGCCAATCCTCGCGGTTTTTGCGCTGGCGTCGACCGTGCCATCCACATCGTCGAACGTGCCCTCGAATTATTCGGCGCGCCGGTATATGTACGCCATGAAGTGGTGCACAATAAGTTCGTGGTGGATGGGCTGCGCGACCAAGGCGTGGTGTTCGTCGATGAATTGGACGAAGTGCCGGACGACAATCTGGTGATATTCAGTGCCCACGGCGTGTCCAAGGCGGTGCGTGATGAAGCGGCGCGGCGTGGTCTCAGAGTCTTCGACGCGACTTGTCCATTAGTGACCAAAGTGCATCTGGAAGTGGAGCGTCACCGCCGCGCCGAGCGTGAGTGCATCCTCATCGGCCACGCCGGTCATCCCGAAGTGGAAGGCACCATGGGGCAGTGGGACAAGAGCGCCGGTGGCGGGCGGATGTATTTGGTGCAGAATTCCGCCGAGGCGCGCGCGCTGCACGTGCAGCATTCCGACAATATCGCTTTCGTCACCCAGACCACGCTGTCGGTGGACGACACCGCCGAGATTATCGACATTCTGCGCGCCCGTTTTCCCAGCATCATCGGTCCGCGTAAGGATGACATTTGTTATGCCACCCAGAATCGCCAGGATTCGGTGAAGGAGCTGGCGCAGCAATGCGATGTAGTGCTGGTGGTGGGCTCGCCCAGCAGTTCCAATTCCAATCGCTTGCGTGAGCTGGCGCAAAAAATGAACGTGTCGGCTTATCTTATCGATGGCGCCGAGGAAATCCGCCGCGAGTGGCTGGACGGCGCGCGCCGGGTCGGCATTACGGCCGGTGCTTCCGCGCCGGAAGTGTTGGTGCGGCAAGTCATCGATCGGCTCAGGGAATGGGGTGGGGTGGAGGCCCGGGAAATGAACGGGCGGGTGGAGACCATCACTTTTTCCTTGCCCAAGGAATTAACGGCGGGCTGAGTAAAGTTTATTGTTACGTCCTCCATCGAGGAGGGTATAGCAAGGGGATGGCACCGCTGAGGTGAGGTCGGTCAAAAGACACCTTGGCTCATAGTTATTGATACCCCCCACCGTCTCCCCGAGGGAAAGGGCATTCGGGAACCTGTCACAAGCAAAGCGCCAAATTTGGCGTGGTCACCAGCAGCCGCTCGTTGTGGGGCCCTTCACGCGCCGTGAATCCAAGCTGAAGGTCCCGCAACTGTCCCCCGATTGGGATCCTTGTGGCGCGGCTTCGAGTTTGAAGCAGGGGGCGCCACCACAGCCTGATGTGACGGCGCTAATCGAATACACCGCATCGGAAGATGAACTTTGCAGCATGCCATTGGCGTTCACGTAGATGCCTGGATAGGCCAAACCCGTTGGGGCGGCGGCGGTCAAATTGGTGGTGTAGTCGCGAGTGCTGAAGAAGTGGCGCTCCTGCGCCGCCGCCACATCCATCAGGGCCGTCTTGGCGGCGGCGCGCTTGGCTTGGTGGACATATTTCGCGTACCCGGGATAGACGATGGCCGCGAGTATCGCCAGCACCACTAACACGATCATGGCTTCGATCAAGGTGAAGCCGGCGCCGCGATGACGGGTGACGGAGTGGGGCGCGCTAGAGATCATAATCCACCCAGGCTCTGCGACTGGGCCCCGTTCCTGTGCCCGGCGCGACGGCGTAGTGGACGCGAAAAGTAGACTGCGTCACCCGCGCGGTGCCGTCCCCTTGTCTGGACAGTAAAAAGACGCGATAGACGGCGATGTTGGCCGCATTGGCTTGGTAGGCGGGGGGAGGGGCAATCACCCCGGGGCAGGCCAAATTCGCGCCAGCCATGTTGTAACAACCCATGAATTCGACCACATAGCGTTCGTCGAGGGGGGAGAATGGGTCGGGGTCTGCCCACCAAATGGTGTTCCAAGTGGCCAGATTGTCGAGGTTGTTTAGCGTTGGGTCGCCGGTGGCGTAATACTGGTCGCCAGCAGTGACCCAGGGGAACGCCGCCGGGTCGTTATTTGCCGAGGGTAGATTAAGGATGGCAGCTTCGGCCATGCGCAATGAGATTTCGGTGCGGTCCTGGGTGTCGGCCTTTTGGTGGTGATTGCTGGACATAACCAGTTCCAGCAGCGAGGCGTTCATGGCGCCCACGCCGATCAGGGTCAGCGCCACGATGAACATCAAGCTCACGATGAGCGCCACGCCGCGTTGGGCGCGGAGGGGGGCGGTGGATGAGATCCGCATAATCATGGTCTATCTCACGTACTTGCGCAGATACACGGTGGAGCTGTAGAGCTGGCGGCGGAAGCTGTCATTGGGTGTGTAAGCCACATCGCCAAAATTGTAGGTGTTGTTGTCCGTGTAGCCTGATTCCGGGCACTCGCTGCGCACCAGTAACCAGAACCGCACCGCCACGACGACGGGTGCCACCCCGGGTACCACGTTGATGATCCAGTTGGGGACTTGATTTGCGTTCCGCCAAAAGTTCACCGAGCGTTGCGGGTCGTTGTCAGTGTCCAGGCCAAACTGGAATTGTAGGTGCTCCACGCCGGTCACCAATTCTTCCCTTCTCGGTATGCCGCTACTGTTCAAGTTTTCTCGTACCAGCGCTGGAATTGCGATGCCCTGGCAGTGGCGGACAATCCAGGCATCGTCGCGCGAGCGCGTAATGTGATAGGCGCGGGCGACCAACTCATGATCGGAGGTCATCGGAGTCGGCGGCAAAATCGTTGGAGCGCCAACAGAAACCTCGGCGCGGAATGGCTCGCTGCGCAGGTATAAGGTATTGGCTTGGAAGGCGCCCGCGACGGGGGTCGGCGCGGCGTAACGCACGGTGAGTACATCGCCGCGCTGCCAATCATTCACGCAATCATAGCCGGTATCGTTGTCGTTGATCCCGAACAGTGGCTGCCTCACCATCCGGCCCCAGGTATTGTTGTTGGGGCAGTTGTTGCTGGGGGTTTGATCACCGTTGAGCACCGAGGTGATGGGCGCCGCGCGCATATCGAACAAGCCGTATGCGCCGGCGCGGCGGATGTCTTGGGTGAGCAAGTCGAAGGCATAGCGTCCGGTGTCCTGGATCTGCGCCAGGTTGAGTTGGGCGTCATAGCTCTTCTTGCTAGCCAGGTAGATTTGGCCGATGCCGGCCACCATGATCAATCCGATCGCGGCGGCGATCATCAGCTCCACCAGGGTGAACCCTCGTGCTTGCTGGGGCGGGCGGTGGTGGCGCAGTCCGGGCGTCATAACCTGAACTCGGAACTGAGGGTGTGGGCACCGCCCGGACCCCATTGGAGCAAGATCGTGAAGTTGCCGGCAGTACAGCACTGTAGTTGCACGGTGGTTTCCGGCAGGATGGGGGCGCCCGTGGTCGGCTTGATCATTTCTATCCATTGCGCTTGATCGTGGGCCGCCAACTCGGCGGCGGTACATATGTTGGCAACGCAATCGGGGTCGGTGATAGTGCTGCTCGTGGTGAGCGTGATGCTCGAATAGAAGCCGCCATCGGCGCCGACGCGGTTAGTGCGCACCCGTTCCATGATGTCCTGTGCCAGTTGTGTGGCGAGGGTTTGTTGATGCGCGTCATTGGTGGCGCGCATGCCTAGGATTTGCATGCCGGCCACGCCCAGCAAACCCGTCGCCACTACGACGATGGTGATCAAGACCTCGATCATGGTGACGCCGCGTTCACGGCGTGGCAGACGATGCCAGGCGACAGCGTGACGGCTCATGGTTGTATGTCCCCCACTGCGTTTGTTAACGCTTAATCTCATTCTCAGACTTCGATGGGTGCGCTAGCGGTCTACAGCGGTAAGGAAACGGCGCGTAAGATACCGCATGACTCCGTATGACACCATGGGTTCGTGGTGTGCACCCTAGCGCCGCTCCTGCGCGCCATTATTAGGTTAGCATTTGATATAAATAGCAGCTTTGGTTCACCATGTCACGATCGCCCGAGGGGCGTTTCTGCGTTTTTTTAAATCTTTGACAGGGCACCGAGGAAGACCCGCCGCCCTCATTCTCTAGAGAGAAGGTCAGAATGTGGGGGGAGTCGTTCAAACAGCTTTCAGCCATAGCCCCCTTACTCATTGCTCGATTTGGGGGATTAGCGTGATGCGGTCAGCCGTTGTGCGCCATAGCTGACCCCGAGCGGGTATTTTAAAGCGTGCCCAGAGTGTATAAATGTCTGATTTCATTGTAGTCGGGGGTGGTCTGCTGGGCATGCTTGTGGCCCGCGAGCTGGCCGGAGCGGGGGCGCGAATCACCGTGGTCGAGCGCGGCGAACCGGGCCGTGAGGCGTCGTGGGCCGGTGGGGGCATCCTCTCGCCGCTCTATCCTTGGCGTTATCCCGCTGCGGTGACGGCCTTGGCCGCCTGGAGCCAGCGCGTCTTTCCCGCCTTGGCCGAGACCTTGCGAGCCGAGAGCGGTGTCGATCCGGAATGGACGCGCAGCGGCTTGCTGCTGTTGGAGGCTGATGAGCGCGGTCCTGCGAAGGCGTGGGCGGCGCGCTGGAGTGCCCATGTGCAAATTCTTTCCGCACCGGTCGCCGCCGAAATGGAGCCCGCGCTGGCGTCGTTGACGCACGCGGCATTGTGGATGCCGGAGGTGGCGCAAGTGCGCAATCCGCGCCTACTGCGCGCCTTACGGGCCAGCCTGGAGCGCCGCGGCGTGCAAGTCGAAAGTGACGCCGAGGTGACAGACTTCATCACCCAGGGCGACACCGTCAGCGGCGTACGCAGCACCCGCGGCGACTTCCGCGCCGGCGGGGTGGTGGTGGCCGGTGGCGCTTGGAGCGGGCGACTGTTGGAGAAGCTGGGCATCCCGCTCGCCGTGACGCCGGTGCGCGGTCAGATGTTGCTGTTTCGGGCCCCGCCCGGTCTGGTGCGGCACATGGTCTTGGCGCAAGGGCATTATCTGGTGCCGCGGCGCGATGGGCGAGTCCTGGCGGGCAGCACCGTGGAATACGTGGGTTTCGACAAATCCACCACCAAGGCGGCCTATGCTGAATTGCGCGCCGCCGCTATAGCGCTGGTGCCGGCGCTGGAAAGCGCCCCGATCGAGCGGCACTGGGCGGGGCTGCGGCCGGGTTCGCAGAGCGGTGTGCCCACCATCGGCCCGCACCCGCGCTGGCGCGGTCTGTACGTCAACGCTGGCCATTTTCGCAATGGCGTGGTGCTGGGACCGGCCTCCGCCCGTTTGCTGGCGGACCTGATTCTGGCAAGACCGCCCTGCGTTGATCCTACCCCTTATGCACTCCCAGTAGAGACATGACGGCGTCGTGCGGGCTCGAGTGCTGCCGGTGAGGCAACAAAGTAGACTCAATCTAAAGTCGTGACGTATAATTCAGCGCCATGGTAGGAATTATGCAGTCATATCCTCTCAATCATGATGAAGTGTGCGCCCTGATGCGCGAGCATGGCATCACTCCCACCCACCAGCGTCTTCAGATCGCCCAGATCCTGTTCGCTCAGCCGCAACACTTGTCGGCCGAGCAGGTGCTGGCATCGGTCAACCAAAATCACACCCATGTCTCCAAGGCTACCGTGTATAACACGCTGGGTTTGTTCGCGCGCAAAGGGGTGGTCAGGGAAGTGATCGTTGATCCGACCAAGGTGTTTTACGATCCCACCACCGCGCCGCACCACCATTTCTACAACGTCGACTCCGGCACCTTGACCGATATCGACGCCGCCGATGTGGCCTTGGGTGAACTGCCCGAGCTGCCGCAGGGTACCGTGGTGGAAGGCGTGGAGGTGGTCATACGCGTACGCAACGCCGGGGCGCCGCACCGCTTCTGATCCGCTCCTCGACGCCGGCATGTCTGGGCATGTCTGGGCATGTCTGGGTGTGCCTGGGTGTGCCTGGCTGTGCCTGGCTGTGCCTGGCTGTGTAAGTTGTCTCGCTTGAAGGATTTCTCGTATACTCACCCGCCTTTGTTTGCGCCGGCGCGCGCTGTGCCCATGGCGCGGCCAAAGTGGGTTGAAGCCGGAATCACCCAGACATCGCCTATCGCGCCGTTGTAGCTCAGTTGGTAGAGCAACTGATTCGTAATCAGTAGGTCGGAGGTTCGACTCCTCTCAACGGCACCATGCTTCCGACAGCCCGCCAGCGCGGGCTGTGGGCTTTTCGGCCTTATAATGCCGCCATGTCCGACGACGCGATACACATCCACGGCGCCCGCCAGAACAATCTCAAGTCCCTCGATTTGCGCTTGCCGCTCAATGAACTCATCGTTATCACCGGCGTGAGCGGTTCGGGCAAATCCTCCTTGGCCTTCGACACGGTCTACGCTGAGGGGCAACGTCGTTACGTGGAGACTTTTTCGCCCTACGCGCGTCAATTCCTCGATCGCATGGACCGTCCGCAGGTCGAGCGTATCGAGGGCATCCCGCCCGCCATCGCCATCGACCAGGTCAACCCGGTGCGCACCTCGCGTTCCACCGTGGGCACCATGACCGAGTTGAACGATCACATTAAACTGCTGTTCGCGCGTGCGGCGGTGTTGTATTGCCGCGGCTGCGCTGAGGCGGTGCGGCACGACTCACCCGACAGCATCGCCGACGCCTTGCTAGGTCGGGCGCGTGCGGGGCAAATGGCGGTGATCACCTTCAGCGTGAGCGTCCCCAAGAATTTTTCCGCCGTGGAAGTGACGGGCCTACTGGCGCAACAGGGCTACACGAAAATATTCAGTGAGCGGGAAACGGTGCTGGAAGTGATACAGGACCGCGTGCGGCTCAATGTCGCGCGCCGCGATCGCTTGGTGGAAGCTCTGGAAGCCGCCTTGCAGGCCGGCCATGGCAAGGTGACCGTCTATCCCATCGACGCCGCCCGTGAGCCCGGCGCGCCGTGGCGTTATTCGGCCGGCTTGCATTGCGCGCGCTGTGATATCACCTATCAGGGCGCGCAGCCGCACAGCTTCTCTTTCAATTCGCCGTTGGGCGCCTGCGAAACTTGCCGCGGTTTCGGTCGCACCATTGGCATCGATTACGGCTTGGTGATCCCCGATGAAACCAAGACGCTCGCCGCGGGAGCGGTGAAACCGTGGCAGACGGCCAGCTATAAGGAATGCCAAGACGATATGCTGCGTTACGCCAAGCAGCGCGGCATTCCCGTCGATGTGCCGTGGCGGAAACTCAGTGCAGCCCAACAAGCGTGGGTGATCGACGGCGAGGGCGAGTGGGAAGATAAGCGCTGGTATGGAGCGCGACGTTACTTCGCTTGGTTGGAAAGCAAAAGTTACAAGATGCACATCCGAGTGCTGTTGTCGAAGTACCGCGCCTACAACACTTGTGAGACCTGCGGTGGCGCGCGTTTGCAAACCTTGTCCTTATTGTGGCGGCTCGGTAGCCGGCAAGAAGCCGCTGCGGTACTCGCGCCGCAGGCGCGTTTTCTGCCGTATCAGGTCAACTGGACACGAGAGCAACTTGCCGCGCTGCCCGGCCTCAGCATGCATGATGTCATGTTACTACCTTTGCAGCGCTGCCAGGATTTCTTCCTCGCTTTGCACTTGCCCGTGCCGCTGGATGAGGCGGTGGAAGTATTATTGGGCGAGATACGCAGCCGCCTGCGTTACTTGGTGGAAGTGGGTTTGGGTTATCTCACCCTGGATCGCCAATCACGCACGCTCAGTGGTGGCGAGGTGCAGCGTATCAATCTTACCACCGCGCTGGGCACGTCGTTGGTGAACACCCTATTCGTGCTCGATGAGCCCAGCATCGGGCTGCATTCGCGCGATATGCAACGCATCATCGCCGTGTTGCGGAGGCTGCGCGACGTGGGCAATTCTTTGCTGGTGGTAGAGCATGACCCGCAAGTGATGTGGGAGGCGGATAGGATCATCGATATCGGCCCCGGCCCGGGGGAGCGCGGCGGCGAGATCGTCTTTAGCGGCACGCCGGCGCAATTGTGCAGAGCGAAAGACTCGCTAACGGCGCAGTACCTCACCGGCAAAAAAAGTCTGGTCCGCACGCGTGAACCGCGTGCGCCCGCTAAGGATGGGCCACGCCTGAGCGTGCGGGGTGCAAGCGCGCATAATTTGCAACACCTCGATGTGGACATCCCGCTGCAGCGGCTGGTGTGTCTCACCGGGGTGAGCGGTTCGGGTAAATCGACGCTCATGCAGGATGTGCTTTATCACGCGTTGGCCAAACGCAAGGGCAAACCGGTGGAAATGCCCGGTGCGCATGAGTCTTTGCGCGGCGATGAGTGCATCGATGCCGTGGTGCTGGTGGATCAATCTCCCATCGGTAAGACCACACGTTCCAATCCCGCCAGTTATGTCGGCGCGTTGGACGGCATCCGCACTTTGTTCGCCGCCGAACCCTTGGCACGCGAGCGTGGCTACACCGCAGGCACTTTCAGTTTCAATGCCGGTAATGGCCGCTGTCCGACCTGTATGGGTTCGGGTTACGAACATGTCGAAATGCAATTCCTGAGCGATGTGTATTTACGTTGTCCTGATTGCGACGGCAGACGCTATCGCGCCGAGGTCTTGGAGGTGAGGTTGTGGCCACTGGTGGAAACGACGTCGCACGCCCGCTCTGTTCTTGCCCGGGGCACGCATCAACGAGCGCCCGCACGGCGGGGAGAAGCTACCCATGACGTTTTTCCGTATTCTGCCTCACCCCCTGGGAGGGGAGCTGTGAGGGAGAGTGTCGAAGGGAGGGCAAAATCTATCGCCGAGGTGCTGGACATGACCGTGGCGGAGGCCATGGAATTCTTTTCTCACACATCTTCGGTGGTGGAAGCATTGCGGCCGTTGCATGCGGTGGGTTTGGACTATTTGAAGCTCGGCCAGCCGGTGCCGACCTTGTCCGGCGGCGAGGCGCAGCGGCTCAAACTCGCTGGGCATCTTGCCAAGGCGCGAGGTGGGACGCAACAAACGCACGGCAGTTTGTTCTTGTTCGATGAGCCCACTACCGGTTTGCATTTCGCCGATATTGATAGACTTCTGCGCGCCTTTGAAGAATTGCTGGACGCCGGCCACAGCTTGTTGGTGATCGAACACAACCTCGACGTGATCGCCGCCGCCGATTGGCTGATCGAACTGGGACCCGAGGGTGGCGAGGGTGGCGGGCGTCTGGTGTGTGCGGGCAAGCCGCGCTTTGTTTCGAAACATCGTGCCAGTCACACCGGGGCCGCTTTGCGTGATTATTGGCAGGACAAAAAGATTCCGGTACAACGCGTGTCACGGCGTGCCGCGGCGCGGGCGAAACGACCAGACATACGCATCATCCACGCACGTGAACACAATCTGAAGAATATAGACGTCACCATACCGCGCAATCGTTTCACGGTCATCACTGGTGTGTCCGGTTCCGGCAAGAGCACAGTGGCCTTCGATATTTTGTTTGCTGAGGGGCAACGTCGCTATCTGGAATCGCTCAACGCCTACGCGCGCCAATTCGTGCAACCCGCTGCGCGGCCCGATGTTGATGCCGTGACCGGTATTCCGCCCACGGTGGCAATCGAACAGCGCACTAGCCGCGGGGGCCGCAAAAGTACCGTGGCGACGTTGACCGAGATCTATCATTACCTGCGCTTAATGTTCGTCAAGTTGGGCACGCAATATTGTCCCGATTGCGATATTCCTATCGAAGCGCAATCCATGGAGGCGATACACGCAAGCATCCTGCATGATTATCACGGCCGGCGCATCGCCGTACTGGCGCCGCTAGTGACGGCGCGCAAGGGTGTATACAACGATCTTGCGCGGTGGGCGGCGGCCAAGGGTTATGCGCACTTGCGCGTGGATGGCGACCAGATACCCACCGCACCGTGGCCGCGTCTCGATCGTTATCGCGAACATCACATCGAGTTGCCGCTAGGTGAGTTGGATGTAACGCCTCAAGCGCACGCGGCCTTGCGCGCCCTCTTGGCGCGGGCATTGCTGGTGGGTAATGAAGCAGTGAAAATCATCGCCGCCCCTGCGCGCAGACGGCGCTCGTCGCGCACCAACGCGGGAGCGCCGACCGAAACGTTGTTTTCAAGCAAGCGTGCCTGCATAAGGTGTGGGCGAGGTTACGCTGAGCTTGATCCGCGCTTGTTTTCGTACAACTCCCCCCAGGGTTGGTGCGCGCGCTGTTATGGCACGGGCTTGAGCCTGTCCGGTTTCGATGCCGAGGCCAGCGGCGAGGAAGCGCAGTGGTTGGAAGCTTGGGAGGGGGGTGAACGAGCCTGCCCCGCTTGCGCCGGTCTGCGCCTGCGCCCCGAGGCTTTGGCGGTGCGCTTTCAGAAGCGTTCCATCGCCGAGTATGCGGCTATGCCGGTTGCGCAAGCCGAGCGCGTGTTCGGTGCCATGAAACTTAAGGGCCGCGCGGCCGAGTTGGCGCGCGATATGCTGCCGGAGCTGCGTGCGCGGCTGCGTTTCTTGAATGAAGTAGGCTTGTCTTATCTCAGCCTAGACCGCGCCGCACCCACTTTATCGGGGGGGGAGGCGCAGCGCCTGCGCTTGGCGGCGCAACTCGGCTCCAATTTGCGCGGCGTGTGTTACATCCTCGACGAGCCCACCATCGGCTTACACCCACGCGACAACCGCCTGATGCTCGACACGCTCGCCGCGTTGCAGCGCAAGGGCAATACCCTGGTGGTGGTGGAGCATGACGAGGACACCATCCGCCGTGCCGACCATGTCATCGATCTTGGCCCCGGTGCGGGCAGTCAGGGCGGTGCCCTCGTGGTGGCGGGCAGCCTAAATAAGATCATGCGCGAAAAACGTTCCGTGACTGGGCGCTATTTAGCGCGGCCTTTGTCACACCCGCTCATTGATGCGCGTCGCAAAGTGACACGCGCCATGCCGAGCTTGGAAGTCCTCAACGCGCACTTGCACAATTTACGGGTGGCGCGGCTGCGCCTGCCGTTAGAGCGCCTTGTATGTGTTACCGGCGTTTCGGGTTCCGGAAAAAGCACATTGGTGCGCAAAGTATTGCACGACAATATACAGCGCTTGCTCGCTACTCGGCGCGGACGTAAGAAAGCGCTGAACCTACACGGCTGTGAGGCGCTCGAGGGTTGGCAAGCCATTAGTCGTATACTCGAAGTCAATCAAGCCCCCATCGGCAAGACCCCCCGCTCCTGCCCCGCCACTTATATCGGATTTTGGGATGCAATACGGCGTTTGTATGCCGGTACAGAAGAAGCGCGATTGCGTGGCTATGGTTCGGCGCGTTTTTCCTTCAATGTGCAGGGTGGGCGTTGCGAGGGCTGTGCCGGGCAGGGCGTGAAGAGAATTGAGATGAGTTTTTTGCCTGACGTGGAAGTGCCCTGTGAGGTGTGCGGCGGCGCGCGCTTCACGCCCGAGACGCTGGCCGTCCATTACAAGGCTAAGAACATCGGCGAGGTATTGACGATGAGTGTGGACGAGGCGGTGGAATTTTTCGCCGCCCATGTCACGATCCATCACGCGCTAAAGCTGTTGCAGGACGTGGGGCTGGGTTATCTGACGCTCGGACAGCCCAGTCCGACGCTGAGCGGTGGCGAGGCGCAGCGTATCAAATTGGTAACGGAGCTAGCCAAGGCGCGCCAGCCTCTCGCCGCCACGGGTAAAGAGCGGAAGGGGGACACAGGGCGCTCTAACACGTTGTACTTGTTGGACGAGCCCACCGTGGGTCTGCATATGGCGGACGTGGAGAAACTCATCCGCGTGCTGCATCGCTTAGTCGAGGCGGGCAATACCGTGGTGGTGATCGAGCACAACCTCGATGTCGTCGCCGAAGCGGATTGGATCATCGATCTGGGGCCGGAAGGCGGCGATGGCGGTGGGCGGGTAGTGGCGCAAGGCACGCCGGAGACCTTGGCGCGCGCTAAGCGAGCCACGCACACGGGACGCTTTTTGGCGAACCTGCTGAACTCTTGAAGGCGAGGGCGCCAGAACCCGAAAAACGAGTGCGGCGGAAGGAAATGCAGGCTACGCACGACTAGGTCTGCCGCTCAAGAGTTGATTGATTCGGAATTTGTCTGCGGGTGTCGGCTGCCAAATGGGCCGCCAACGGTTATTATACGCGGCCGTTTCGTTCTATATTCCGACAAAGGAGTACCACATGTCCGTCGCGAGAGCTGGCGAACCGAGCGGTCGCGCGCGCTTGGCGCAGTGGGTGGAGAGCCGCCTGGTGCAGCGCGTTATTATCACCTTGATACTGATCAACGCCGTCACTTTGGGCTTGGAGACGTCGGCCGCCATCATGGCCGATTATGGCGTTCTCATCAAAACTCTGGATACGGCAATCTTGACGGTGTTCGTCGTGGAGATAACACTGCGCATAATCGCGCATGGTTGGCGGTTCTTTCGCGATCCGTGGAGCGTGTTCGATTTTATCGTAGTGGCGATCGGTTTGATCCCCGAGGGTGGAAACTTGGCCGTGTTACGTGCATTGCGTGTCTTGCGCGTATTGCGCTTGATCACCATGGTGCCACAAATGCGCTCGGTGGTAGGGGCCTTGCTGGCGGCGATACCCGGCTTGTCTTCCATCGTGGTAATACTGCTCATCATCTATTACGTGTTCGCCGTAATCGCCACCAATTTGTTCGGACAGGCCTTCCCCGAGTGGTTCGGCACGATTGCCCACTCCATGTACACGCTGTTCCAGGTGATGACCTTAGAAAGCTGGTCCATGGGTATCGTGCGACCGGTGATGGAGCAGTATCCGTGGGCATGGACGTTTTTCATTCCCTACATCCTTATCGCCACCTTTACTATGCTCAACCTGTTCATTGCCATCATCGTCAACGCCATGCAGTCGCAGCAACAGGCCGAACAAGAGAAAACAGTGCAGGCGATGGAAGAATCGATCGGCGCAGTGGATGCCCATGTGCACGCTGATATCGTGAAGTTGCAGGAGGAAGTGCGGGCCCTGCGTGAGTTGTTGCAAGAACGGCGCGATGGTAGTCGAGAATGAATGGCTATTCAGTCACCGATGGGTCGCAAGTGGCTACTCACTACTCACTAGTCGCCTGGCCGGGCGCTAGGGCTCCTGGCCGCTGGCCTCGCGCACTCGCGCCAGCGCGTGCACTTCGCGCAGCGCGACGGTGAGCATCGCCAGATCGGCCTTGCCGCTGGCGTGGATCTCGGCAAATAGGCTCTGGCAATGAGCGACGGCGGCGCTGTGTTGATTGAGCCACGCCTCGATGCGCTTCGCCGTGCCCTTGATATGGCGGGTGCTGATCAAGGCATGCTGGGCGAGCGCGCGCATCTCACCATGCAATTCGGTAAGCAACCCGGTGCGCGCCTTGCGTTGCCAAGGATCGCGCCGCGGCAAAGCATGGATGCGCTCGCGCAGCCAATTGAGTTCCAAGGCCGCGCTAAGCGAAAAATAGACATCGGTGGCGAGCAATATTTCGCTGTCGGTATCGCGGGCGATTTGCGTCAAGTCCAGCGCCGCGTGCAAGCTATCGAGCGCGGCGACTCGCAGTGCGAGCTGCTTGGGTGTGCCGGCACTGCTGAATTCCCTGGCCATGGCGCGCACGCTGGCGCGCTCCTCGTCCTTGAGCAAGCGGGGCAACCTTTCCGCTACCGCCTGAACGCTGGGGGCGTAGTGGGCGATGGTGGCGGCGATGTCCAGCGGCTGGCGGCTATGGCGCAGCAGCCACAAGGTCGCGCGATCCAACAAGCGCCGCGTTTCCGTGATCATCGTCAATTGCACATCGCTACTCACTTGGTTATCCACGGCTTCGATGCCGCGCCATAACTCGCAGATCTTGAAAATTTCTCGTGCGGCGGTGTAGGCGCGGGCAATGGCCGCTGGCGCATCGCCGGTGGTGTCCTGGGCGCGGAACCAAAAGGTGCCGCCCATACGATTGACCATATCGTTGGTGATTTGCGTGGCGATGATTTGACGGCGCAGTGGATGGTCGAGCATACGGGGGGCGTAACTCTCTTGCATGGCGGCGGGGAAGTAGCTCTCCAGTTCGTGCGAGAGATAGGGGTCATCGCTGATGTCCGAGTCGAGCAACTCTTCGTAGAACTTGATCTTGCTGTAAGCGAGCAACACAGCGATCTCGGGTCGGCTGAGGCCCTGTTGCGCCGTTTCTCGTTCTGCGATGTCTTCATCGCTGGGTAGA
Source organism: uncultured Chromatiaceae bacterium (assembly GCA_945787555.1). GTDB lineage: Bacteria > Pseudomonadota > Gammaproteobacteria > DRLM01 > DRLM01 > CALZJG01. Next base: position 53,778 of record CALZJG010000005.1, on the reverse strand, counting down.
AACTCCAACTTACGACGCAAACGCCCTTCTTTTTCCAAGGTGCGGATTAAGCGGGCATGATCGCTGAGCAGGAATGAAGCATGTTGGGTGGCGACACTGAGCGCCTGCGTTTGCAGGTAGTTGTCCGCGAGCACCAATGCCGCGACCTCGTCGGTCATATCCACCAGCAAACGGTTGCGCTGTTTTACAGTTAGGTCACCGCCGCTCACCACTTGATTGAGCAAAATCTTGATGTTGACTTCGTGATCGGAGCAATCGACGCCGCCGGAATTATCGATGAAGTCGCTGTTAATGAGGCCGCCGACGCGCGCGTATTCAACGCGGGCAAGTTGCGTAAAGCCGAGGTTGCCGCCTTCGCCCACCACCCTGCAGCGTAGCTCCAGCGCATCGACACGCAGCGCGTCATTGGCACGGTCGCCGACGTCGGAGTGCGTTTCGTTGGTGGCTTTGACATAGGTGCCGATGCCGCCGTTCCATAGTAAGTCCACTGGCGCACGCAAAATAATTTGGATGAGCTCAGCGGGTGTGACACGGCTGGCTTCGGTGCCTAGTACAATACGCATCTCGTCGCTGAGTGCAATGGATTTAGCGCGACGTGAGTAGACACCGCCGCCGCGCGAAATCAATTCCGCGTTGTAATCGCTCCACGATGAACGCGGCAATTTAAACAAGCGTTGCCGTTCTTGAAAGCTCACTCCCGGGTCGGGGCTGGGATCGATGAATATGTGCATATGGTTGAAAGCGGCGATGAGCTTGATCTGCTCAGAGAGCAACATGCCATTGCCGAACACATCGCCGGCCATGTCGCCGATGCCCACGACGGATACGGGTTGCCTTTGCATGTCGGTGCCCAGTTCGCGGAAGTGGCGTTTGACCGACTCCCAGGCGCCGCGCGCGGTAATCCCCATCTTCTTATGGTCATAGCCCGATGAGCCGCCGGAGGCGAAGGCATCGCCCAACCAGAAACCATAATCGGCGGCGAGGCGGTTGGCGATATCGGAAAAAGTCGCTGTGCCTTTGTCGGCCGCCACCACCAAGTAAGTATCGTCGCCGTCGTGGCGTACTGTGTCTTGGGGAGGCGCTACCACACCGTTCACCAGGTTGTCGGTGAGATCTAACAGTCCGCTGATGAATGTGCGATAGCAGTGCACGACTTCGTCTTGGATGACGTCGCGATCATCCGTGGCCGGGAGGCGCTTGCATACGAACCCGCCCTTGGCGCCGACGGGAACGATGACGGCGTTCTTGACCATCTGCGCTTTCATCAAGCCGAGAACTTCGGTGCGGAAGTCCTCGCGCCGGTCCGACCAGCGGATGCCGCCGCGGGCTACCGGCCCGCCGCGCAGATGCACTCCTTCCGCGCGCGGCGAATAGACGAAGATTTCATACATCGGCCGTGGCAACGGGAGGGTGGGTACTTGGCTGGGATCGAACTTAAAGGAGAGATAGCCCTTCGTCGCGCCGGTAGCGTCGCGTTGAAAGTAGTTAGTGCGCAGCATCGCGAGTATCAACGACAAGAAATGGCGCAGGATGCGATCCTCATCCAGGTTGCCGACCGCCTCCAGCTGGGATTCAATATCCGCGAGCAAAGTGGTGTTGTGTCGTGCGGCATGGGCGCGGCCTGAAATGTCGAAGCGCGACTCGAACAACTCGACCAGGCGTTTGGTGATGACGGCATTGTCGGCCAGGGTCTGCTCTATATATGCTTGGCTAAACGGTGTGCGCGTCTGCAGCAAATATTTGCATAGCGCACGCAACATGACCACTTGACGCCACTGTAAACCGGCGGCGAGCACCAAGCGATTGAAGCCGTCGTTTTCCACCGCGCCGCTGCAGACTTGGGCGAAGGCTTCTTGGAAGAGGTTCTTGATCTCCAATACTTCGATATTGATGCCCCGGCCCGCGGTCAAGTCGAAATCCAATATCCAAGTCGCACTGCCGCTGCGGGGCTCGATCTCGTAGGGGCGCGCACTCAGTACGCGCAGCCCCATGCGTTCCAGCATCGGTAAGGCGTCAGAGAGGGCGATGAGGCGATTACGCCCGTAAATCTTGAAGCGCAGCAATTCCTCGTCGCCTTCAGGCGGACGATACAGGTGCACGGTGAGCGGATCGAGGTCGCTGATTTTCTCCAGGCGTTGAATGTCCGCGACGGCGGTGCGTGGAGAGTAATCGTCACGATAAGCGGGTGGGAAAGCATTGCCATAGCGATGAAATAGCTGTGTACCGTGAGCTTCGCCCAGGTGTTCGTGCAAGGCATTTTGCAGCTCGTCTTCCCAAGACAGCATGGCCTCGGTCATGCGTGCATGCAAGGCGGTTGCGTCGTAGTCGGGCTCGTAATCCGGGCGAGTGCGGATGATGAAATGTACGCGCGCCAGCGGCGTTTCGGAGATTTGGATGTTGAACTCGACGCTTTGTCCGTCCAGCGCTTGCATGAGTATTTCTTGGATGCGGCGCCGCAAGTCGGTGTCATAGCGATCACGCGGCACGTATACTAGCGCGGTGGTGAAGCGATTGAATAGGTCGCGGCGCAAGAATAAGCCGAGGCGATGTCGTTCCTGCACTTGGAGGATGCCGGTGGCGACATCGTAGAGTTCGTCCTCCGTGAACTGAAACATTTCGTCGCGAGGGAAGGTGTCTAGGACATGTTGCAAGGCCTTGCGGCCGTGACTGGCAGCCGCGTAACCGGTCTTATCGATGACATGGCGCACTTTCTTGCGCAGGATAGGGATATCCACGGCGCGCGCGCTGTAGGCCAGTGAACTGTAGAGGCCGAGGAAGCGCCACTCGCCCACGACTTCGCCGCTATCGTTGAAAAGCTTAATGCCCAGATAGTCCAGGTGTACCGGCCGATGCACCGTGGATACGGCGGTGGACTTGGTGATGATCAATAGTGTCGGCGCGCGCGCCAGGGCGCGTAGCGGCGGTGGTATGTGGGCGAAGCTTTGCGAGGCGCGGGCGGTTTCGGCATCACGCAAGATGCCCAACCCCGAGCCGGGGATTTGGCGCAGGATGTCCTCGCCTTGCTCCTCCACCAAGTCATAGGCGCGAAAACCGATGAAAGTGTAATGATGGTTCTCCAGCCAGCGCAAAAAGGCCAAGGCTTCCTGTTTGTCATCTTTCGCAACCGGCAGGCTTTGTTGCTCGATGGTCGCGATAATGTTGTTGATTTTTTCGCGCATGGTCGCCCAGTCCTCGACCACCGCGCGCACGTCGGCCAGGACCTGGGCCAGGCTGGTTTGCAGGCCTGCCAGCACTGCAGGGTCGCTTTGACGGTCAACTTCGAAGCGCAGCACCGCTTCGGCGATGGCGTCTTCCCGGTGTTCGCCGGCGGGCAATATCTCGTGCAAGTGACCTTCGGTGTCGCGCACCGCATGGATCACGGGATGGAGGACAAGATGAATGCCTATCCCCCCCCGCACCAATTCCATGCTCAGGGAGTCGACGAGGAAGGGCATATCGTCGGTGACCACTTCCACCACGGTGTGGGTGGACTGCCACCCGTCTTCTTCATAGTCGGGGTTGTAGACGCGGATTAAGCCGTCGCCAGGATCGCGCTGAGTCATGTGGCGCCATTGACATAGCGCCGCGCCGAACAAATCCTCCAGGCTACGATCCAGCAAATCTTCCGCGACTACGGCGGCGTAGTATTGCGAGACGAAACGCTGTACGGAGGCGACGTCGACGCTGGGCAGCTTCTCCTGCAATAGCGCACCGAGACGTTCGAGGATGTGTGTCCTGTTCTGCTGGTCGCTCATGTTGGCTTCCCTGACTGTGTTCTCGCTCAGCCGTTAACAACTATGTTACTAAAGCAGTAATGGGCGGCAAGCTTGTACTATCACTTCCTCAATGCTAAAGGTTTCGCCCCCACCTCGCCACGTTCTCCGCGGAGGGAGTCCGAACAGTAAAGCGCTTTTTCATCACCTGTTAGTGTTGCATGAAAAGCGCAGCGGGGTAAAACCACTTGCTAGGATTATCGACTACCCAGCGCCGGAGATGAAGCGGGTGTTTTGCTGGCGACGATGGGCTAAAGTGTGACGTGAATCCGCTCGGCGGTGGGCGGTATCGGTGCGTGAAATTAAGTGGTGAAGGTTAGTCTGCGTGGAGGCTTCATGAAGATCGGCATACCCAAGGAAATCAAGGATCACGAGTTTCGCGTTGGTGCTACGCCCTCGGGCGTGAAGGCGCTGGTGGAGGCGGGGCACGAAGTGCTGATAGAAAGAGACGCCGGCACGGCGATCGGTTTTGATGACGAGGCTTATCGCTCTGCCGGCGCGCTGCTGGGCGACCGTGCAGCGGTGTACGCCTGTCCGATGATCTTGAAAGTGAAGGAACCGCAGCCGAGTGAGTTCCCCTTGCTGTGGGAGGGGCAGGTATTGTTCGCCTATTTGCACCTGGCGCCCGACCCGGTGCAAACCCAAGCCCTGGTCGAGCGCAAAGTGGTCGCAATCGCCTATGAAACCGTGACCGATAGGCGCGGACATTTGCCTTTGTTGGTGCCCATGAGCGAAGTGGCGGGCAGGCTGGCGATTCAGGCCGGCGCTAACGCCTTGCAAATGATCCATGGCGGGCGCGGCGTGTTGTTGGGCGGTGTGCCGGGCGTGCCGCCGGGCAAGGTCGTGATCATCGGCGGTGGCATCGTCGGTTCTCAAGCGGCGCGCATGGCTCTAGGACTAGGCGCGGAAGTTACTCTACTGGATGTCAATCTCGAACGTATGCGCGAACTGGATGACCTGTTCGGTCCGGCGCTCAAGACGCGCTATTCCGACAGCTATGCCGTAAACGAGCTGGTTCGGCAAGCCGATTTGGTGGTGGGGGCGGTGCTCATCCCCGGCAAACAAGCGCCCAAACTCATCACGCGCGACCACATCAAGCACATGAAGCAAGGCGCTGTGTTGGTGGATGTGGCGATCGACCAAGGGGGGTGCGCCGAGACCTCACGACCCACCACGCATTCCGATCCGACCTACCTCATCGACGGCGTAGTACACTACTGCGTTGCCAACATGCCCGGCGCTGTCGCGCACACTTCCACCTGGGCGCTTACCCACGCCACCTTGCCCTATGCACTTCAATTGGCCAACAAAGGATGGCGGCTCGCATTGAAGGATAATGCCGGACTGCGTGAAGGTCTCAATGTATGTGCGGGTCACGTCACTAATCGCGCGGTGGCGGAGGATCTCGGCCATGACTATGTGCCGGTGGAGCAGGTGTTGGCTAGAGGGACTGTTGGTTAACATCTAAGAGAGATGCGAGGCCGGCAAAGATGCAGCCTAGTTAACGTCTTGTTATGCGCGCTAGTTGATGATTGTGAAGAAGAGGGGTCATTCCTCTACTCCGAGCCGTGGCCCTTCGATGCTAGCGTTTGGCCTAGGTATACTGTTCCATGGGGGTGATTATTATACAGTGTTGATGCTGTTATTAAGGCCGGTATTGCTGTTCCATCCTTGGCTATTAGGTTAGTCATCAAGTTCTTAGTTGAGTTGTGCTTGATTTTCGAACTAGACCATGCGCCTGCATTTATTGAATCTCTTGTTTTTTCAAAAAAGACTGTTATTGGTTTTCCAATCACTTCATCTTCTGCGTACCCCAAGATTTCTAGAGTCTCAAAATTGGTCGTTGTTATAACGTTATTGTTGTCTGTGACAAATAGCAGTCCAACCAGTGAATGAATAATTTCATTATAGTAGGTCTTGGTTGAATTGATTTCGCTATTCTTGGATTTAAGTGCTAGTGCCATATTGTTAAACGAGCGAGCGACATCTCCGAGTTCGTCCTTAGTCATCAATGGGACGCGGGTATCTAGGTGCCCGGCGGCGAGGGCAAAGCTCGCATTTTTCATTGCAGTTAGTCCTCGTGTGATCAAGCGCATGGAAGATATCGCGACCATGATTGCAGCGAATATACCCAGCGGTCCAAAAACGGTGGCGATATTCTGAGTGCGGGAAATCTCTGAGCGAATAGCGCTTGATCTCTTGGCGTAGCGTTGGATCTCAGCAGCTAGCGCGGCTTCTGCGGTAAACCGAAATGTTATCTCGTAGGCTGCGACCTCCTCCATCTTCGCGACTATGTCCTCATGTGGGGCACCTTCTTCAACAAGAATGAGTTGTTTGTTCAGTAGAAAAAGTAGCCTTTTCGTAGAGTTCGTCATGTGCTCAATAAAATTGGCGTCGTCTTCGTGATTGCGTGCCGAAAGTCGCTCCACATATGCGTTGAGTTCCACGTGCAGTAGATCCTGAGCGATGGCAAGCTCTTCATATGCTTCCTCCAGTAGCGGGAACGTCTTTCTTGTCTTGGCATTGGAAAGGATAAGCGCGATTTCGTTGGAAACAGCAAAGACGAAAATGCCGCTATTTTGTAGGTTATGCAGGTTATCAATGATAGGTAAGGTTTCATTAGATACTTGGTCGAAAGTCGAATTGAGCGCTCGCGTGGATTGGAATGAAAGCACTGCCACAATAGTCGTCACTAATGTGATGATGCCATAGCCAAAAAGCAATTTGTCACGTATGCGCATGGTCGCTTTCGCTCCTAGCGATAGACAGGCGTGTGTGCCTACGAACTTGCAGCGGCTTGCAGGGAGGTAGAGATTGCGCAATTCGGTCTACCGTCGTGACTTATTCGACTGATATGGTGGGATTTTGTTCGGAATTATATTAGTAGGTATACGGATGGCTTGGGTAGGCAGGCGGTTGGATTGCAGTGGAGTCAGGCTCAAGTTAGCTTCCTCCCCGTGATACGCTTCGGTCGACGACGGAAGGGAGGAAGCCTCAGTGGCACTCCTGAGACGGTATTTCTTCCAAGCGCAACTCCAGCATGAGATCTAACGCGAGAATAATCGCGAGCCGGTCTTTGCGAGCAACGAGGACTGTCGATTCTATGTAGAGTGACTGAGGGACGCGATTGATCGGTGCGATTGCGCGATTCGCGCGGATGTGCGGATGATCAATCACGTGCACCTTACGTGCCATGCCCAAGATGGCAGGGAGTCTGGCGAAACCATCGCTTTCTGTCGCGAGTCGTTATGCCCGGTACTTTGGTTCTGCCTATCAGCACATCAATACGCCTTCGGAAGGGCGTTACTCAGCGACCGTATTAGTTGGTGAGCGTTATCTACTGGGCTGCATGCCCTATATAGAACTGAATCTGGTGCGGGTCGGCAAGGTGGTGCATGCCGACGACCACTCGTGGTCTAGTCATCGTGCCAATGCGGCAGGGAGAAGAGACACGACTGCTCCCCTCATGCCTGATCTATCGGTGGTAGGGTCGTCGCGCTGTGGCGAGACCAGTAGGTTCTCGACTATGGTTTCGTGCGATGATTGCCCAGAGTGATTTGCACGTGATAGTTAAGGCGGTCAACTAGGCGTGGATATTGGGTAATGACTGCTTTCGAGAGAAGATAGAGGTCCTAACGAGGCGTCGATCAGCACCTCGACCGAAAGGTAGGCTGCACAAAGATGCAAACAAATTCGAGTCTAACCCCGGCATGTGTCTTGTTGGCCATCGGTGTGTTGACTTGCCTGATCAATGTCTGCGCCGCCGCCGATCTGGATCTCGGCCACAAGGTCCAGTATGAACGCCGTGCGGTCTATCCGGTGAGCGAAGATATTGCGATAGATATCTCGCCTGCACACGAGGTCGCCGAGGAGGTGAGTCTAGGCGCTTATCCCACGACCCGCGATTGGCGGGGGCTTACCCGCGACACGGGTTATTTCCTGGGCTTCCAATTCGCGATCATCGGCGTGCTCTACCTCATGCCTGAACAAATCTCCTCCTGGTCTCAAGATGACAAGGAGGAGTATAGCTTTCAAAGGTGGCGGGACAATGTGAAGGAGCCGGTCAAAGATCAGGACAACCATTTTATCAACTACGTATTGCATCCCTACTGGGGGGCGGCGTATTACATTCGCGCCCGCGAGCGCGGTTATCCCGCCTGGAACGCCTTTGGGTATTCCGTACTCCTTTCCACGCTCTTTGAGTACTCTGCCGAGGCCTTGTTCGAACCCGTGTCGATACAGGACTTACTGTCGACGCCGTTGGCGGGCTTCCTCGTAGGGCGATATGTGTTTGAGATGCCGCGGGCGCGTACTAAGAGCAAGCCCGGGCCACGCAGTTTCGCCGACAAGTTAATCCTCGTGCTTACCGACCCGCTCGGTACCGCCAACCAGTGGGTTGACCGCAGATTGGGCCTCGATGCGCGGACGAACATCAGTATCGATTTGGCGCCTCGCCATGGAGAGTACGTCGGTGATTATCTGGGGCTGCGTTTTTCATTGAGGTGGTAAGTATGTCTGCGGTCTTGAAACACTTGAGACCTCCGAGGAGGCACTAGCTCGGCGGGTGGTGTGCATATGGCGCTAGCCGGAATGCTCATACGGAAACGGAGCGATAGACGGGAAGCGAGCACATTGCGAGGGGTTGGGTGAGCATTTAGCGTCTTGCCCGGTGGTCGTGTGGGTCTACGCGCTGCGTTATCGAGCTGGTGGGTGAGAGCGCTTGCGAGCCGACGTGCGGCGCCGGCGAGGGTCTGGCGGGGCAATGGTGGGTCAGCGCCGCAGGCGCTGACCCACCCTGCAGGCAGTTTAGTTTTGCATCAACACGACGCGGCCGTTGAGCGGTTGCACGGGTCGCGCAGTGCCTGAGTAGATGCGGGTGTATTGTGCGATTTGGGCCGCCGAGACTGTGACGGGGTGAGTCAAGACCATCCACTTCACGCCTTCGGTGCATGGCGGTGTGGTGAGCGAGCCGGTATATGTGTAGTAGCTCTTGTTCGCCGGCAACAGACTATTGATGTCGACAATGATGTGGTCGACGTCAACGGCCGGTCCGGCCTTGGCCGGCATATGCGCCCACAGTTGGTCTATGAAGGTATTGCTGTTGCCTTTTTCCATCAGCACGCCGACGACGGCAAGTTGACCGTCGGCGGCTTTATGCACCAGATGGGCCACCATATCGAGCGTCCGGCCGCCGATGGTGTGTTCGCTGGGGGCGTGGAAATGGACCTGAAGCAATTCATATTTTTTGCCATCTACACGGATGGCGCTGCCAGACTTGTAGTTGGCTTGGATGGCATGGCCGTTGTTGATGATTTTCAGCGGCGAGATGCCGTAATCAAATGCAATTTTCGGCAGCGCTGTGATCGTGACAGTAGAAATGTCGATGGGTGACTGTTTCTTGCCGGCTTTGCAGGTGGCAAACTGCTTCTTTAGGTCGCCCCAGAGAGAGGGTGCGCCTGCCCCACCATATGACCAGTGGACTTCGTGGTGGCCAGCCGCGGCGTGACTTTCCGCCATGGCGGTGGCCTTGGCCGGCATTAGCGCCCCTTTATGGGCATTGGTGTTGGTGTCGGCCGCTTCCACCTTCGATGCCATACTGGCATGCCCGCTATTCTTGGCTGCTGCCTGTGGAGCGGGCGACTTTTCATGTTCGGTATCTGTTGGTGTGGCAACCACGGGGGGGGCACTAGCGGCGGGCGGGACCCGGTGATGTGCTGCAGCGGTGTCGGCGGCAGCGGGTGTTTCAGGCGCTTGGGCGGCGGCGGTTGCAGGCGACGGTGCGGCCATCTTGCCGCCGTGAGGCGTTTCTTTGGCAAGTTCGGCTGCCTGCGCCGTGGGTTTTTCCGGCGCCCCGTCGAGCTTGTCCGCGGCGGTGCTTGGCGCTGCGGTGGTCTTCGGCGCGGTTGCCCCCGGTGCGGGAGTGATTCCCAGTATATGTAGGCGCTTATTCAGGCTTTCGGCGGACGCGGATGTGGTAGTTTCCGCGCTGACGATCACCGCACTTGCCTGGGTGGCTGCTTGTGTGATTGCCGTTGAGCCTAGAGCCAGAGACGTGACGATGCCGGCGTGGACCAGATGACGGGTAACAAGATGCATAAACTCCCCCTTTTATGATCTTTAAAGGCCTGGTTAATTTCGAACACGGTGTTTTCGAGATCTAATTCCTGATATCCAGTACGACAAACCCCTCAAACCATGTTCTCGGCCGCCGCAGAAGGCGGTATGGTAAAACTAAAAAAAACGAATAGTAGCACAGTCTCCGCCGCTGCCAAGTTGGATTCCAATCGTAAGTAAAGAAACGAATTATCAGTGGTTTGAGTGTGGTGATGGTGCAAGGGGCGGTGGCCGCGAAAACAAACCGCCGTTCACGGCATTCAGATTGGGGGTGATCGTGACATGGGCCAACGGCTGGCGCGGACAGGGCTAGTTCTTGACAGCCAAGGCGGCACATGGGCAAGTAGCAAGCGGTCGCCACGCGTGGCGGAGCGTTTGCTCAGAGTAATGGTGTGTACGTAACGCTGCGCGTGATCCACCAGCCAGGCTTTGCACGCGCGTTCTCCAAAATCGTAGGACGGGTCTTAGGACAAATCTAATGGTCACATTGCTACTCGGATTGGTCATCTTCTTCGCCGTGCACTCGGTGTCGATCATCAACGTCGCGTGGCGCGACCGCATGGTGGCGCAGCTGGGAGAGTGGTCATGGAAAGGGGGGATTTCGCTGCTGTCCATCGTGGGCTTCGCGCTGATCGTGTGGGGCTACGGCCTGGCGCGCGCAGAGCCGGTGATGCTCTATGCGCCGCCTGCGTGGCTGAGCCATGTGGCGATGTTGCTGTTGGTCCCGGTGTTTTCGCTGCTGCTGGCCGCTTACCTGCCTGGACGTATCAAAACGGCCGCCAAGCATCCCATGCTAGTGGCCACAAAACTGTGGGCCGTGGCCCATCTGCTGGCCAACGGCATGCTCGCAGACGTTGTATTGTTCGGCTCATTTCTGGCGTGGGCCGGCTTGGATCGCATCTCGATGAAACACCGGGCACAGCGGCCTATTCCTAGTGCGCCGCGTGCAAAGGCGAACGACATCATCGCTGTGGTGGGTGGGATTGCGCTCTATGCCGCCTTTGTTTCTTGGTGGCATGCCAGCCTGATCGGTGTCGCGCTCATCGGGCGCTGATGGATAAGTGAACTCGACGTCTTGGTAACTTGTTACGCGGCCCGGTGATTGGCCTCTGTCATTAATCGCTGCGTATGAAAGCAACCTACTTGAGCGGATCTGGCTTACACTGTCTGATGCCACAAAACAAAAAAACTCTTCTATGCTGTCCGACCGCCTCAAGCACGTTCGCCCCGGGCTCGCCCTGGCCTTGTTGACTTTGCTGTTCGGCATCTTTCTAGGCATCGCCTTTGGAAGCAATGAAGACAGTATTAAAGACGGGATCAAGAGCCAGGTGCGTGCCCATGCGGAGCTGCACAAGAGCATCAATCGCAGCTCGGATAGAATCTGGCGATATCAACAGCGCGCCCATTTTCACGCCACCGGGATCGGCGCCTTCACCCTAGGCTTGATGCTGTTGCTGGCTTTTACCGGCATGCGGCCGTGGCTCAAGATGCTCACCTCGCTGCCCATCGGTTTAGGCGGGGTCTATGCTCTGGGCTGGTTCAATCTCTATCGCTTGAGTCCCGGTATGGGCACCGAGGCGGCCCATCACGCCTTCGCCACCGAGGCGGCGGTGTACCTCGGCGTCGGCGGATTGTTGCTGGGCATGGCCTTGCTGATCCTGAATCTGTTGTTCGGCGTGGGCAACGCCCGCGCGCAATGACCGCTTGCATTGTTGTTGAGCTGGCGGGGCAGGGATGGGAGTCAGCGGCTCGCGCGGATGGAATGTAACGTGATCCAGGCCCCTAGGCCACAAGAATCCGGCAATGCGTGATTTCATGGCCTCCACCCCACGACTTCTTCTGGCGGTGAGATCCTGGCTCCGCCTAATACCGCATACCGCGATTATGATTCACTTCGTCATAAAGACTGTGCCGTTTCCCCTTTGCGGCAGTCTGCCCTGATGTCAATGCGTTATGTCGCGCGCCACAACTGGTCTTTGACTCACCTTGCAGGAATATAGATTTGAGCAAGTGCCCTCCCCCTAGCAGCGGGGGCCGGCAGCGCTTCCGAGGAGGCGGGGCGGGTTTGGGTCGACAGCGTTGATTGCAACCCTTGCACCCCTCCGTCCAGACTTCCTACTGAAAGGGGGGAGCTTTCGGTGCTAGGTAGTTCATTGCCGCATTCATACGTTAAGGTGGATGTTGGTAACGCAATCCGCCGCATGCTGCCTGGCTATCCCATCAGCCGTTGGGTGATGTACTCCCAATCCACCAGCTTCCAGAAATTTTCCACGTATTGGGCGCGGGCGTTGCGGTAGTCGATGTAATAGGCATGCTCCCACACATCGCAGGTGAGCAGCGGTTTGTCGCCGCGTGCGATGGGGGTGTCGGCATTGGAGGTGTTTTCGATGGCCAGTATGCCGCCGGGTTTTTTTACCAGCCAGGTCCACCCTGAGCCGAAGTTGCTCAAAGCGGCTTGGGTGAATTGTTGCTTGAATTCGTCGATGCCACCGAAATATTTTTTGATCGCCAGGGCCATGGGGCCGATGGGTGTAGATGAAACGCCCGGACTGAGGCAGCTCCAGTAAAAATTATGGTTCCACACTTGCGCGGCATTGTTGAATATGGGGCCCTCGGCTTTGTTGATGATCTCTTCCAGCGTCATGTTTTCGTATTCGGTGCCGGGCACCAGTTTGTTGAGATTTTCCACATAGGCGCGGTGATGCTTGCCGTAGTGGTAGTCGATGGTCTCGGCGGAAATATGAGGCTGCAGGGCGTCGTGGCCGTATGATAATTCGGGCAGGGTGAAAGCCATGGTGATGTATGTCCTGATGGGAAAGTGACACCTCATATGTAACCATTTCCATCAGGGTGGGTAAAGACACGGGGAATAGGGGTAAGTGTGATGCGCGGACGCTGGGGATGGTTTGGGCTGTTATGGTGCTTGATAGGCACCACCCAGGCCGAGGCTTTGGTGGCGGTGGCGGGCAATTTCATGGCGCCGGCGCGCGAGTTGGTGGCGCTCTTCGAACGCAGCAGCGGTGAGTCAGTGAAACTGAGCAGCGGTTCGACCGGGAGTCTTTACGCGCAGATTCTCCACGGCGCGCCCTACGATGTCTTCTTGGCCGCCAGTGAGCGCGAGCCTGCGCAACTGGTAGCGGAGGGCGAGGCGGTATCGGAGAGTCGTTACATCTATGCGCTGGGCCGCCTGGTGGTGTGGAGTGCCGATCCGCAGCGCGTGCGCGCCGACTGCGCGGCGGTGCTGCGCGCCTTGGATTACCGCCGCCTGGCTATCGCCAATCCGGAGTTGGCGCCTTACGGCGCGGCGGCGTTGGCGGTGTTCGAGTCATTGGGCATCAGAGACCAGGTGAGGCCGCGCTTGTTGCGCGGCGAGAATGTGGTGCAGGCGTTTCAATTCGTGGCCACGCGCAATGCCGAGTTGGGCGTGGTGGCCCAGGCGCAAGTGGCGCGCTTGCCGCGCAAGCGGGCCGGCAGCGCCTGTGTGGTGGATCCGGCATACTACCCGCCCATCCGCCAGCAAGCCGTGTTGTTACGCCGCGCCAGCGACAATGCCACGGCGCGGGCGTTCATGACGTTCTTACGCGGTGACGCGGCACGGGCGTTGATCAGCCGCTATGGCTACGGGGTGGGGGATGACTGAGAAAGGCGTTTATAGAAACCGCATAAAAGCCGCACCTGCACGCGCACTTCTTAACCCCCCTCTCCCGGAGGTGGGGAGGGCCTGGCAAGGGGGCGCAGCGGTTGGAGTGAGGGCGGGTCGGTCCCTTAGCTAGGCTTGCGCTCCAGGCTCCCTCAACGGGACGAGGGGCCGTGGCTATGCGCCCCGCTTGTCTGCGCGTGAGGCGCTGCTGAGGAATCTTCGCCCGCTACACTGTTACCACAAAGTGTAGCGGCGAGTTCGCACTTCAATGGCGGTGGTTGAGCGGTAAGGTCAGCCGCAAGCCACACTGCCGAGATTATTTAGCCAAGCGTCCGAGCGCTCCAGTTGTCGCGGGCTGAGATCCTGCGCCAGGGCGTCGCGATAGCCGCTGGCCAGTCCGTGACCCTGCGCGGCGGCGCGGCTGTACCAATAATGGGCGTAAACGGGGTATTGGGTGGTCCGCATCAGCAGTGTCGTGGTGCGCAGGCCATAGACCTGCCCCAATTGAAATTGTGCCTCCACATGACCTTGCGCGGCGGCGCGGCACAGCCAGGCGCGAGCTTGGGTCTCGGTGCGCCCGGGCCCGTAGCCGCAGCAATAGCTCATGCCCAGTTGGTACTGCGCATCGGCGTCGCCTTGTTCGGCGCGCTGGCGCAGCGCCTCGCGTTGTTGCTTGTCCATGTTCATGGTGGGAACCGCCCGGTTCTGAGGGGCGGGCTCTTCCACGTCCTTCTTACCGAAGAAGGGCACGCTGCAACTCGTGATGAGCAGACAGGTGAGTATCAAAGCGGCGCCGCTGCGCAAACCCATGATGTGTCTCCCGATAATCGAATGTCAGCTAGCCTAGCATAGCCGCCGTGCCGCGGCGATGGCGCAGCCTGGTAAGATAGTGTCCTTGTGCAGGAGCTCATGTCAGGAGCGTGTCATTAGCTATTCCTTGTTACGTCCGCTGTTGTTTCGCCTTGAGGCGGAAACCGCCCATCATGTGACGCTCAAGGCCTTGCGCGTCGCGCACGGTTTCGGCGTAGCGTCGCTGAGTACAGGGCCGGCGCTGGACGCGCCGCGCGAGGTGATGGGCCTGCGTTTTCCTAATCCGGTGGGGTTGGCCGCCGGCTTGGACAAGAACGGCGAATATATTGATGCCTTGGCGGACTTGGGTTTCGGCTTCATCGAGGTCGGCACGGTCACGCCGCGTCCCCAACCGGGCAATCCGCGCCCGCGGATGTTTCGCCTCCCGCAGGCCGAGGCCATCATCAACCGCATGGGCTTCAACAATGACGGCATCGAGGCGTTGCTGGCCAATGTGGCGCGGGCGCGTTATCGCGGCATCCTGGGCATTAATATTGGCAAGAATTTCGATACCCCGGTGGAGCGCGCGGTGGATGATTACCTGATCGGCTTGCGCAAGGTGTATGCCCATGCCAGTTATGTCACAGTGAATATTTCCTCGCCCAACACCGCCGATCTACGCCAATTGCAGGAGCGCGAGGCGCTCTTGGCCTTGCTGGGGGCCTTGAAGCGCGAGCAGGCGGCGCTGGCGGAGCGACACGGCAAATACGTGCCCTTGACGGTCAAGATCGCCCCCGACCTCACTGTCGAGGCGATCCATGATGTCGCTGCCATCGTGCGCGAGTTGCGCGTCGACGGCGTGATCGCCACCAACACCACCGTTAGCCGCGCCGGGGTCGAAAACCTGCCGCATGCGCAAGAAAGCGGCGGATTGAGCGGCGCGCCACTCACGGCGCGCGCCACCGAGGTGGTGCGGCAACTGTGCGCGGCACTGGCGGGCGAGGTGCCCGTCATCGCTGTGGGCGGTATCCTTTCCGGGGCGGATGCAGTGGAGAAAGTGCGCGCCGGGGCCAGTCTCGTGCAGATTTATAGCGGCCTGATTTATCGCGGCCCGCGCCTGGTGGCAGAGGCGGTCGCGGCATTGCACGACGTGGGTTGAAGTCGGGTGAGCTTGGTGCCGTTACTATGGCTAGGCCTGTGGCAAGCACGCACTGCGGAGAGACAAGCATGGAATCATTTTTCAGTAAGAAGGAACGGCGAAGCATCGACAAGATCAAGGAGTTTGGCACCTTAATCGGCGTAGATTCCACATTTATCGGCACCCTTAAGGGCAAGGATAATTATGCCGTGTATGGGGCTGTCGAGGGCGATTGCGACCTGGAAGGCGCGTTGATGCTGGGACCGTCCGCACGTTGGAAGGGCAATATCGTCGCTGACGTGGTGTTCGTGGCCGGTCAGGTGGAAGGCAATGTCACCGCGCGGGAAAAACTCGAAATCGCTGCCGGATCGCGGGTATCGGGCAAGTTGCAAAGCGCCTCCATCGCGATTTCCGAGGGTGCCGTGTTCGAGGGTGAGGTGCACATGGTCAAGACCGGCGAGGTGACGCGCTATCAAGATCGCCGCAGCGAGCAGGAACTCCTCCCGCCCGCCACGGATTGAGGGCGTCAATTCTGGCTGATGCCGGTCAGTAGCGGCGTATCGGGCACGCTGCCCTTGGCACAGTGGAAGAATACGTTGACCGCATACTCATGGGGGGCGCCCTCCCACAAATAGGCGTTGAATATCACGCCCAGCAGGTAGGTCGAGTAGGGCGGTTCGTCCGTTAGCACTTGCTTGGCGGCCAGGTGCAGCACTTCTTCCGGGGCGACGCCCAGGCGCGAGTTGATCACTGAATCGAAGCCGACCATGGCGCGTCCGTAGCAAAATTGGGCGTTAGGCTCCACGCCCACGCCCTCGATCGTAAAGGCTTGTCCGCTCGTGGGTAGCAACATTGCCAGTAAGATGGCATAGAATCGAGACTTCATGACTGCATCCTCCTCGGCGTGAGCCTGCGGAACATGCCTGGGGTTTAGCAGGCGCAAGGGCCGCGGCTTTTGCACTCTCTTATTGAGGTTAACGGCGGGTGCCGTGATGCCTTTAGTGGGGCCCCAGATGGGAGGGACGGGAGGTGGGGCCGGACGGCGCCGAATAGAGAGTGCGCCTAAACTGTAATGAGAAACAATATCGGAGCCTTCATTATTTATGACTGAGCAAGCTCCCATTCGGTTCCGCATCGTGGCCAGTCAGGCCGCCGCGCATATTTTCGAGGTGGAGTGTCTGGTGCCCGATCCCGACCCGGCGGGGCAACGCCTGTCGCTGCCGGCGTGGATCCCCGGTAGTTACATGATTCGCGACTTCGCCAAGCATGTCGTGCGTCTGCGGGCGGTGTGCGGCGGGCATGCGGTCGCAGTGCACAAAGTCGACAAAAGCACTTGGCTGTGCGAACCCTGCCCGGGTCCTTTGACGGTGTCCTATGAAGTCTATGCCTGGGACTTGTCGGTGCGCGCTGCGCACTTGGACTCTACCCATGGCTATTTCAATGGTAGTTGCGTGTTTCTGTGCACGCACGGCCGTGCGCAACGCCCCCATGTCGTGGACATCCAACCACCGCCGGGTGACGCCTATCGTCACTGGCAGGTCGCTACCGCCATGCCGCGCGACCATGCCGCCCCCTATGGCTTCGGTACTTATCGGGCGGCCGATTACGAAGAGTTGGTCGACCATCCCGTCGAGATGGGCACCTTTTCCCTCGCCACCTTTTACGCCTGCGGCACGCCACATGATGTGGTGATCAGCGGCCGTCATCGCGCTGACCTGGTGCGTCTATGTCGTGACCTGCAAGCGATCTGCGAATGCCACATTCGTTTCTTTGGCGAGGCACCACCCCTGGAACGGTATGTGTTCTTGATCACGGTGGTGGGCGATGGCTATGGCGGTCTGGAACATCGCGCCTCGTGCAGCTTGCTGTGCAGTCGCGATGATCTGCCACGCGCACAGCAAATCGAGATGTCGGATAAATACCGGACCCTGCTCGGCTTATGCAGTCATGAGTACTTCCACACCTGGAATATCAAACGCATACGTCCGCAGGCGCTGCACTCCGAACATTTGGACTTGAGTGCGGAGAATTACACCAGCAGTTTGTGGGCCTACGAAGGGATCACCGTCTATTACCAATATCTGGCACTGTTGCGCAGCGGACTCATTAGCTCCGAAATGTTTCTCGAATTGTTGGGGCAAACTGCCACGCGCGTCTGGCGTGCCGGCGGCCGCCACAAGCAAACAGTGGAAGAATCCAGCTTCGATGCATGGATCAAGCTATACAAGCAGGACGAGAATGCACCCAATGCGATCGTGAGTTACTACACTAAGGGCGCATTGGTGGCGCTGGCGTTGGATTTGATCCTCCGTCGCGACACGCGCAATGCCCGCTCGCTTGATGATGTGTTGCATGTGTTGTGGAAGCGTTACGGCGAAACCGGTGTGGGTGTGCCGGAGCGCGGCATCGAGCAGGTAGCTGAGGAAGTGTCCGGGCTGGATTTGGGTGCTTTCTTCGATCTGGCCTTGCGCGATACCCAAGACCTGCCCTTGGCGGAGTTGCTCGAGCACTTCGGGGTGCGTTTCGAGCTGCGTCCCGCCGAGTCGCCGGGCGACATGGGCGGGCGGGCGGCCAAGGAAGCGCCGCCGCAGCTGGCACGGCGCGCCGTGCTGGGAGCGCGTCTCGCCGAGAACGGCTCTGATGCCCGCTTGAGCCATGTCTACGATGGCGGTGCGGCGCTAGCGGCCGGCTTGGCGGCGGGTGATGTAGTGATGGCCATAGACGGGTTGCGGGTGAGCCGCGCCAACTTCGAGGCCTTGCTCGGCACTTATCTACCCGGCGATGAGGTGCATGTGCATGCATTTCGGCGTGACGAATTGATGGAATTTCGAGTCACGCTCATGTCGCCGCCGGCCACCACGGCCGTGCTGCACATCATGGACAATGTGGATGGCGCCGCCCGTGCGCGCCGCGCCGCTTGGTTGGGCGCGGTGTAGTATCAACGTCTGCCGGAGCGCGCTTGCATCCACTGTTAAAACTGCGTAGCTTATCGCGCCTCGGCAAATCATCAAGTCTTTGTTGCGTAAATAGTAGGGGTAATAGTCATGTCAGTACTCGTCACCAAACAAGCACCTGATTTCGTCGCCCCGGCCGTGCTGGCCGATGGCAGCATCAATGAGAAGTTCAAGCTCTCCGACCTGCGCGGCAAATACGTGGTGTTGTTCTTTTGGCCGTTGGATTTCACTTTCGTCTGCCCGACGGAAATCATCGCCCACAACAATCGCGCGGTGATGTTCCGCGAGCGTGGCGTGGAGCTGGTGGGCGTGTCCATCGATTCACAGTTCACTCATGCCGCGTGGCGCAACACGCCGGTGGACAAGGGCGGTATCGGCCCGGTGAGCTTCCCCATCGTCGCCGACCTCAAGCATGAAATCACCCGTGCTTACGGCATCGAGCATCCCGACGGTGTCGCGCTGCGTGGTTCTTTCCTCATCGATCGTAACGGCGTGGTGCAACACCAGGTGGTGAACAACTTGCCGTTGGGTCGCGAAGTGGACGAGATGCTGCGTCTGGTCGATGCACTGCAATTCACCGAAGAGCACGGTGAAGTCTGCCCCGCCGGCTGGCACAAGGGCCAGGCTGGGATGAAGGCCGACGCCGCGGGCGTGGCCGACTATCTCGCCTCGCATGCCAAAGAACTGTAATCGTAGAATCGATCCATGATGACGTCGCGCCGGTGACTATCGGCGCGACGTTTTTTTGTGCGGCTTACATTGCGGCGTGCGCGCCGCTGAATGCCAGCTTGCAAGCCCCTCCCAATGTGGCCGCACCGTGCGCCTTGAGGAGTGCGGCGATAGCGCGGTAACCATGCTGCTCGGCGGAGCACAGAGCGCTGTCGATATGCGCAATGGTGCGTGCTTGCTGTGACTCCATCAGGCTGGTGACGATGGCGGTCAATCCCAATTCCGCCGCATGCATCAGTGGTGTGTAACCGTTTTCATCCTCGATATTGATATCCGCGCCGGCGATGATCAAGCGCCGCACGATGGCCTCATCCTGGTAACGCACCGCGATCAGTAAGGCGCTGCGACGATGCATGTCGAGATGTGCGACTGCGGCGCCGCCGTTGAGCAAGGCATCCACTACTGCCAAGCTGCCGCGCCGCACCGCCTCGGTGAGCGCCGTTGCGCCGCTGTGGGTTTGCGCATTCACCTCCGCGCCGCGGGCTATCAGATATTCCACCAGCTCCAAGCGCCCATAGCGCGCCGCGAACACGATCGGCGTAGTGCCGACGATGTCGCGCGCCTCCAATGACGTGCCCTCATCCAGTAGCTTCTGCATGGTGGGTACATCACCGATGGAGGCGGCGACGATCAGCGGGATCATGGGCGCTACCACGGCCGGGTCTACCGGCGCGACCGGGTGCGCATGCCCGGCGCCGCCGTGACTTGGCAGGGTAATTAATGTCGCGAGGAGTAGTCCGCGCAGGTAGCGGTGGTTCATGTTGGTTCGTTATTCGTCGTTGGTAGTCGGCAGTAACTAGATATGCCATGTAATCGGGTGCGGGGTCAAATTCCTTGCGCACGCCAGGCTCGGACAGGGTGGAGTTGCGTTGCAGTTGTTTACGCGATGTCCTGGTAGTTGAGTAGTAGTCTCTCGAATGCTTCCGCCGGCACAGCCGGCGAGTACAAGAAACCTTGTGCGTAATCACAGCCAAATGAGGCCAGTATGTCGCGTTGTGCGGTGGTCTCCACGCCTTCGGCGATGGTCTGGATGCCCAGTTTGTGGGCCATGACGATGATCGCCTCGGTCAGGACCTTGTCGCTTTCATCCTCGGTCAGTTTGCTGGTAAAGGCGCGGTCTATTTTCAGATAGTCGATGTCAAACTGCTTGAGGTAAGACAGCGCTGAGAAACCCGTGCCGAAGTCGTCTATCGAGACTTCAATCCCGTTATTTCGGAACTCCACCAATCGCTGTTTCGTCTTGGGTGAATCCTTGAGCAATAAGCCCTCGGTGATTTCCACGGTGATACAGCGTCCGGGTAATCCTAAGCTTGCCAGTTCTTCCGGCCACGTGACTTTTTTGGACGTGTACTCGAACTGTACCGGTGATTTATTGACGCTGATCGGGATAATGCGCCCGAACTGATCGCGCCAACTGACGATTTTGGCGATCACCTGCTCTATCACCCACGCACCGATGTCGTGAATTAGACCGGTTTCTTCGGCCAACGGTATGAAATCGGAGGGGCTGACCATGCCGCGGTCAGGATGTTTCCAGCGCAGCAAGGCTTCCGCCTTGACGATGCGCCCGCGGGTGAGCTCAACGATAGGTTGGTAATAGACATGCAATTGCTGCTGCGCCAAGGCCTGCCTGAGATCGTGCGTCAGGGCGATTTTCCCCCGCGCCTCCTGCTGCATCGATTTGGTGAAATAGCTGTAACGCTTGCGACCCTCCGTTTTCGCCTGATACATCGCCTGATCGGCGTGTTTGAGTAGGCTTCCGATGTCCTGCGCATCATCTGGATAAAGCGTGATGCCGATACTGGCTGATATGTAATAGCCGTTGTTATCATTCTCAAAATAGTAAGGCTTGCTCAATTCTTCGATGATATGTTGCGCGATGCGCTCGATCTGCGCCCGGCCACTAACATTGGTCAGGATGGCCGTGAATTCATCCCCACCCAGGCGGGCGAGGGTATCGCTTTCGCGCACGCACATGCTGAGACGGTGTGCCGCTTCTCTCAACAACAAATCCCCTTTGGCATGTCCCAGCGTATCGTTGATTTCCTTGAAGCGGTCCAGATCGATAAACAACACGGCAAATGGTAATTCGCTACGGTGCGCCTTTTTTATCTCTTGATCCAGTCGGTCATTGAGCAGGCGGCGGTTGGGAAGACCGGTCAGGGTGTCATAATTCGCTTGCTGCCAGATGATGTTGTCTTTTTGCTTCTTTTCACTGATGTCGCGTACGACGGTGACCAAGGACTGTTGTCCGGCGTCTAGACTGGCGCATTGCATGACGATTTCAACCGGGATGTCTTGCCCGTCTTTGCGGCGATGGATAGTCTCATAGGCATGAATATCCTGCTCGTGCTTGAGCAGGGGCGCCAACATAGCGCGAAAATCCGCTTCGTTGATCTCTGGCTTGATGTCCAGCGGCGTCATCGATAGTAATTCGTCTGCGCTGTATCCGGTTTGTTGCATCGCGCCTTTGTTGACATAGAAGAAACGCAGACTATCCGGCCAAAACATGTAAATGCCGTCATGGGCCACATCCAGTGCAGTGGCGGCCTGGAGTGATTTTTCTTCTGCCATTTTTCGCTCTGTGATGTCAGCGAAGGCGCCGATCATGCGCATCGGCTCACCTTTGGCATTGCGCTCGATGACGTCGCCGCGATCATATACCGATATCACCTGCCCGTTCGCTTGGCGCATGCGGTGTTCGCTTTGATAATGGCCATTGCCTTCCAGGCAGGCCCTTATCCGCGCCATGACCACTTCGCGGTCGTCTTCATGTAAGCGATCGATGAATGCCGACACGGGATGTTCCATCATCTCTCTGCCGTAACCGAGCAATTCACACCAGCGCCCATTGTGGTGGACCACGTCGCTAACTTGATCCCAATCCCAAATACCTTCGCCCGTGACGGCCAGGACGTTTTGGAGTTGTTGCTCACTGGCCTGCAAAGAGCGTGCGGCATCGGTTCGTTCGCGTTCCTTTTCTTGCAGGGTGGCCGCCATGGCGTCGAATGACAGGCCGAGCGCTCTCAGCTCTTCGACGCCCCCTGACAACGCGGCGCGGGCGTTCAGGTCGCCACCGCTAAGGCGGTGGGTGGCGCCCATCAACTTATCAAGCTGACGCAGTACGAAATATTTGCTACCGAACCAAGCCGCCATGATGGCCAGCAGCGTCACTGCGCACAGCAGCAACAGGTTTCTAAACAAAGCCTGGTTGGCCGGCGCCTGGGCAATCGACACGGGAACGCCCACCGCGACAAAAGCATCGGTGTCTTGCACGCTGAGAGGCACATATCCGTAGAGTCGGGTGACGCCGTCAGGGCCGTCCAGCCGTGCCGTGCCTGCGCGGGGAGTCTGTCGCAAAGTCGTTAGTATTGCCTGCTCGGGTAGGGAATGGCCCAGCCATTTGGCCGGCTCGGGGTGGCGGGCCAGGGTGATCCCCGCGGAATTGAACACCGTCAAGACATAACCCTGCGGCAAGTTTTCGGCTTCGATCATCTGCGCCAGCCAATCCAGATTCATGCCGACGTTGACCAGCGCTGTGACGGCACCGTCCTGGTCCAGCACGGGCTGGGCTAGAAACACCGAGGGCGTCTCCAGCAAGCGGCTGACGACATAATTCCCCATGGCCACTTCACGGGTCGTCATGGCCTGCAAATAGTGTTTTCGATCAGAGATATTGAATGCTGTCGCTGTGAAAGGCGCCGAGCAAAAAAGATCGCCGTTCGCTTTGAATGCGGTGATTTGTATGTAAGCGTCGCGCAGCTGATTCAATATGTCGCTGAAATGTTGATTGCAGGCCTTTGAGTCGTAATTTTTCAGCTCGGGCAGCTGCGCGAGCACGCTGAGTAGTTGCTGGGCGTTGGCAAACAGATGGTTTTGATTGTGTGAAACCTCTTGAGCGATACGCAGAGCGGTTTGCTGCGCTTCCGCGGTATTGATCTGGCGTTGTTCCAGTCCGGTGTAAACGACCAAAGCCAATGCCGGGATGACCGCCAGCATCACCAGCAACAGTAGTCGTTCACGAAAGCCTGAAAATAGCTGCTTCATAGGCGTTCCCTGGCCTGAATGGAGTGAGCATATACCGAGCACTCATAGTCTTGCTGGTCAGATAACGATTTGTCACATTTTGTGACAATCCTCATTGCGTCAGGCGGGAGATTCAGCGAGTCGGCCCTCTGGATCTTGGCGACATCCTGATCTGGTGGAATTTTCGCCAATGTCTTAAGTCTGGCTCGTGTTCGTGGCTTTGCAGTAGGGCGGTGTCATGACAGGGCTTGCCAATTGACGTGCTGGTGCGTTGAGGGGTGTAAAGGGATTGGTGCTGGCGACAGGAGTCGAACCCGTGACCTACTGATTACAAATCAGTTGCTCTACCGACTGAGCTACGCCAGCGTAGGGAGGCGGAATGCCGACCGCGATGCCGGCCGTTATGGCTGGTGCATTCTAGGAAATGAGGCCGCGAATGGCAATTGAACATTCACGGGCGAGGTGCGGTGACTTCGTTGAGCGGGACGGTGCGTTCGGTGAGGGGCCTATTGGCGGTATTGGCCGAGGTTTCGCTGAGCAGCACCAGAATTTCCGGGTTGCCCATGGTCGGGATGGGACCGGCGATAGTGCCGGGGTGGCTGGCGTGTTTTTGCACTTCCCAGCCGTAATAGCTGGCATTGATCAAGATCAGCAGTAGAAAAAGCCGGCTCATGTATCCTCCGCGACCTCACGTTCAGCGCTCCCTAGCAAGGCGACGCCTTGCAGCACTAGGTCGGGGATATGATGACACACCCCGCTCAGGAGCGGGAGCAGGCTGGGCGCATCGCCGCCGGTGATGAGACAAGTCAGATTATCCCCTAGCTCGGCACGCAGATCGGCGAGTACGCGATCGATAACGGCCACCACAGTGTAGAGGGTGCCGCCTTGCACGGCGCTAAGGGTGTCGCGCGCCAGCAGCGAAATGTCGCCTGTGGCGGGAGGGCGGTCTGCTTGGTGGATCCCGGCGGTTTGTTCCAGCAGGGCGCGGCGCATGAGGCCGAGGCCGGGAATGATGAGGCCGCCCTGATGCTGGCCATCGGCGGCGAGCACGTCGAGGGTGATGGCGGTGCCGCAGTCGATGATGCACACGGCGCCCGGGTACTGCGCGCGGGCGCCGATCAGCGCGGCCCAGCGGTCGGCGCCGAGACGTTGCGGTTCGGCGTAAGCATTACGGACGCCGTGGGCTTGTTCGGCGGCGCTCAGGAAGCGTGGCGTGACTTGCCAGCTTTCCGCGCACCAAGTTTCCAGTTCGCGCGCAAAGTCGGCGTCGGCGACATTGGCGATGACCACGGTGCGCGGCGGCGGATAGGCGCCCCAATGCTCGTCGGCCCATATTTCGACGTCGGCGGCGCGTGGGCGGGGTGCGCTGGCGTGGTCCTTGGGCGTGCCGTTAGCGGCGTGCGCCCATTTGACGCGGCTGTTGCCGACGTCCACTAGCAGTATTATGCCGGCGTCAGCCTTGTTTGCGGTTTTTGCTTTAGTAGTGCGTTTTTTAGCCATGTTCAGAATTAGTTGTCGGCACCGTCTCCCCGCTCTCCCTCGTCAGCGGAGATAGGGGGGCAATGTTAAGGCAAGGCGGCGCGAAATCGCGGCCTGCGCTCATTGCGGGAGCGGGGCAGTGTCGAGTGGGTTAAGGTATGCGAGGTGACAATCGCGCTCTGGTAATAATACACGGACATCTTCGTAGTCAGTGCGAGGTGGGTGGCATAGCGAGCGGCCGCAAACTGACTTCGCCCGCCGCATAGCGTCGGGTAGCGCCGTTGCATTCGAGTAGCAGGGCGCCTTGATCATCGATGCCGCGTGCGACGCCTTCGATCGTTGCATGCGGGAGTTGCAGGCGCACGGCGCGATTGGTCATATCGTCCAACGCGCGCCACTCGGGGAGAAAGGCGTTCAGACCCGCGCGTTCGTAGCTTTGCAAGGCCAGCAGCAGTTCGCTCAATAGCAGCCCGGCGATGCGATGACGCGGCACCGGCTCGCCGAGGGCTTGTTCGAGATCAGCCCAGGCTTGGTCGATGGCACCGGCGGCCGCCGCGCTCATGGCGGTGTTGAGCCCCACGCCCACCACCACGGCGCAGGGGCCGTTGGATTCGGCGCTCATTTCCAGCAAGGTGCCCGCCAACTTGCGACCCTGCCAGAGAATGTCGTTGGGCCATTTCAAACTGGCGTCGGTCACGCCCAAGGTGCGCAGTGCGCGCGCCACCGCCACGCCCATGGCCAGGCCGACGCCGCTGAGCTGGGCCGGGGGGGTGGAAAAACGCCACAATACTGACAGGTAGATATTGCTGCCGAAGGGCGAGATCCAGTGCCGGCCGCGGCGTCCGCGACCGGCGCTTTGATATTCGGCCAGGCAGGCGTGCCCGGAGGCCAGCCCGGCGGCGGCGCGGCGCATGAGATGGCTGTTGGTGGAATCGATGTGGGGATGCACTTCCAAGTCCGCCAGGAGTGCGTGGGCGGCGGGCGCGACGGCGGGTAGCACGCCCTCGCGCGTCAGCAATTCCAGGGGCTGGGCCAGCCGATAGCCCTTGCCCGGTACGGCGTACACGTCCAGGCCCCAGGCGCTCAAGGCGTGCAAGTGCTTCCACACGGCGGTACGACTGGCGCCCAGGCGCGCGCCCAGCGTGGCACCGGAATGGAAGCGGCCGTCGCCGAGGATCTTGAGGATTTCAAATCGTAGTGACATAGTTCGTAGTGTTGGTTTGGCGCAGCGGCGCGCAATCTTGGCAGGGCGGTAACATCGTGGCGAGGGAACCGTCCCTGGTCCGCCGGCTATAGTACCAGAGGTCCTGGGGTTAGTTCGCGGTTTGCGCCAGCGTTTGGCAGCCTGGCGAGCCTAATCAGGCGCTTAGGGCTGTTTGGCCAGGCGCTCGGCGAGCAGGGTGTCCACGCTGTTCCAGGCGCTGTCCATGATGGCGTTGGCATGCACATGATAATGGCGCAGCATGCAGCGTATCGGGTTGTGTAGGCTGGTGCGGGACTCGAAATGGGTCCAGGCCGCGATGGGTATGTCATTGAGCGAACGGTCCACGATGATCCAGGCATCATCCTCCAGAATCATATCCAGGGTGCGCAGGCGCGGCAGCTGTAAGCGTATGGGGTTCTCCAGTCGTCGCAGCGCCAGCCGCACGCGATTATAGCGCTCGGCCGGCACGAGCGCCGGATGGGCTTTCAGCCTGGGGATGGTGTCGAGTCGGGATCGGTACATGGCGCCTAAGCTCCTATTGTACGACCCTCATTCTACCCGCGTCAGCGCGTCAAGCCCATGAACAACGTCGGCAGCCGTTCCGATTCAGGTGCTGCGCGATCTGGTACGTAACGGCAGCCCGCCTGGCCAGGGCAAGATGCCCGCCTGGGGCGATATGCTCAGCGACGAGGAAATCGATGCGGTGATCGAGTGGTTTTAAGCGCTATGGCCGGATCCCGTTTATGCGGCATGGTATGACATGCCGCAGCGCGCTTTGGGCAAATGATCGTCATGGGCGCGCGCCGCGTAGGCTGAGCGCGCCAGTAGGGTAGATTTGGTGTCATAGTCGAGTTTGAGCAGGGAGGTTGTTATGAGTGCTTATGGATTTTCAGTGCGGGTTTCCGCTAGCTTCGAAGCGGCGGTGGCGCGCGTCTCCGAGGCCTTGGCCAAGGAGGGTTTCGGGGTGCTGACGGATATCGATGTGCAGGCCACGTTGAAAAAGAAGCTGGAGATCGAAACCCGTCCTTACCGCATCCTCGGTGCCTGCAATCCGCCGCTCGCGCATAGAGCCTTGCAAGCGGATCCCGATATTGGATTGTTGTTGCCTTGTAATGTCGTGGTGCGGGAAGAGGTCGATGGGGCGGTTACGGTGGCGTTCATGGATCCGGCCGCGGTGCTGGGTTTGGTCGATAAGCCGCAAGTCACCGAGCTGGGAATGGAAGTGCGCAATAAATTGGAGCGGGTAGCGGCCGCATTGCGCTGATCAAGATAGAGCTGCGCGAATCGTGGATGAAAAAAAGACGCCGGGAACAAGTCCCGGCGTCTGGTTGATGCGGCTTAGTCGAACTTAATCGCTTTGCCGGTGAAGCGCACCGATTTTTGCGACAATTTGCTGCGATCGAAGGTGTCGTCGATCAGCGCGCCGCTGAGGGTGCCTTTGTTACGATTGTAGTCGTCCAAGGTCAGCTCATCGATCGCCACGGAGGTCGAGTCGATATCATCCGCCAGCATCGAGCCCGAAGAGCCGTTGGTGGCACGCACCGCGATGCTGTCCTTGATGATGGAACGGCGCACCTCGATCAAGCCATCGGCGCCCTGCTCCTTGGCCTTTTTCTTGAGCTTTTGGAAGGCCAGCAGTTCGGCTTCCTCTTCGCTCTTGGCGTCGGTGACATAGACTTCCGCCGACACTTTCTTGAGCAGCGTGTACGGCTTCAGTACCTGATTGATGTAGATGGGCAGATCCTGCTCCAACTTCAGTTTTTTCTCGGCCTTTTCGCCCTTGGCAGAGCTGACGTCATCCGCCGCACTGACGAAGGCGGGGGTTGCCAGTGCCGCCGCCAATAGGGCAGATAGGGCTAGATTATGATTGAGCTTGCTCATGCGTGTTACTCCTATATGTAAGAAGCCATGCACCAGGTTTATTAGAAGCCATACACCACGTTGACGCCGGTGATGCTGTCGGTCTTTTTGCCCTGGGCGCCTTCGATGTCGGTGTTGTGGCGCACGGTGTAGGTCAGCTTGGCCGACACGGAATCGGTCACGGTCATGCCCAGACCGGTGATGGACTCGATGAAGGTGTTGTCTTCGCCAATTTCCGCGCGCAGCGTTTCAGAGAAGCGGGCGGTGTCCGAGATGCGGCCCACATACTTAAGGCCCAAGAAGCCGATGACTTCATCGCTCGAATCGTCATTCGTGAACTCGGTCTGACGCGCACCCACACCGATTTCGCCGTCCAGGTAATGAACCTTGTTGTTGAGGATTTGGCGGCCATAGCCGAGCACTTCCGTCCAGCGGCCGTCGTACCCGCCGAACTCATCTTGGTCGTAGCGCAGCAAGCCGAACACATAGTCCTTCTCGGTCATGAAGTAACGGGGTTTGTAGCCAATGGCAAAGCGCTCGGCAGTTTTGACGCTATTGTCTTCCGAGTAGAAGACGTCACCGAAGATGTTGTGGCGCCAGCGGTCGGCGGCGGCGTCCATGTCGAGTTTGGCATTCACAACGGTGGTCTCGGTGTTGCCGCCGGAGATCGCTGCGCCCAGTTCGGCTTCGCCGGTCCAGGCAGCAAACGCCGGTTGTGCGCCGATGAGTCCCAATCCCACGCCCAGGGCCAGAAGTTTCTTAGTCATTTGGTTGTCTCCTAAGGTTGTTGTAAAAAAGACACGGCCTATATCCCGTGCTTAGCAGAATATTAGGCTGCGCGTTGCTAATTAGCAATATGTTTCCAGAAAAAAACAACACAATTTTACATTCTACTAATATAGACATGAAATATCTGTGCATTTCTTGTTGTCGACACTGGGTTTATGGGCGCGCCGCGGACCAGGAGGTGGGATCTACGAGCCGCTGGCCATGGGACTTTGAACGTTCCCAGTGCGCGCTGGCCGCTGCGAGTTGGCGGCGCTCAGAGATAGACAGGGCAGGCGCTGTGCGATTTTTGTCAGTGCTGGCTTCTGGTAGCGACGCCCGCCCACATCGCCGAGCGGGGACCGCGCGCAAGAGATTCTCCCCGTGTTTTGCTTGATGCGCATATCCCCGGATGGGTATGGCCGGCCGGACAGCTAGCCGCGACAGTAAGCAATGTGGTGCGGCAATGAAACAGGAAAAAGTAAAATCATTGTAAAAAGGTGAGTAGGTGATTGTGAATGGCGTGGCGTAGCCGACCACCCCAATCAGGGTCGATGGCGCTAGCGGGCAGTACTTGCTTAATGTGTGACTTACCGCGTTCACCACCTATCGCCGGCTGGATGCAGGGAGTTAACTGAACGAGAGATAACCTTGCCCTAGTCAAATTTCTGGATTAGAGTGAAAAAGCCATGTAGATGGCAAGTGAAAAAGCACGGAAATTTTCTAGACTGCCCGATGCGCATTCTCATACATATCATCACCCTCCTTGCCGTACTGGCTAGCCAGCCGGCCTTGTCCGCCGGCACCGTAGCCATGTGCAACAGTGGAGATGCGGTAGTCATGAGCCATGTCGATGAGCATGGGGCTCACGATACTTCTGCATCTCACACTCAAATGGAGCGCGACCACCACTGCGGCATCACCGACGGCTGCAAGGCACCAGGTCATTGCAATCCCGTGTTGCTCACGGCGTCGGTCGCCGTGTCCATTGCCAGTCCTCAGATCATGCTGACTCCATGGAAGCCTTCCTTGGTCCAGCCAGTCTTCCCCACCGAAATCAAGCCTCCACGCGTTTGAGCCGCGGCATCGTTGAGCTCGCCTGCGCATCTGCGCAGTGCGGCGTTGCGCGCTTGTTTTGACGTTGACCTACCCGCGACCTTAGGCGCGAGTGTGCTGCTGGGAAAGCGCAATGCGTAACCCATGCATGGAGGAGTCATTCATGTCTATTCGTCACATCGCCTTTCAGTGGCGATCACTCATCGCAGGTTTGCTCTTGTGGTGTGGAACGGTGCTGGCGTACGGCGCGGCGCCGCTTAGCATTGAGGCGGCGGTGGCGCAGGCCTTGGCCGCTAATCCCGGCTTGCAGCAGCGCCGCGAGCAAGCCGTCGCCTCTGCGGCCGTGCCGGAACAAGTCGGCACCTTGCCCGATCCGTGGCTGACGGTGACGCCGGGCTGGGCCGACATGAGTCAATTCAAACTAGGCATCACTCAAGCCTTGCCGTATCCGGGCAAGCTGAGTCTGGCCGGTGAGGCGGCCGATCATGTGGCGGAGGCGGCACGCCTGGAGGTGGATGAGGGCGCGCTGAGTCTCGCCGCGCAAGTCAAGCAACTGTGGTGGCGGGTGTTTTATCTCGATCGCGCCATGGAAATATTACGTCGCAATCTAGGCGTGCTGCGACAGTTCATCAGTGTCGCGGAGACGCGTTATCGCGTCGGGCTGGGCCTGCAGCAAGACGTGCTGCTGGCACAGCTGGAGCTGTCCAAACTCATGGAGACGGAAATCGCGCTGGTCGCCGAGCGTCGTTCTGGCGAGGCGCGCCTCAATGCCTTGTTGTATCAACCTTCCGCGACGCCTTTGGTGTTGCCCTCGCAAATGGATGCATCGTTACCCGTGTTGCGCGATGAGGGGTCTCTCATGGAAGTGGCCGTACAGGCCCGGCCCTTGCTGGCGGCGCAACGCCAGCAGGTGCAGGCCGCCGCCTCGCAAGTGGAACTCGCACGTAAGGATTATCGGCCTGATTTCATGCTCGGCGCCAACTATGAGTGGCGCGAGCGGGCGACGGACATGAAAAGCATCATGTTCGCCATGAGCCTGCCACTGCGCAGCGGCAGCCGACAGGACAGGGCGCTGGATCAGCGCAATGCGGAGTTGCTGGCGCAGCGTTACGGTTTGCAAGACAGTGAATCTCGACTCGCCGCCGAGGTGGCGGCGGCACGCGCCGAATATCAGCGCGCCCGCGAGCAGGCACGCTTGCTCAAGGGCGGCATCCTGCCGCAGGCCACGCAGACGGTGGCGTCGATGTTGTCCGGGTATCAAGTGGGCAAAGTGGATTTTCTGAATCTCTCCCAGGCCCAGATCACGCTACATGATTACGAAACCCGCTATTGGCTGATGGTGAGCGAGGCGCAAGCGGCGCTAGCGCGCGTCATCGCCACAGTGGGAGAGGAGCGGGTCTATGAATAAGCTAGCCTTCGTCGTTGCGTTGCTCACTCTCGCGGTGGGGGCGGGTGGTGGTTATTGGTACGCGCGCACGCTCGCGCCGCACACGTCGCCCGTAGCGACTGGGGAGGTGCCTGCTGAGCGGTCACCGTTGTTCTATCGCCATCCCATGAACCCCGAGATCACCTCAAAGGTGCCGGCCAAGGACTCGATGGGCATGGACTACATTCCCGTCTATGCCGATGCCGATGCCGATGCCGATGCCGAGGCCGGTCCCGCCGGCACGGTGAGGATCGATCCCGTCACGGTGCAAAACATCGGGGTGCGCAGCGCCCGCGCCGAGCGGCGCGTCATAGGCCACACGATACGCGCCGTAGGGCGGGTGGACTATGACGAAGAGCGGCTGGCGCGTCTCAGCTCCAAGACCGAGGGCTGGGTGGAGCAGCTCATGGTCTCCAATACCGGCGCGCGCGTACGCCGCGATGATATTTTATTGGGCATCTATTCGCCGCAACTGGTGACGGCGCAGCAGGAATACTTGCTGGCGTTGCAAAACCGCGTCGCGTTGCAGGACAGTCCTTACGCCGAATTGCGTCGCAATGCCGAGCAATTGGTGGAAGCATCGCGCGCGCGTTTGGAATTGCTCGATATGCCTGCCCATCAACTCCATGATTTGGAGCGTAGCGGCAAAGTGATGAAGGATCTGCATATCCACTCGCCTTTCGACGGTGTGGTGGTGAGTGTGGGTGCGCGCCCAGGGCAGTATGTCACGCCCGCCACGGAGCTGTATCAAATCGCCGATCTCGCCAAATTATGGGTGTACGTGGACGTGTATGAAAACGAGCTGCCGTGGGTGCGCGTGGGTGATGGCGCGCAAATGCGTGTCAATGCGGCGCCGGGGCGCGTGTTCGAAGGCAAGGTCACGTATATCTATCCCACCATGGACCCCAAAACCCGCACTGCGCAGTTGCGTTTGGAATTTGCCAATCGTGCAGGCGTGCTCAAGCCCGATATGTTCGCCGAAGTGACCTTGCGTGCCGGACAGCGCGTCGAGGCGGTGGCGGTGCCCAGCGAGGCGGTGGTGCGTTCGGGCGCGCGCGAGCAAGTGTTCGTGGTGCGCGCGCCGGGTAAGTTCGAGCCGCGTGAAGTGAGACTGGGCGTGAGCGCCGAAGGATGGACTGAGATCCTAGAGGGCGTGCGATCCGGTGAGGAGGTGGTGACCTCGGCGCAATTTCTCATCGACTCCGAATCCAAATTGCGCGAGGTGGCGGGCAAGATGCGCGAGCCAGCGGCCGCTGCGCCCGCGGACGAGCTCGATATGTCTGACATGGATATGATCGAGATGGATATGTCTGATATGGATATGTCCGACATCGAGATGGCCGCGCCCGCCCCTCCAACTCAGGGGGAGCATCGTCATGATTAGGGCCATCATCGATGCAGCGTTGCGCAATAAATTTCAAGTGTGGCTGGCGACCTTGTTGCTGATCGCCGCGGGGGTGTGGGCGTTGCGCACCACGCCGCTGGACGCGATCCCCGATCTGTCCGACGTGCAGGTGATCGTGTTCACCGACTACACCGGGCAGGCACCGCAAGTGGTGGAGGACCAAGTCACCTATCCCCTTACCACCGCGTTACTCGCCGTGCCGCACGCCAAAGTGGTGCGCGGCTATTCGTTGTTCGGGATGTCCTTCGTGTACATCATCTTCGAAGAGGGCACGGATTTGTATTGGGCGCGCACGCGGGTGTTGGAGTATTTGAACTATGTGCGCGAGCGCTTGCCGGCCGGTGTGTTCCCCACCCTGGGCCCAGACGCCACCGGCGTGGGTTGGGTCTACGAATACGCCTTGGTCGACAGAAGCGGCCGTCATGATTTGGCGCAACTGCGTTCGATACAGGATTGGTTTTTGCGCTATCAATTGCAAACCGTATCCGGTGTGGCGGAAGTGGCGTCCATCGGCGGCTTCGTCAAGCAATACCAAGTCGAGGTCGATCCACGCGCGCTGGCGTCTTACAACATACCCTTGGCGCAAGTGCGTGAGGCTATCGCGCGCTCCAACAATGACGTGGGCGGGCGGGTGATCGAATTGGCCGAGACCGAATACATGGTGCGCGGCCGCGGTTACCTACACGGCATCGCCGATATCGAAGGCATACCCGTGAAGGTGGATGAACGCGGCGTGCCCATCCGCATCAAGGACATCGCCCATGTGCACCTCGGTCCAGAGCTGCGCCGCGGTCTCGCCGAACTGAATGGCGAGGGCGAAGTGGTCGGCGGGGTGGTGGTGATGCGCTATGGCGAAAACGCCTTGGCGGTGATCGAGCAGGTGCGCGCCAAGTTGGAAGAACTCAAGGCCAGCCTGCCAGATGGCGTGGAGATCGTGCCGGTGTACGATCGCGGCGCCTTGATCGAGCGCGCGGTGGGCACACTCCAGCGTGTGCTCATCGAAGAGTCCATCGTGGTGGCGCTGGTGTGCATGGTATTTTTATTGCACGCCCGCTCGGCGTTGGTGGCCATTATTACACTGCCGCTAGGTATTCTTGCCGCGCTGCTCATCATGCGCTGGCAGGGTATCAACGCCAACATCATGTCATTAGGGGGGATCGCTATTGCCATCGGTGCGATGATCGACGGCGCCATCGTGATGATAGAGAACGCCCACAAACATCTCGAACGCGCCATGCACGCCAAGGATGCTGCACTATCCAATAGCGAACGCTGGCAGGCGTGCAGCGCGGCGGCCAAGGAAGTGGGGCCGGCGCTGTTTTTCTCCTTACTCATCATCACCGTAAGCTTCCTGCCGGTGTTTACTCTGCAAGCGCAGGAAGGACGTCTATTCGCGCCTCTGGCCTACACCAAGAGCTACGCCATGGCGGCGGCGGCGGTGTTGGCCATCACGCTGGTGCCGGTGCTGATGGGCTATCTCATCCGCGGCAAGATACCGCCCGAGGCCAAGAACCCTCTCAATCGCGTGCTCCATGCCTTGCACACCCCAGTGCTGCGGATAGCCATGCGTTGGCGCACGCTCACGCTGTTGTTGGCGCTGGGTTTGCTCGCGGCGACCTTGTATCCCGCGACAAAGCTCGGCACGGAGTTCATGCCGCCCTTGGACGAGGGTGACATCCTTTACATGCCCACCACCTATCCGGGTATCTCGATCACCAAGGCGCGCGAATTGACACAGCAGACCGACAAAATTCTTGCGAGTTTTCCCGAGGTGCTGTCGGTGTTCGGCAAAGCCGGCCGGGCCGAGACCGCCACCGACATGGCGCCGTTGTCCATGCTGGAGACGACGGTCCGTCTGAAGCCGCGCGAGCAATGGCCTGATCCGGGCAAGAAGACGCAAGCTTTGATGCGAGAGATGGACGCGGCGATCAAGTTCCCGGGCGTCGCCAATGCCTGGACGCTGCCCATCAAGACACGCATCGACATGCTCTCCACCGGCATCAAAACGCCGGTGGGTATCAAGGTGAGCGGACCCGATCTCAATGTACTGCAAGACGTGGTGACGCAGATCGAACGCGCCCTAAAGGGGTTACCCGACACGCTGTCTGCCTTCGGTGATCGCGCCGTGGGCGGTTATTACTTGGATTTCGATATCCAACGTGTTGCCGCAGCGCGTTACGGACTCACCGTGGGTGATGTGCAGGACGTGATTCAAACCGCCGTCGGCGGCATGAACGTGACGCAAACCGTCGAAGGCCTGGAGCGCTATCCGGTCAATGTGCGTTATCCGCGCGAGCTGCGTGACAACCTGGAGCAGTTGCAGCGTGTCTTGATCTCCACCCCTGCCGGCGCACAGATACCCCTGTCCCTGGTGTCTGAGTTGCACCTGCGGCGCGGCCCGCCGATTATCAAGAGTGAGAATGCGCAGCCCAACGCGTGGATCTACGTCGATATCAATACCGGTGACATCGGCGGCTACGTGGCCCGCGCGAAAGAAACGGTGGCGCGCGAGGTACCCTTGCCGGCGGGTTACACGCTCAATTGGTCCGGGCAGTTCGAATACATGGAACGCGCGGCGGCACGTTTACAGATCGTAGTGCCCGCCACTTTGCTGATCATTTTCGTGCTCCTGTACTGGAATTTCCGCAACGCCGTCGCGCCCCTGGTGGTGATGCTGTCCATCCCCTTCGGATTGTGCGGTGGCGTGTGGTTGGTGTATCTGCTGGGTTACAACTTGTCCGTCGCCGTGGCGGTCGGCTTTATCGCGCTCGCCGGCGTGGCCGCCGAGATCGGCGTGTTGGTGCTCACCTTCATCGATCAGGAAGTGGCGCGGCGTCGCGCGGCGGGTGAGGAGATGCAGGGGTTAAACATGATTGCCGCCGCGCAGTCCGGGACGACGGAGCGCGTGCGCCCC
Source organism: uncultured Chromatiaceae bacterium (assembly GCA_945787555.1). Classification (GTDB taxonomy): domain Bacteria; phylum Pseudomonadota; class Gammaproteobacteria; order DRLM01; family DRLM01; genus CALZJG01. Next base: position 18,506 of record CALZJG010000005.1, on the reverse strand, counting down.
ATCGCCATGACCGCCACCGCCATCATCGCCGGTTTGTTACCTATCTTATGGGGAACGGGCACCGGTTCCGAAGTGATGAGCCGCATCGCCGCACCCATGGTGGGCGGCATGGTGAGCGTCACGGTATTGAGTCTGGTGGTGTTGCCGGTGATCTATGGTTGGGTATTGCAGGTGCGCGAGCGCCGCGCGAGTGCTGCGTGATATTTTCGAACCGGCTTCAATGTTGAACTACTTTACGAGTGGAGGAGAGAGAGTGATGAACAAACTGCGTACATTTGCTGTTATTGCGGCCCTGGCTGCGACACTGTCATCCCCGGCTTTGCGCGCGGGCGGAGATATGTTGGAAGAGCGGCAAACCATCGATGGTTACACCGTCACCTTCCATGTCATGGAGGCCCAGCCCGGCAAGGAAATGGGTGGCAGCCATGATTTCATGCTCAAAATCGAGAAAGACGGAAAAGTGGTGAGCGGCGTCATGGCTAATTCCAAGGTCATCCACCCTAATAATCAGGAACAAACCAAGATGATGATGGTGATGGGGGAGTGGTTGATGGCCGGTTACGATCTCGGCCACGAGGGCAAGCACCAACTAATGGTGCTGTTCAAAACCCCTGATGGTGCCAAGCATAAAGGCGGGGTTTTTTACGGTGGGCAGTGATTGGTGAGTAGAGGCAATAAAGTACTCGCCAGGATATGTGTTTGATATGTCCTGTAACCACTAATTGGCACTGAAAACGACTTCCCCCTCTTAAGGGGAAGCTAGGGATGAGAGAGTAAGGGGTGCGAATCCGCTTTCCTGACAGGGGGAGGCGATATGGATAGTCCAGAGCCGGATATTCAGAGTATCGTTATTAATGAAATTATTGAGTCGATACAGGTCGAACCAATAATTAGCTGGAGGATACATCGAGATGAAGCGCATGCCCCGGTCCGCCCTAGTGGCGCCGAATCTGCCGCGGCGGCGTTTCTTGCAGGGTTTGGCAGCCGGTGGTGTGCTGCTAGGATTGTCGCCGTTAATCAAACCGAGCTGGGCGCGAGACATGGCCACCACGACGACCGGCTATGCGCCAGTGTTGAGTGGGACGGAGTTCGAGTTGACCATCGCGGAGAGCCTGGTGAACTTCACCGGTGCACCGCGACTGGCGACGACGATCAACGGCTCGATCCCGGCGCCCACCTTGCGCTGGCGCGAGGGTGATACCGTCACTCTCAGAGTGATTAATCGCTTGAAAGAGGCGACCTCGATACATTGGCACGGACTGATACTCCCCTACGAGATGGACGGTGTGCCGGGCATTAGTTACCCAGGCATCGCGCCGGGCGAAACGTTCACCTATCGCTTCAAGGTGCAGCAAGCGGGGACTTACTGGTATCACTCCCATTCCGGATTTCAGGAACAGACCGGGTTGTACGGCGCCCTCATCATCGACCCGGCTGCGGGCGATCCGCTGCGCGCCGAGCGTGATTACGTGCTGCACTTATCCGACTGGACCGACGAAGATCCGATCAGAGTTTTGGCTAAGCTCAAGATCCAAAGCGATTACTACAATTTCAATCAGCCGACCGTGGTCGATTTTTTCCGCGATGTCGGTAGTGATGGGCTGGCCTCCGCGCTGAGCAAGCGCCGCATGTGGAATCAGATGCGCATGAGTCCAAGCGATCTCGCCGATATCTCCGGCCACACCTATACCTATCTCACCAACGGCACCACGCCGGCGGGCAATTGGACAGGCTTGTTCAAGCCCGGCGAACGGGTACGATTGCGCTTGATCAACGGTTCTGCGATGACTTTTTTCGACGTGCGCATTCCCGGCCTCAAGATGACCGTGGTGCAGAACGACGGCGTCAATGTCGAGCCGGTCACGGTGGATGAGATGCGCATCGGTGTGGCCGAAACCTATGATGTGATCGTCGAGCCCAAAGATGAGGCTTACACGATTTTCGCCCAATCCATGGATCGCACGGGGTATGCGCGTGGCACGCTCGCGGTACGTGCCGACCTGGGGGCAGATGTGCCGGCGATGGACCCGCCTGAACCCTTGACCATGGCGGACATGATGGGCGCCATGATGCACGCTGAAATGGGCGATATGCAGCAGGGCGGGCATGCCACGCACGGCGCTATGGCGATGGGCGCGGCTGCGGTGCGCGTGCGGCATGCAACAACGGAATACGGGCCCAGCGTCGACATGCGCGTCGACACGCCGCGCACTAATCTCGACGACCCCGGTGTGGGGTTGCGTAACAACGGTCGGCGTGTGCTCACCTATGCCGACCTGCACACCATCGGCGGCCCCATGGATCCGCGTAGCGCAGAACGGGAAATTGAATTGCATCTGACCGGTAACATGGAACGATATACTTGGTCCATCGACGGGGTGGAGTTTGGAAAATCCACGCCCATCCATTTCCGTCATGGCGAACGTCTGCGCGTGATACTGCACAACGACACTATGATGACCCACCCTATGCATCTGCATGGCATGTGGAGCGAATTGGAGAATCCCAACGGGGAATTTCAAGCGCGTAAACACACCATCAACGTACAGCCGGCGCAGCGCATCAGTTTTTTGGTCACGGCGGACGCGCCTGGCCGCTGGGCTTGGCACTGTCATCTGCTCTATCACATGGACGCGGGCATGTTTCGCCAGGTCGTGGTGGCTTGAATGGGATGCTCACTCACACAAAAGAAAGAAGGCAAGATGGTCCGTCCGCTGATCCTCAGCGCTGTGGTGATAGGGCCATTAGTTTTGTCGTCGGCCTGGGCGCAACAGCTGGATGCTGATCCCCACGCCGGTCATGACGCAAGTACCATGCCGATGGACGACATGGATTCTATGGACCATGAGGCCATGTCCAATGGCGACATGTCCATGGACATGAACATGGATGATATGGACATGAACGGCGGAATGGATCATGGCATGCAGCACGACGATGCAGCCATGGAGCAGCATGACATGTCCAGTATGGACTCCATGTCCATGCCAGGCCGTGCGGCGCCGACCGATGCGCGGGATCCGCATGCCTATTCCGGTGGTTATGACTTTGGACCTTACCCCTTGCGGCTCGCCGATCAACACAATTTTGGCGCGCTGTTGATCGATCGCCTGGAGAGTGTGCGCACGGATGACAACACCTCCACCACTATCGACCTGCAGGCTTGGTACGGGCGCGACTATGATCGGATTGTGTTGAAAGCTGAAGGCGCTATCGACAATGATGCATTGGACGGGGCACGCAGTGAAATACTGTGGGGTCATGCAGTCGCGCCATATTGGAATGCCCAATTGGGCTTGCGTTACGATAGCGGTGAGTCGCCCGATCAGACCTGGCTGGCGCTGGGTATCCAAGGTCTGGCACCGTACTGGTTCGAGGTGGACGCCAGCGCCTATATCGGTGCGGTGGGCCGTACCGCTGTGAGTGTAGAAGCGGAGTACGATCTGCTGTTGACCCAGAGATTGATTTTGCAGCCGCGTTTCGAAGCCGACCTATATGGTAAGGATGATGCCAAGCGGGGCGTGGGCTCGGGCCTGTCCGAGGCGGTGCTGGGATTGCGTCTGCGCTATGAGATACGACGTCAGTTTTCGCCTTACGTAGGTGTCGAATGGGCGGGCAAGTATGGCCGCACGGCCGATTACACCCGTGCGGCGGGGCAGGATGCCGAGGAAGCGCGGACCGTGGTCGGGCTGCGTTGTTGGTTTTGATCGGCCTGTCATGGCGACAGGGTTTCATTCATTTCCGTCACGTCTAGTTGTAGGCGTGACATCATAGGAGTAATGCTATGCCCGAAATCATCCCCAATTGGCATCCCATCTTCGTGCATTTCACCGTGGCCTTGTTTTCGCTGGCGGCGGGCTTGTTCGTCATCACCCCCTTCGTCAAACCACCCTTGCAAGAGCAATGGCGCATCGTGGCACGCTGGGCCTTGTGGTTCGGCGCGGGCATTACTGTCATCACCGGTTTGACCGGGCTGTATGCTTACAACACCGTGGCGCATGACACACCGTCGCATGCCGCGATGACCGAGCATCGCAATTGGGCCATCGTCACCATCACCTTGTTTCTGTCCTTGGCTATTTGGTCCGTGTTGCGCGTGCGGCGTCAACAAGCGTTGGGTGTGGCGTTTGTTGGCTTGATGGTAGTCGGCGGAGGCTTGTTGGGATCGACCGCTTGGCACGGCGGCGAGGTTGTTTACCGATATGGTTTGGGCGTGATGTCGCTGCCTAAGAAGGACACGCATGAGCACGCCGGCGCCGATCATGCTCACGACACGGGCGAGATGGTGCAAGGTGTAGAAGAGCCACACCATGACGACGGTCATGCGCATGATGCAGAGCCAGAGGAGGGTCACTCCACTGGCGACGAGATGATGATGCGTGACGAGGCACCGGCCAGAGTAGTTAGCGATCGTAACGCTCATCATGACGATGATCATGATCAACCACATGACCATTGAACACTAAATGGAGTGATGCCGGAACAGGTTCCGATTGGACGACCTAGCCGTGATGCACGCTATGGGCGACTGGCATTGGGGGTTTGGATCCGGCCACTGGGCACTGGGTATCCTATTCTGGGCGGTGATCATCCTGGCCATCGTGGCGCTGATCAAATATGTCGTGCGCAAATGAGCTGCGCCACGACAACACGATGGAGAGCTGCAATGACTAAATTTATGAGTGCCAGCTTCGCGATGATATTGCTGGGGTCCCTGACCGCTACCGCCGCACCCTTGATGTACGTACCCACCGGCGAGGCCAACGACCTGGTGATCATCGATTTGCAGAGCGATGCTATCGTCGGTCGTATCGACGAACTGGAAAACGCCCATGGGCTCGCAGCTAGCCCCAAGAGCGATTATTTGGTAGCCGGCAGCATGCAGCAAAAAGACAGCGCCGCGCCGCGCCAGGCGAACAAGCCTGGCGCCGTGAGCGAGGCCGAGCATGCGGCGCATCATGCTTCTAGCTCAGACAGCCCAGCCCCGGCCGGCCCCAGCTATGTTTCCATCATCCATCCCAAGCAGGGTCACGTCATGAGGCGTGTCGAGGTGCGCGGTCTGACCCATCACACCGCGGTGTCCTCCGACGGCAAGCATGCCGTCGCGGTGCACTCCGGCGCGGGCGGTATCTCGGTCATCGACCTCGATCGTATGGCGGTGGTGAAAACCGTGCAGATCGGCTGGAGCTGGAGATCTTTCTCGCCGGCGACATCATCCAAACCATCGTCGTGCCGAGTTGGGAGTCACTGGGGGTGCTCGCCGGCATCGAGGGGATAAGGACGGTGATCGTGTATTTCCTGGATAGTGAAATGAGACTGTCATAATAGGTTGTCAGTCTTATTGCATGCTGGTCTTTTTTTCCGGTTTATGAGGTTATACTGATAACGCGCCTGCGGGACATCGCGCGCGGTGAGCCAGAATTGAGCCGGGATCGACAGAACAGGAGTGAGTCATGAACCACGCCGTCCACGCCACGCAACAGCCTCTTTCCAGTGATGACCTGCGCTTGATCGACGCTTATTGGCGGGCGGCTAATTATCTCTCGGTGGGGCAGATCTATTTACTCGACAACCCGCTGCTCAAGGAGCCGCTCAGACTGGAGCATGTCAAGCCGCGCCTGCTTGGCCATTGGGGCACCACGCCGGGACTCAATTTCATTTATGTACATTTGAATCGCCTCATCAAGTCGCGCGATCTCAATATGATCTACGTCTGCGGACCAGGTCACGGCGGTCCGGCGCTGGTGGCCAACACGTATCTCGAGGGGACTTACAGCGAGTTCTATCCCAACATCAGTGCAGACAGCACGGGGATGAAGCGCCTGTTCAAACAGTTCTCCTTTCCCGGCGGCATTCCCAGTCATGTGGCGCCCGAGACGCCGGGCTCGATCCATGAAGGCGGCGAGTTGGGTTACGCGCTGTCGCATGCCTACGGTGCGGCCTTCGACAACCCGGATTTGGTCGTCGCATGCGTAGTGGGCGACGGTGAAGCGGAGACGGGGCCGATGGCCGCGGCGTGGCATTCCAATAAGTTCCTCAATCCGGCGCGCGATGGCGCGGTGCTACCCATCCTGCATTTGAACGGCTATAAGATTGCCAATCCCACCGTGTTGGCGCGCATACCGCGCGAGGAGTTGGCGAGTCTCTTCACGGGGTATGGCTTCCGGCCCTATTTTGTCGAAGGCAGTGATCCGGAAGTGGTGCATCAACAGATGGCCGCCACCTTCGATGCGGTCATGGACGAGATCCAAAATATCCAACGCGGGGCGCGCGCCAACGGCGTGGTGAGTCGGCCCACCTGGCCCATGATCGTGTTGCGCACCCCCAAGGGATGGACGGGGCCGAAGGAAGTCGACGGTAAGAAGACCGAGGATTACTGGCGTTCCCATCAAGTGCCTTTCGGTGAGTTGGCGACCAAGCCGGGGCATTTGGAATTGCTGAAGCAGTGGCTGAAGACTTATCGCGCTGAGGAGTTGTTCGACGACAATGGGTCGTTAGTGCCCGAACTGCAAGCCTTGGCGCCCAGCGGCGAGCGGCGTATGGGCGCCAACCCGCATGCCAACGGCGGCGTGTTGTTGAAGGACTTGAAAATGCCCGACTATCGCGAGTACGCGGTGGACGTGCCGCAGCCGGGGCGCAACGAGGCCGAAGCGACGCGGGTGATGGGCATGATGTTGCGCGATGTGATGAAGCTCAATACCCGGCAGAGTAACTTTCGCGTGTTCGGCCCCGACGAAACCGCCTCCAATCGTCTCGGCGCCTTATTCGAAGTGACTGAGCGCACCTGGTTGGCGGATAAAATTCCCGAGGATGATCACCTCGCGCCCGATGGGCGGGTCATGGAAATACTCTCCGAACATACTTGCCAGGGTTGGTTGGAAGGTTATCTGCTCACCGGCCGTCACGGCTTGTTTTCCTGTTACGAGGCCTTCATCCACATCATCGACTCGATGTTCAATCAGCATGCCAAATGGCTCAAGGTCACCAGCAAGGAAATTCCATGGCGGCGGCCCATCGCCTCGTTGAATTATTTACTCACTTCGCATGTGTGGCGCCAGGACCACAATGGGTTCTCGCATCAAGATCCCGGTTTCATCGACCATGTGGTGAACAAGAAGGCCGACATCATCCGCGTCTATCTGCCGCCCGATGCCAACACCTTGTTGTATGTCACCGACCGTTGTCTGCGCTCTCGTGATTTCGTCAATGTGATCGTGGCGGGTAAGCAGCCGCAATTACAGTGGTTGGACATGGACGCGGCGGAGAAGCATTGCTCGGCGGGCATCGGCATCTGGAAATGGGCCAGCAACGATGATGGCGTCGAACCTGACGTGGTGATGGCCTGCGCCGGCGATGTGCCGACACTGGAAGCATTGGCGGCGGTCGACTTGCTACGTCAGCACGTACCCGAGCTCAAGGTACGGCTAGTGAACATCGTGGATTTGATGACCCTGCAACAAAAAGATGAACATCCGCATGGTTTGTCCGACAAGGACTTCGATACCTTGTTCACCACCGATAAACCCATCATTTTCGCTTATCACGGTTATCCTTGGTTGATCCACCGTCTCACATACCGGCGCACCAATCACCGCAATCTGCATGTGCGCGGCTATAAAGAGGAAGGCACGACCTCCACACCTTTCGACATGGTGGTGCGCAATGACTTGGACCGCTTTCACCTGGTCGCCGACGTCATCGATCGCGTGCCCAAGCTGGGCTACAAAGCGGCCTATTTGAAGCAGACGATGCGCGACAAGCTCATCGAACACAAACACTACATCGTCAAGCATGGTCAGGACCTGCCCGAAGTGCGTGAGTGGCGTTGGCCGTATTGAGGTGGGTCGGATTGTACCAAGAGCATAAGTGCTGGCATGCGCGAGGGAGTGACTGGCGATGAGTGAAGGTCCTCGTATCGGCGTGGTGCTCAGCTCCGGCGGCGGCCGCGGCGTCTACGCTCATACTGGTTTTTTGTTGGCCCTGCAAAAAATGGGGATCCAAGTGAGCGGCATTGCCGGTTGCAGCGCGGGGGCATTGGTGGGCGGCGTGGTGGCTAGCGGTACGCCCTTGCCACATTGGGCAGAGACCATCGCGCGGGTGCGCACTGCGGAGTATTGGTCGCCAGATGGCTGGTCGCGATTGGTCTGGCAGTTGGGGGTCAACAAGGGGCGCGGTTACACCGGGCTATCGGATACGGCTACCGCGGTGGATTTCGTGCGCCGCAATCTTGCAGTGCGAAATTTCGAGGAATGCGCTATTCCCTTTTATTCAATGGCCATGAACCTGAGTACCGGTGCCAAGACGATTTTTTCCAGTGGTGAACTGGCGCCGCGCATCATGGCCAGCGCCGCCATGCCGGTGTTGTACCGGCCGGTGCTGATCGAGGGCGAGTCGTATACGGATGGCGCTACCATTGAGTTGGCTCCCAGCGAAGCCATTTGTTGCAAGCATGAATTGGATGCGTTGATCCTGCACCACACCGCGGTCAATCGCGCGGGCCGCAATGGGTTGACACGGGCCGTGAGTCGGCCCTGGTCACTTGTAGAGATATTGTATGTGTTGTTGTATCGACAGCGGCCTTGGTACCTGAGCGGTCAACCGCTCAGTGTGCAACCCTGTCCCGGTGGCTGCGGCGCACCCATCATGGTGCTGGAGCCGACCTTACCGGATCTCAACTGGCCGTTAAGCGTCGGTGGGCCTGAAGTACAGGCGGCCGCCATGAGCCAAGCGGAGCAGGTGTTGGAGCCTTGTATGGCGGCATTGCTGAGTGAGCCGCAGCGCTTATTCGAATCCTCAACCCTGACAAGATCGGAAGAGATGCTGGGTGAGGGCTGCTGAGGGTATGCGGTGAGTGGCGGATGCCGCCCCATTAGGTGTACCTTTAGGTCCAATAAGCGGGGTGATTATGCACGATGATCTAGCCAATGCAGGGCGACGCCGCCTAATCAAGCTGGGCACCTTTGCAGTCTTGGGTTTGAGCTTACCGGCATGGGCGCGCGCTCAAGAACCGCACCGCACCTTGTCATTGCTCAACACCCACACTGGTGAGGGCGCGTTCATCACCTATTGGGAACAAGGCCGTTATCTGCCGGCTGCCATGGCGGAGATCAATCGTTTGTTGCGGGATCATCGCAACGGCGAAATTCATCGTATCGATGCCGGTGTCATAGATGTATTGCATGGCTTACAGCGCCGGCTCAATGTCTTTCCCACCTTTCATGTCATCTCCGGCTATCGCTCGGCCGCCAGCAATGCACGCTTGCGTCGCGAGGGGGCCGAAGTGGCGGTGCACAGCTTGCACATGGAGGGTAAAGCCTTGGATATATACCTGCCCAAAGTGGCGTTACGCGATTTACATCGCGCGGCACTGGATTTGAGGGCCGGCGGCGTGGGCAATTATCCGCGCTCGAATTTCATTCACGTCGACGTGGGTCGCGTGCGACGCTGGCAAGGCACCTAATCCATGCTCAAGGAATATGCCTACACGCCGCGCTACGCGTATTTCACCATGGAAATAGCGTTGCACAATGATATTCCGACCTATGCCGGCGGCCTCGGCGTATTGGCGGGTGATACCTTGCGCGCCGCGGCAGACTTGGAAATCCCACTGGTGGTGGTCACGTTGGTCAGCAGTGACGGTTATTTTCGCCAGGAATTGGATGCCGCCGGCCGCCAGCGCGAGTTGCTCGCGACCTGGGAGCCGGCCCGCGTGGCCACGCCTTTGGATGCCAAAGTCGTGGTGACCATCGAGGGTCGGCGGGTGTGGGTGGGCGCCTGGCTTTATGTGGTGGAAGGCCACATGAACGGGGGTCGCCAGCCGGTGATCCTGCTGGACACCGATCTGGACGAGAACAGCAGCGAGGATCGGACGATTACCCGTCAGCTCTATGGTGGTGATGAGGTCTATCGTCTTAAGCAAGAGATCGTGCTGGGCATCGGCGGTATGCGTATGCTGCAGGCTTTGGGCTTCACCATCGAGCAGTATCATTTGAACGAAGGTCATTCGGCGCTGCTGGCGCTAGAATTGCTTGATCGTCACGCCTTCCCGCCCGAGGAGTTGCGCCCCGGCGAGTCACCCTACGATATTCCCCGGGTGCGTGAGCTATGCAATTTCACTACCCATACGCCGGTGGAGGCGGGACACGATCGTTTCTCCTATGCCGTAGTGCAGCGTTTGTTAGGCAAAGAGTTTTTTGATTTGACGACATTAAAGCGCTTAGCCGGCGCCGAAGAATTGAACATGACGCGCTTGGCACTCAACTTGAGTGATTACGTCAACGGTGTGGCCAAACGTCATGCCGAAGTTTCACGGCGCATGTTCCCCGGTTATCGCGTGCATGCCGTGACCAACGGCGTGCATCCCCACACCTGGAGCTGCCCCAGTTTTCGCAAGGTCTACGACCAGTTTATGCCTGGCTGGTGCCACGAGCCGGAGTTGTTGATACGTGCCGATTGCTGCATTCCCGATGCGGTGATCCAGCAGGCCCATCACGAGGCCAAGGCGGCGCTGATAGACAGAGTGCAGGCGTTGACCGGCGTGGTCCTCGATCCCAAGGTGCCCATCTTCGGTTTCGCGCGGCGCATGACGGCATACAAACGCCCCGATTTGTTGTTCGCGGATTTGGCGCGTTTGCGGAATATCGCCCAACAATGGCCGTTCCAATTGCTATTGGCCGGTAAGGCGCATCCGCGCGACGAGGGCGGCAAGCGCCTCATCGAACGGGTGCATGCGCACTTGCGCGAACTCAATGCCGATATCCGCGGCGCCTTCCTGCCTGATTACGACATGGATCTGGCCTTGAATTTGGTCTCGGGCGTGGATGTATGGCTGAACACGCCGCTGCGCCCCTACGAGGCCAGCGGCACCAGCGGCATGAAGGCGGCCTTCAACGGGGTGCCGCAGCTCAGTGTGTTGGACGGCTGGTGGGTGGAAGGCTGCATCGAAGGCGTGACCGGCTGGGCCGTCGGCGACAGCAGCGAAACGGCCAACGGCCAAGACTCACTATCGTTGTACGACAAACTCGAGCACGTGGTGTTACCGCTGTATCACACCGATCAGCCGCGTTGGACGGCGGTGATGAAAGGTGCGATTTCCAAGAACGCCTCGTTCTTCAACTCGCATCGCATGATGCGTCGTTACGCCAGCGAGGCCTATTTGCGCTGAGCTCATCCTGTATAGGTGATGCCGTTTAGCAGCAGCGCGCTTTTCACCCGCTCCATGATGTCGCTGGCCATGGCGCGCTCGAAACGCACGTCCACGACATAAGCCTTGATAGTGACCTTGGTTAGATAATGATGGCCCACCGCATCCTCGAAAGCGATGGCGATGGGCATTTTAAGATAAGTGTAGGGGCTGCAAAACGCGGCTTCGTGTGCCAGGGCCTTGAGCGTGGCGATGTCGGTGGTGGCCGGCACGTGAAATGGCACGGCGATCATTTCGGTGAGCTCGCCGGCGTTGGAGTTGACCACCGCTTGTTTCATCACCTCGGCGTTGGGAATGGTGACGATGTCGTCGGTGAAGGTGTGCAGGCGGGTGAGGTTGAGATCGATGCTTTTGACCTCGCCATAGTGTTCGCCGATACGCACCATGTCGCCGACTCGGTAAGGACGATCGAACAGCATGATCACGCCTGAAATCAGATTGCGCAGCATGTCCTGAGCGGCCAGGCCGACCGCCACGCCCACTGTGGCGCCCACCGCCAGCAACGCGCTTTGCGGCAAGTGCAGGATAACGAACACGGTCATCAGTAGCGCGAACGTCCAGATGAGCAAGCGCAGTAGCGGGAATAAACGGGTGATTTGCAGTCGATAGCGATTGAAGCGCTGCGCCAATTTGTCCAGCGCTAAGCGCAGCAACGCGACGAGTCCCCCGGCCAAACCCAGCCACAAGGTCGCCGCCAGCAATGTACCCAGGGAGAGTTCTTCGGCGATGGCACTGAGACTATCCATGACTATCCTCAATACAACACATGCGCGGTGATCAGCGCGTTGGCGATCGGCGTATACAGTGCCGGGTCGACGTAGTAGATGATCTCCTCGTCGATCTCGTGTTTCTCGACTACGCGGTGGGCATGGAGATGATAGAGAATCACCCGGCTCTCGGTTTCACTGAGACGAAACAGTGTTTGATGTTCAGTCACCGTCAGTCCGCCGTGGGCCAGCATCTCCGCGAGGGTGAAATGATGTGGTGCGGCGAGTGCTTTGAGCGCGCCGAAGTCCACGCCTGCCATTTCGCTCACCTCGATCGTCTTGGTCCCGGGGTCGATATGGGTGGAGCAATGCCAATGCAGCAGTGCCGCGGGCAGGTTGCCGCCACTGAGTTCATGGAGCTTGTCGAGATACGCTGTCACGGCGGTTTCCCTCTCAGCCTCCTCAGGCGGTGTGTGGTCGGCTGCGTCGGGTTCGCTGTCACTGCTGGCCGCCGTTTCGGGAAACTTCAGCTCCATCCCGGCGTGCGTGATGCGTGACCGCAGGACGGTATGAAATTCTTCCTGGGTGAAATAGTCCAGACTGATCAGCGAGGAGAAGTACAGCCCCGCTTGGTAGGCATGGTCGGCACGGCGCCAGGCCTGGGCGCCGAACGTCATCACCCAGAGCGTGCGGGCTTGGCTGGTCAGCATGGCGGCGAGCAAGGTTCTGAATACGCGATAGGCGCCGCTCGTGCGCAGGAGCAAGGCTTCGACGTTGTCCAGCAAGATGATTTGATCACGTGGTCGGGTGAGTTGGGCCAGTACCTCCGCCCAGGTGGCATCCGGGTCGAGGTCATAAAGCGGCGCAAACAGTTTCGCCAGCGCGGTTTCGTCGCGGATGCCAGTGGTCAAGTCCAAGCGATACACCGGCGTCTCGGCGGGCAGTTGTGCCTCCACTGAATTGAGGAACGAGGTGCGGCCGCAACCATCCGGGCCGACCACCGCCACCAAGGCGGGTAGTTGGCGTTGCCAACGTGCGACGGCGTCGTTGAACTGCTGGAGTTTTTCCTCGCGCACGAGAGCCCAGGGGGTGTCGGCGGCCACGGGCGCCAAATCGAAGGCGGCGCGATAGCGTGCCGGTAACAGGCGATGGCGTGCTGTGACCTGATGCCGGCGTGGCAGATCCGCCAGCGGACAGCCGGCGCGCTGTACTTGTGTCGCAGCGCCACTCTCCTTCTCTGCGCCGCCCAGCAGCACGGGCGGCAGCTTGCGCGCCCGCTTTGCAAGACTGTCGTAGAAGTTACGCCATGTTTGTCGCAGGGATTCCAATGCCATGATCGTGTGCAGTGAGGTTAGGGGTGCCCGCTAGTTCAAGCTAATCGCATGTTAGCATAGCGTTATCGAGTGTTTAGGGGGGGGAGCGATGGATCAGCGTATTTTGTTGTGCAGCGATCTCGATCGCACGCTGTTGCCGAACGGCTTGCAGCCCGAGTCACCGGCGGCGCGTCCCTTGCTGCGACGTTTCGCCGCCCATTCCGACGTCACGCTGGCCTATGTCAGCGGTCGTCACTTGGCGTTATTGCGCGATGCCATACGTGAGTACGACCTACCGGTGCCTGACTACGCTATCGGCGATGTCGGTACTACTATCTACGAGGCGCACGTGGGGGATTGGCGGCCGTGGCGGGAGTGGGACGAGGAAATCGCCCCGGATTGGCGTGGGCGGCGTCACGATGAGTTGGCGCGGCTGTTCCAGGATTTACGCCCCTTGGTGATGCAAGAGGGCGCGAAGCAGAACACTTATAAACTGAGTTATTACGTCGCACCGGACAGCGACTATCGCGCCGTGTTGACGGAGATGGAGCGTCGGCTGAGCGAGGAGGGTATCCGCGCCAGTCTGATCTGGAGCGTGGACGAGACGGTGCGGCAAGGGTTATTGGATGTGTTGCCCGCTCGCGCGACCAAACTGCATGCAGTGCGCTTCTTGATGGGGCGACTGGGTTTCGCTGAGGCGCGCACCCTCTATGCGGGCGACAGTGGCAACGACTTGCCCGTCCTCACCAGCGGTTTGCAGGCGGTGCTAGTGCGCAATGCCTTGCCCGAGGTCCAGGCCGAGGCGCGTCGTGAGTCCCCCGATCCGGATAAGTTGTACATTGCCAGCGGTGCCGACTTGGGCTTGAATGGTTATTACAGTGCCGGCGTGTTGGAAGGCCTGATTCACTTCTTTCCGGAGGTGCGGGCGTGGCTGGAGGGGCAGGCGTAACGGTTGAAATAGGCGGTGCCGGACCGGCGGGGCTCGCCGCCGCACTGCATATCGTTCAGTACGGCGGGTGAGCCGTGGTCTATAAGCGGGCGGCCGCTGTGGGCGGGCTTTGTCACGGTGATTTGCAGGGACTGGAGAATTGGCCCCCTTCGGTGATGTGCTGGATGAACTAGCCGCAGCGGGCATCAGCGCCGATTTTGATCATTACCCCGTGCGTGCGCTGCAGGTCTTCGATCCGGCCGGCCGCGTCTATCCCTGTCGCTCGACAGTGCCACTTCTTTATCTGGTGCGGCGCGGCGCGAGCGCCGCATGTTTGGATCGCGGTTTGAGTGACCTCGCCATAGCCGCGGCGGTGGATATCCACTACGCCGTCGAAGCGCCGCCCTGTATCAGGGGTATCCTGGCCGGCGGGTCGCGCGGCGGCAATATCGTCGCGGTGGGTCATGTGTTCGAAACCGATAGTCCTGATGGGATCTATGCCGTTGTCAATGACAATCTGGCGCCCAAGGGCTATGCTTATTTGTTGATCGTCGCTGGTCAGGGTACGGTGGCCAGTTGTCTATTCAGCGACTTCGCTAATAGTCACACCTGCCTTGAACGCAGTGTCGCTTTCTTCCAGATGCATGTCGGTTTCACTATGCAGACGCCACGGCGCCTTGGCGGGGCGGGGAATTATGCTTTCCCTGTACAGGCTCGCGCAGGTGAGTTGTTGGCGGTGGGAGAGGCCGCCGGTTTTCAAGATCCCCTGTTCGGCTTCGGGATACGCTATGTCATGCGCTCGGGGGTCTTGGCGGCGGCCTTGCTCGCTGGCGAGCCCGACCGCTACGCTCAAGATTGGCGTAGTCGCCTAGGTGGTGATTTTCGTGTCGGAGTGGTGAATCGCTATGCTTACGAGCGACTGGGCAATCTGGCGTACGGCGGCATTTTGCGGACTGTGGCTGCGGTGAGTGATGTTCGTTTTGTGGCTGTGTGATTATTGCGGCCCTTCCTGGTTGAAGACCTTGTGCTACCCCTTGCGCGGGGGCGTATCACCCAGACGACGGAATCATCGTGACGGCATTGAAATCTTCTTGATTCAACTATTAGAAAATACTTGCATTCCATTGCGTGCTCGGTAAAGATGGGCGCCAGCACTTTGGTACTGCATGGGCCTGTTCCCTAGTCGTTTTTTGGCTATACTAGGAATAGGCGCCTTGAATACAACCTGGGCCAGGGAATGCATCGACGGTGCAAGGATTGCCCCCAGTGTATTCCGCACTAGCTTGCCGAGCGGGATACACTCTAGCGGCTGTGAGAGGAATCTCACAGCCGCTTTTTTAATGCTGGATTTGGCAGGCTTAGTGGAGGTTGGCGACCGCGGGCGCCGAGTCTTGGCGGAACATCTGTGCGGCATCGTCGAATTGCCGTTCCACCTCGTTGACCACCTCACTCAGACACGCTTCGTCCACGCCCGCCAGCTCCCAGGCGTTATGCGCCATGGGGTAGACATGCTCTTCACCCGAGTTGCCCGCTTGCATACGGTCGGCGATGATGTCGGCGAGATGGACCAGGGCGGTGTCGCGTGGAAAGTGTAGGGCGCGCGTGGGACTGTGGTGGAATTCCACCGCCTCTTGAAGGTGCTCGGGCAGTTTCCATTTGCGCATGATTTCCACGCCGACGCCGGCATGATCGAAACCGAGCAGATCCTGTTCAGCGCGCTGCAAGGGAATGTGGCCGTTGTGCGAGCGCAGCAAGGCCTCGCGTGCCAGTTCGGGGATTTTTCGATAAATGAGTAGGCTGCCGATGTCGTGCAGCAGTCCCGCGACGAAGTGGCGCTCCAGCAGCCGCTCGCCGCGTTGCGCCGCCAAGGTGCGAGTCGCTAAGCCGCAATAGATGCTGTGACGCCAAAAATCTTCCATGTTCACCAAGTCGTTGGGCAGCCCTTTGAACATCTTCACCACCGTGGTAGCGAGGATGAGGTCGCGCAATTCGCGCGTGCCGATGATGGTGATGGCGCGCGACACGGTGTCGATCTGTGAGGGAAAGCCGTAGAAGGCGCTATTGACGATGCGCAGCAAGCGCGCGGTCATGCCCGGATCCTGCATTATGACATTGCCTATGTCGGCGGCGGAATGCCGGGGACTGTCGATCATCTCATTGATGCGCAGGAACACCTCCGGCAAGGTGGCGATCTCGATGGTTCCTGCGACCAGTTCTCGTGGTGTAATACTCATACGTAGCGGCGACGCCTATCTCGTAAACCTCGACCCGAGCGGTATCATCAAACAACGGGGCTTCCCTGACGGCTAGATGCCCGTTTTTTGACTGATGTCCCTATGCGATGTCCCCGACTGTCGTCGGTGGAAGTATTGAATTTACGGTTTTTCCTGTGTCGGAATCAAGTCCGCCGTCACCGCAAGGCCCTGTGATTGCTAATATAGCTCGGATAATTGGCCAGTGAGTAGCTGATGAGCCCTACCCCACAAATACGTTTATCCATCGGCGGCATGAGCTGCGCGGGCTGTGTGAGCAGCGTGGAACAGGCCTTGAGCCAGGTCGCCGGCGTCGATGCGGCTACCGTGAATCTGGCCGAACGCACCGCGTTGGTGACGGGGCAAGTGGCCGAGGCGGCGCTGATCAGCGCCGTACAAGAAGCTGGCTATGAGGCGGCGGCGCTGCGTGGCACGAATGACGAAACGGCAAAAGAAGCGGCCGAGATGGTGCATTATCGACGCTTGCTGCGCCGTACCGGGGTGGCGGCGGCGGTGGGCGTGCCGCTGTTCTTGATGGAATTGTTGCAATTCATGCCGGCACTCACCACGGCGGGCGGGCGCGCATTTTGGCTGGGAGTGGGGTTCGCTACGCTGGCGGTGATGATTTATTCCGGCGGCCATTTGTTCAAAGGGGCCTGGAAAGCACTGCGGGTCCACAATGCCACCATGGATACCCTCATCGCCCTGGGAACCGGCGCGGCGTGGCTGTTTTCCATGGCGGTGATCGTGCTGCCGGAGAGCGTGCCCAGTCTGGCGCGTCATGCTTATTTCGAGGCGGCGGTGATCATTATCGCCTTCATCAATTTTGGTGCGGCGCTGGAAATGAAGGCGCGCGGCCGCACCTCCGAGGCCATCCGGCGGTTAATCGGCTTGCAACCCAAGACCGCGCGCGTGGTGCGCGAGGGGCGCGAAGTGGATATTCCCATCGCCGAGGTCGGCTTGGACGAGACCTTGCGCGTGCGTCCGGGAGAGCGCATTGCCGTCGACGGTGTGATCATAGAAGGCCGTTCGACGCTGGACATGTCCATGCTCACCGGCGAGCCCTTGGCGGTGGAGAAAACCGTCGGTGACGAGGTGGTGGGTGGCACCATCAATGTCAGCGGTACGTTTCTCTATCAGGCCCAGCGCATCGGCCAGGACACGGTGCTGGCCCGCATTATCGATATGGTGCGGACAGCTCAGGCGGCCAAACCCGCTATCGGACGCTTGGCCGACCAAGTGGCGGGCGTGTTTGTGCCCAGCGTGATGATTATTGCGATGCTCACCTTCCTCGCCTGGTACGACTTTGGTCCCGCGCCGGCCTTGGGCTATGCGGTGGTCACTGCCATGACGGTGCTGATCATCGCCTGTCCTTGCGCACTGGGATTGGCCACCCCCATATCGATCATGGTGGGGGTGGGCAAGGCGGCGGAATTGGGGGTGCTGATTCGTAACGGCGAAGCCTTGCAGCAGGCGGGCCGTTTGACCACGGTGGTGCTCGACAAAACCGGCACCGTTACCGAGGGCAAGCCGACAGTGACGGAGCTGCTGCCGGTTGCGGGATGGGAAGAGCGCGAATTGTTGCGGCTCGCCGCCAGCGTCGAGGCCGGTTCCGAACATCCACTTGCTGCGTCCATCGTGTCCGCCGCGCAAGCGCGTGACCTGCCCGTGTCCCCCGCAGCGGATTTCGCCGCCCTCGCCGGCCACGGCGTGCAGGCCTGCGTCGACGGCAAGACTGTGCTGCTTGGTAATGACAAATGGATGAAGAAGAATGCCGTGACCTTGCATGGTCATGCAGAGCAAGCGGCCGCATTGGCACGCGAAGGTCGCACCCCCATGTATGTGGCGGCCGACGGTAATCTCGCGGGGATTGTGGCGGTGGCTGATCCCATCAAGGCGGATGCGCGTGCGGCGATCGCGCGCCTGCATGCCGACGGTCTCAAAGTGGTGATCATTACCGGCGATCATCGCGCCACCGCCGTGGCGGTGGCGCGGCAAGTGGGCGTGGATGAAGTGTATGCCGAAGTGTTACCGGCCGATAAAGCGGACAAAGTGGCGGCGTTGCAAGCGCGCGGCGCAGTGGTGGGCATGGTGGGTGACGGC
>CALZJG010000004.1 GCA_945787555.1 uncultured Chromatiaceae bacterium | reverse complement strand
CGAATCATCGGTGCACGCTTTTTGCCGGTGAGAGGGCGTTTTTCGTGCACTATTATACCTTGATAAGACATTATTATATAGCAATATCAGTGTGTTGGACTTTCTGAGGAGGCTCTAATTAAAAAATTTAATAGAATGTTTGCCGCCCTCTATTTGCATGCAAGTTTAGTGAAAAATGGGGGGGTGACGCTGCCGTATCCCGGTGTGTGAGTTCGCCTCAATCCAGGTGAGTCTCTATCTCGATGCTCGACGGCCACGGACGGTGCAAGGCGGTGTGCAACTTGCCGGACAGGAGGGACCGATTTAGCGGTATAGGGAGGGGTGGTCGTTCCTGGGGAGGAGTCGGCCTATGGCCGATATACGGCCATCTCTCCCTTCTTTCAGTAGCGTGAGGGTAGGGGAATAAGGCCGCGCGCCCTGGGCCCGGGCCTGCCGAGGATGTGCTCAGTCCCTTGGCATCCCACCCGCGGCAGTGGCGCAATGCCAAGCTTAGTTATACTTGCGAACAAGATATCCGCTGCTGATTGACATTACATGAGCTTCTCTGCCGTAAACGCCGCGCCTTTCAAGGTCAACTTTTCCCAACGTTTATAGCGCTTCGAGTCCACTCGCGCCTTGTTGCAGGACGCGGTTACGGTGGAGTATCTGGACCCGCACATACGCACACACAAAGGATTTCGAGCGCCTCACGATCGGAATTTGCGGTGCTGCTCAGGCACAGGATAGCGAAGGTGCACTAGCGCCAATGTGCAGGTAGGCCGTTTGCCGGGTTCGCAGCTCTGTGACGTAGGTGTTACCGCGATCTAGGCCTGATTTCGCCACCGAGGTGTGTGCCGCTCTAAGACGATAGCGGATTACTCAATAGTGCCCGTGGAAGCGCCGGTGTTGCAGACGACTCGCCGTCAGAGGCGCGACTGGCATACCCAGGGTTTTTCCTTATTTAGTATGGCAATCAATATGCCGCCATTGCAGATACGCGTCCCAATTTGCTGAAGACCGTTACCCAGGTGTGGACAGCACCCATGCTGCCGATCAGGCGGCTATTGCCACCGCTGCCATCGTTATGGCTCATCGGTTGACCCTCAAGGTTGTTGTGGGAGGTGTCGAAAATCTACGGCAATCAACCGTGTTGTGTGGCTGCGATGCCTTGCAGGGTAATCCGTGCAGCATGCCACTACTCGCAGAGGATTTGGTCGACATCGTTGCACAAGATTATTGGTATCAGTGTCAATCGGAGTGACGCCGTGTTCGCGCGGTGACGGGAGATAAAATGAGCCGTACTTTGTTGTTGGTCGATGACGAGGAGAATATTCTCTCTGCCCTGTATCGTGTTTTGCGTCGCGACGGCTATCAAATATTGCGTGCTAGTAGTGGCCAACAAGGGTTGGAGCTGCTGTCTCAGCACGATGTCGGTGTCATTATTTCCGATCAGCGCATGCCGGGCATGACCGGGATCGAATTTTTGCGGATGGCGCGAAAAAGTTATCCCGACACCGTGCGTATCGTGTTGAGCGGCTATACCGAGCTCAACGCGGTAACGGAAGCGATCAACCAAGGGGCGGTCTACAAGTTTCTAACTAAACCTTGGGACGACACTGAACTGCGCGCCCATGCCAAGGAAGCATTCGAGCTCTACGTTTTGAAGGTGGAGGGCAATAGATTGTCCGGCGAGTTGCAGCAGAAAAATCAATCGCTGCAGGATTTCAATTTCGATTTAGAACGTTGCGTCGAAGAAAAGACGCAGGAGTTGTCTCGCAAGATCAGTGCGCTGCAAATTGCTCAGGAAGTTTTGGAGCATCTACCTATCGGCGTGATCGGTATCGCGGAAGACGGTCTCATCGCGGTGGCCAACAGTGCTGCTCATGCCTTACTGGGCTTGGAGCCGGCAAGCTTGCTGGGGAATTGGATGGGGGAGGCCTTGCCCGAACCGCTGATAAGATTCCTGGATGAAAATAGACAGAGCGAGTCCTCTCCACAATGTATTAGTTTGGAAACAGGTCAGGTCTTCGAAGCGCGTGTTGGGCAGCTCGGCCGTCAGTCGCGCTCACAAGGGGCCATAGTGATGCTGTGCCCGCGCGGGAGTGGAGAACAACAGACAAGAATGATGGCGGGGGCCGAATAAGGACGTGGATGCGATCATGGCCGCTCAAATGACGTTCGATGAAATGCTGCAGGGTGCGAAGCAGCTGCGTTGTTTTTCCGAAAACAGCCTAAAGGTATTGGAGATACTCGACAGCGGATCCGCGGACATGCAAGTGGTGGCGCGACTCATCGGGCAAGAGCCGATTCTAACCGGCCGGATGCTGCAAATCACCAACTCACCCTTCTACGGGCTGTCGGGTCAGGTGGGTTCCATCAAGGAAGCCTGCATTGTATTGGGCCTGTACAGCATCCGCTGCATGGTGGTCGTCGCTGGTGCGTCGGGATGTTACACGAGATTGAAACAGCGGCCGCAGGGTGCTACGCAATGGCGTCACGCCGTGATGACCGCTGCGGTCGCGCAAGTGATCGCCAAACGCTGCGGACAGGATGCCGAAGCCGCCTTGATTGCCGGTCTGCTCCACGATATCGGTCAAGTGGTGATGTCTGCCTGCGCGCCCGAGGTGGTGAAGCGCATCGCCGCACACCAGGCGGAGCACCAATGCCCGTTTGTGGAGGCTGAAAACGCACTATTAAACTTTGATCACGCGCGTCTGAGTGGCGAGATTGCCGTCCAGTGGCGCCTCCCGGAGCGGATAGGCGCCGCCATCGCCTTTCATCATAGTCCTGAATTGGCGCAACCTGCCGGCGTGGCCGACATCACCCATATCGCAGACGTCATCGCGCACGCAATGATTCGCAATGAACAACTACCCAAGATCTCCAGGACGGTGCTGCAACGCTTGAGCCTTAGTGACGACGCGCTGCCCGGGATGTTAGCGGAAATCAAAGCGCATGTGGATGAAGTGATAGGCACTATGGGGGCATGGGGCTGAAGTTGTAGCCGTCTAAAGATATACCCCCATGTGTCGCTACTTTTTGGTGATTCGTAGTCAGGTGGAGTCTCAAAGGAATCGGGGGATTGGATTGACATCCCCTCACTGGAAGGATGCTGGGTAAGGAAGATGAATGACCAACTGAACGCGCAATGGTCATGGATCATGGATGTATTGCGCACCATACGCCTGGATGAGAGCGAGGGACGGTATCAAGCCTATGGCAAGATACTCCAGCACGCGGTGGGTGGATTCAACGCGACATCCGGGACCCTGTCACTGCTCAACGATTCCCAAGATACCCTCACTATCGCCGCTTCGGAAGGTTACGACAAATCACTGATCGAAGAGAAAATACCATTAAATAGTAGCCTCTTCGGCAAGGTGGTGCGTGATGGTAAACCGCTGTTGATCAACGGAGACATCACCACCGACCCGAAGCATATGAATGCCCTGTCTCAGCGAACCACACCGCGACCCAAATCCGCCATCTGCTGGCCCCTGAAAGTCGACAACACCACCATTGGTGTAATCAGCATCAACCGCATCGAGGGAGAGGAATACTCAGAGGCTGATGTGACGGCCGGTATGGCGCTCATCAAGTTGATTGTCATGGCCTTGGAGAATGTGCGCTTACATGCGGAGCAAGCAAATCGTATCGAGGAGTTGTCCGCACTCAATAACGAAATGAAAACCATGAACGCCCGCCTGGAGGAAGCGCACAATCAGCTACTCCAGCAGGAGAAACTGGCTTCGATAGGCCAGTTGGCGGCCGGCGTCGCGCACGAAATCAACAACCCCGTAGGCTATGTCAGTTCCAATCTCACTACCTTGGAAGACTACTTCAATAAGCTGATAGAAATGCTCGACGCGTATGAAAGAGTCGAATCCTTGCTGGATCCAGTGGCGCCCGAGAAAAAGGATCTGGATTTCGTCAAGCAGGTGACGGACCTTTCTTTTCTCAAGGAAGACATCTTCGACATGATAAAGGAATGTCAGGAGGGTGTTGGCCGAGTCCGCCAAATCGTGCAGGACTTGAAGCAGTTTTCTCATGTCGACAGCCAAGAATGGCAGTTAGATGACTTGCATAAAGGATTAGATAGCACACTCAATATTGTTTACAACGAGATCAAATATAAGGCGAATGTTCGCAAGGAATATGGTGAGCTACCGCCAGTCGAATGCCTGGCGTCTCAGCTCAATCAAGTCTTCATGAATTTATTGGTGAATGCAGCTCAGGCGATCGATGAGAGTGGTGAAATTGTATTGCGTACTGGTGTTTCAGACGGTCATGTATGGGTCGAGGTTGAAGACTCTGGAAAGGGTATCTCCAAAGAGCATTTGAATCGAATCTTCGACCCATTTTTCACCACCAAGCCCGTGGGTAAAGGGACAGGGCTGGGTTTGTCATTGTCCTACGGGATAGTAAAAAAGCATCGAGGTCGTATCGAGGTGCGTAGTGAAATTGGTAAAGGAACCGCGTTTCGTATTTGGTTGCCGGTCGTGCAAGAAGCAGATGTTTCCGCAGCAGTATGATTGATTATAGACGTCAGGTCTTTTTTGACACTCTTCAATATGGGCGTTGATACGTGATGGTCGGAATGTGAAAGACGAAAATACCGAAAAATCCACTTCAGGAATTGAAGTCAGTCCGCTAGCCATCGAAAATCTCAAGTGTCGCAACGCCTCTCTTTCCGCGGCTAATGCGCGCATGGTTGTCTTTTATGATGCGGTAAGCCGTCTGCACACTTCAAGAACCAGTGAAAATTGTGCAGATGGACAGAGGCCGGATTATCGCGAGGTATTGCGCGATGTCATGAAGATTACGGATGCACGTTATGGGGCTTTTGGGATCTTCAACGCCGCGGGAGACTTGAGTGAATTTATCTCCGAGGGTATGACAGAAGATGAAATCGAGAGAATCGGTGCGCACCCTACAGGAAAAGGGTTGTTAAGCGCCTGTTATCATGAAAAAACTACCACGAGGGTGGAGGATATCTCCACCGATCCACGTCGTTGCGGCTATCCGGCCGGACACCCGCCCATAAAGTCCCTTATCGCGTTGCCATTGCTGGCTGCTGGAGTCACGAGAGGGGTCATATATCTAGGTGATAAACAGGATGGTGGCGCGTTCACGGAAGATGACGAAGCGATATTGAATCTGTATGGGGGGGAGATGGAGCGCGCCATTGAGCGCGACGATTTTCTTGAGCGATTAGCGGATAGTAACAATCAGCTGCAGGCGGAGAAGCAGGCGCAGCAGGAGCTGATTAAGCAACTCAAGGATGCCCAGGCGCAATTACTGCAATCGGAAAAATTGGCGGCGATAGGGCAGTTAGCCGCAGGCGTCGCCCATGAAATCAACAATCCGGTGGGATATATCAGTTCCAACTTAGTCACCTTGCAGGACTATGTCGCCGATTTGCTGCGGCTCTTGCAGTCCTATGAATTAGCTGTAATCGACGATGAAGCGCCACCTAGGCGGCTCGCTAGAGACATTGATATCGATTATTTGAAGGAAGATATCCCGTCCCTAGTAACTGAGTGCCAAGAAGGCGCTAACCGCGTGCGGCAGATTGTTCAGGATCTAAAGAGTTTTTCCCATGTGGATGAGACGACATGGCAGTG
The DNA here is from genome assembly GCA_945787555.1 of uncultured Chromatiaceae bacterium. GTDB lineage: Bacteria > Pseudomonadota > Gammaproteobacteria > DRLM01 > DRLM01 > CALZJG01. The sequence goes on along the minus strand of CALZJG010000004.1, from coordinate 150 downwards.
GGCGGATTTGCATAGAGGATTGGATGGAACTCTGAACATCGTTCATAACGAGATCAAGTATAAGGCCGAGGTGATTCGCGAGTACGGTAGTATTCCTGAAGTTGAATGCATGCCATCTCAAATCAATCAAGTATTCATGAATTTTCTGGT
>CALZJG010000003.1 GCA_945787555.1 uncultured Chromatiaceae bacterium | reverse complement strand
GAAATGGGCGTCATCGCGAAAGCGGGGTATCACATGCCAGTGTAGATGCGGCACCAAGTTACCCAACGAGGCGAGATTGATCTTGTCGGGCCGCAGCACGGCACGCAACGTCTCCTCAACCTCCCACACGACATGCATGAGGTGGAGGCGATCGGCGCCAGACAAGTCGCTCATTTCCGCCACATGCTTCTGCCAAACCACCCGACAGAAAGCCGGGTAGGCGGGCTGCGGCGTCACAATGACACGGCAACGCGCGTCGCGCCACAGTACATTCTCTTGTCCCGAGACACATAACGGACAGGACTCCATAGTGTTCCTTTCAACGGTGGCATTGATCATGCGAGCGCACTGGCCGGAACCATGTGCAACTTGCTCACCGAGCGGGTTTACCTTCCCACAACCCCGCGAAGAAGTGCCGTGCGTTGACACCCAAGGTGCGCGTGAGATAACCGCCCTCCTGCACCACCAAGGTCGGCAGACCCAAGGCGGCGATCATGGCGCCGTTGCGATAAAAATCGCCCGACTTTAGCTCCCAAGTGCCGGTTGGATCACCTTTGGCGGTGTCCAAACCCAAGGACACTAGCAAGAATTTCGGCGCGTAACGCCGAATTCGTTTTAACGCCGTCGCCAAGGTCTTGTGATAACGCTCCACGGTGATACGCTCAGGCAACGGATAATTGATGTTATAGCCTACACCTTCACCTTCGCCATGCTCATCCTCGAATCCGTTGAAATAGGGATAGGCGTCTCGCGGGTGGCCATGTATCGACAAGGCCAATACATCGGCACGGCGATAGAAAATATCCTGAGTGCCGTTTCCATGATGAAAATCGATATCCAGTACCGCGACCTTGCCGAAGCGACTCAAGTAATGCGCCGCCACCGCTGCGGAGTTGAAATAACAAAAGCCGCCGAAAGCACGGCGCTCCGCATGATGCCCCGGTGGCCGTACCAATGCATAAGCGTAGTGATAACCGTCCAACAAGGACTCAGCCCCGGTCATGGCGCAGTTCACCGCACCCTTGGCGGCAAGATAGGCGTTCTTGTTAAGCGGCGTAAACGTGTCGATGCAATAATATCCCGCACGCATGGGTAAATCCTTGGGCGGACGTGATGCATTGCGCACCGGAAATACCGCCGGATAGAGTGATTTTCCGGGTGGCAAGCCTTCACAAGCATGACGTAGATAAGTCACGTAATCCTGGTCATGCACGGCGCGGATATGCCGTTCGGAACTATCCTTGGGCTGTAAGCGAGTAAACAATTGCAGCTTGTCGAGCTCCTCGAGTATCACCGGAATACGCACCGGCGCTTCCACATAGCCGCGATCGCGCACATGATGAATGTCATGCTTGGTGTTGACAACCAAGGCGATCGAGCGCGTACCGCGCGGCATCACCGCCACGGCGGCCGGCTGGCGCCGTTTGATGTAACGCCACGGCCGCAACTGCAGCGGATCATCGCGGAAGGAAGCGACCACTTCCTTGATTTGCTCAGGCCGGCATAAATGCGCGTACTTGCGCTCGAGCAGCGCTGCGACGATCTTGCGGGCCTCGTTACGTGACAATGGCCGACCGCCACCCAGGTCGTCGAACATCAAATAAGGAGCGTTATCTTGATCCGCCACAACCGGCTGCTCATAGTCTGTATTGATGATGGGGCGCACACCGTACCGCTCGTAGAAGCGCATACGGGCGACATTTTGTTTAAGCATATCGGGATCGCGGCATAATGATGCCTCATCGGGCAAGCACTCGAAGAGCAAGCCAATTACGCCCAATGCAACGGATTCTTCTCGCATACGCTCATAGAGCACGCCGCCGATACCTCCGCCGGTGCGCCCCGGCGCCGCGGAAATTAACTCCAAATAACAAAACTTGATATCGGTGAAATGCAGCAAAAGAGCAAACCCCTTCACTCGAGATTGTGCATCCTCCGCCACGAACAGAATGGAGCGGTATTTATATTTCAGAGGATCATGCAATTGCCAGGGCAGCTTATCGATTTCCTGCTCGGTGATGAGCGGAAATTGCGCCCGCATGATTTCCACCACCTGGGCGATGGCGGCCTTATCCATGGGCGCCACATCATCGACTATTTTCCTGATGCGAAACATAATCACTCCCAATAAAAAAAGGCCGCGCGCCTAGCGGCGGGCGGCCCGTATCAGCCACTCAACACCTATTCCGGCCATTCAAGATGGTAGGGCAACATCACGGAAAGTGCCTCGTCGGCGCAATTGATCTGCATCTCCAATTTCCAATCACCGCCCATACTGAACTCGCCGCCGCGCGCCGTGTAAACACCCTTCCCCTGTCCCGCCATGTCATACCAGGTATTGTCAGCGCTCATCTCATGGTCGGGCATGAATTGACGATAGCGCACGCGACAGTCGGCCATAGTCTGTTTGTCCTTGCTCACGCGCGCCGTCACTTCGGCGTCATAACCCACTTCCAATGGGCTCGGCGCAGTCATCACCGTGATGGCGTAGTCCCCCGATTGGATGGTTTTCGCATTCTTATCTGCGGCGCAGCCGCAGATAACGACGGGCAGTATTAAGGCGATTCCCCATGATGATATTGATACGTGCATGCTATCGTCCCTCGATCAATTCCAATTTGTAACTGTCCGGGTCTTCCACAAAAGCAATCACCGTGCTGCCGTGCTTCATCGGACCGGGCTCGCGCGTGACTTTGCCACCGCGTTTCTTGATTTCAGCGCAAGTCGCATAGATATCACTCACGCCAATGGCGATATGACCGAACCCATTACCCAGATCATACTTCTCCTCACCCCAGTTGTAGGTAAGCTCGATCACCGCCTGCTCGCTCTCGTCACCATAACCGACAAAAGCCAAGGTGAATTGGCCGTCCGGGTAATCATTGCGACGCAACAACCTCATACCCAGCACTTCAGTATAGAACTGGATTGATTGCTCCAAGTCACCGACGCGGATCATAGTGTGCAGTATGCGCATCATTCCCTCCTAAAAAAATCTAAAACCATGGAGAACACGGGGGCCACGGAGAAAAGAAAATTTACTATCACAGCTTCCAAGAACAACGCGACAGATAGTCTGAACTTGACTTGCGCTTTGCTTGGGATCCAAATTGTTCTCCGTGTTCTCCGCGATTAATTTTCCTCTATTTCCGCCCCTTCTTGGCCGCGATGCGCATGCGCAGTGCATTGAGCTTGATGAAGCCGGTGGCATCGGTCTGGTCGTAGGCGCCGGCGTCTTCTTCGAAAGTGGCAATGGTGGCATCGAACAAGCTGTCGTCGGACTTGCGACCGGCCACCATGATGTTGCCCTTGTAAAGCTTGAGGCGCACCACGCCGTTCACTGTGGCCTGCGTAGCGTCGATCATCTGTTGCAGCATGCCGCGCTCGGGCGCCCACCAATAGCCATTGTAGATCAGGCTGGCGTAGCGTGGCATCAGTTCATCTTTCAAATGTGCGACTTCGCGATCCAAGGTGATGGACTCAATGGCGCGATGCGCTTTCAACATGATGCTGCCCCCCGGCGTTTCGTAACAGCCGCGTGACTTCATGCCGACATAACGATTCTCAACGATGTCAGACCGACCAATGCCATGCTTGCCGCCGATCTTGTTCAGCGTCGCGAGCACCGTAGCCGGACTCATGCGCTCGCCGTTGATGGCGACGATGTCACCCTGCTCGTAACTGAGCTCGATGTGTTCGGCACGATCGGGCGCCTGTTCCGGCGATACCGACCAGCGCCACATGTCTTGCTGCGATTCTGCCCACGGATCTTCCAATACGCCGCCCTCATAGGAAATGTGCAACAAATTAGCGTCCATGGAATAAGGCGAGCGCTGGCCTTTCTTCTTCTCGATGGGGATGCCATGTTGTTCGGCGTAGGTCAGCAATTTTTCACGCGAGTTCAGATCCCACTCGCGCCACGGCGCGATGACGCGCACATCAGGCTTGAGCGCATAATAGCCCAGCTCGAAACGCACTTGATCGTTGCCCTTGCCGGTGGAGCCGTGGGATACCGCATCGGCGCCGGTCTCGTTGACGATTTCGATTTGGCGCTTGGCGATCAGCGGGCGGGCGATGGAGGTACCCAGCAAGTACTCACCTTCGTACAAAGCATTGGCGCGGAACATGGGAAAGACGAAGTCGCGCACAAACTCTTCACGCAGATCGTCGATATAGATTTCCTTCACGCCCATTTGCTCGGCTTTGACGCGGGCGGGTTCGACTTCTTCGCCTTGACCGATATCGGCGGTGAAAGTCACCACCTCGCAGCCATAATTCTCCTGCAACCACTTTAATATCACCGAGGTATCCAGCCCCCCGGAGTAGGCCAAAACCACTTTCTTAACAGACGCTTGCGACATAGG
>CALZJG010000002.1 GCA_945787555.1 uncultured Chromatiaceae bacterium | reverse complement strand
GCACGATCCGCCATCGGACGAAGCGATCGAAAGGCTGCCTATCCCGTGACGGCATGCTGCACATGATGTTCAAACTTGGTCTGTGTGCCGAGAAGAAATGGCGACGGCTACGTGGATTCGACTACCTTGCCAAGGTGATCACTGGAGTCAAATTCAAAGACGGTATCGAGGTGCAAGCAGTCAATCAGGCCGCCGCTTGATTCAAACCGCTAAACACCAGATTGGACAATAACTCCTATTTTTCCAGATTGGCATCCTACATCGCTGAAATCCGGGGTTCGGGCTATACTTAAGGCAGCGAAGCGAGGCGAGGCGATCTTCTCAAATAGTCTCATGTTCTTGGTCATGAATTAGCATGTTTTCATATGGCTCCCTGTAAAGCGAGGAAATGCCATGAGAACTAAAATCATATCAATATTGATGGGTCTAACTTTCGGCTTGAACGCGACTATGGTCCATGCCGAGCGCAATGTGGTCGTCAATGGCAATCGTCTCAATAACGTCCAAGTCCAGCAGTTGGAGCAGATCCATTGTGGGCCCATTGCCAATGGCCACTATTGGTTGAATACCAATACGGGGATTTGGGGCTATGCGGGCAATCCGATGCCGCAAGGTCACATCAGCGACAACTGCAACCGGCCAGAGCGGCGCCCGGGTTTGTCCGAGCGTGGGCTTCTATTCGGCCCGTCGGACTGGCTCAGATAGTCGAGTAAAGGGCGAATGCCAGCGATCACCACAAAGTGACAAGTGCCTAACGCATCTATGGAATCCATCATCACCTTTAGGGCTCTGGAGCGGATTCTTGCCATCATCATTGGTGGTGTGTGTGTCTATTTAGGCTACCGTCTTTTTTTGCGCATACCTGAACAGAAAGAGGGTGAGGCCACCATCAAGTTTCCGGGGGACCTCTCCGTCTATATTGCCCGAGTCGGTCCGGGCGTGTTCTTTGCCCTCTTCGGTGCCGCAATTGTCGCCGTCTCCCTCTATCAAGGCGTTATCTATCTCCACCAGACCCCCATAGGCGCTTCGCCAGTTGAGGCGGCACCGGGAGCCGACAGCGTGCCCGCCAGGCCAGGCATCGAATTTTTCGGCGGGTTTAATCCACCGCGATCCCACAATGATTTCGAGCTCATCGATCGTGACAGACTTAGCTTAAGTTTGGAGATGGAATCCCTGAACGCCATATCCGGCCTCCTGAGTAGGCAACTAAGCGAACAGCGGCGCGCGGCTTTGCAGACACGCATTACGAGTATAAAGCTACGCCTGATGCAAACGGTCTGGGGTCCGGACTGGGGGGACTTCTCCACCTTTCAACTGTGGGTCGAAGCCGGTGCCCATGACCCCATACCCGAGCACTTTCAAGCGTCCGCTACTTATTTCCGCGCTGGGCAGGGTCATTTACCATGACGCGACACTTATCCTGGTTGCTTGCTTGCCTGTTGCTTGCTCCGGCGCTCCCATTCGCTGGCGAATGGGAGCGGGCCTATCCCCGCAGTAAACTGAGCCACGAAGAACCTCGCTTCGAGCGCCGCATAAATGAATTGTACTCAAAAGGTATCCAACCGCTGCTGACGCCAGAGGAAAGGCATGCAGTCGCGAGTGTGCGCTTTCGATTTCCGTTGATCGGGGAGGTCGCTCAAGATCCTACTGATTTCTATTCAGGCTCCCGGGACGGGCACCCCTTTGTCGCGCTGCCGGTACTGTCCCTGTTATTTTTGGAAGATCTCGCCACGGCTTACGCTTGGTTATGGGCTAATGATTACAGCCTGGAAACCATCGACGAATATATCGTCATGCTCAGGTATAGACCCCCTAAGGCGTTTCCCAATGGGCACTACCCAGCACCCTTGCGTGCCTTGCATATCCCCGACAATGCGCTCGACGACCACCAGGTAGACGATCTCTCACTGCGATTTCGCAACACGGCCTATGCGTTTATTCTGCTTCACGAATTAGGTCATGTGTTCTACGGCCACAAAGGTTATGGCGACATCTCAACTGCCAAAGCCCGACGCAGAGAAAACGATGCCGACCGATTCGCGCTCGATGTGTTGCGAAGAGGCTCCACCATTCCTATGGGTGCGATACTATATTTTCAGGCCCAAGCCTATTTCATGCCGAACAAGGGACAACTGACCGCTGAAGGGCGCATTAAATCCGAAGCAGACTGGGAAGCTTATCTCAACACCAAGCTTACTCATCCGCTCACAGCGGATCGCCTCGAGGCGATGGCCCTGCACCTATCCACCAGCGCTCGAATGACGCCGACCGCATCGGAGCGAGAAACGCTTCGTCATATATCGACAAGGTTGTACCACGTTGCTGAAATTCTAAAGGATAGCGATCTTCAGGCCTGTATGGCAGTAGTCGCCGATAGAGCTGATCCGGCCTCACTCTCTCCGCGACGGGCCAGGGACAAACCGGGGGCCCCATTCGAGCGTTGGTGCCAGAACAAGCACTAGCTGCCGACGGCCGCCTGCCAGCGCATTTGCCCAAAGAGAAATTTATTATGATTGGACATCCAATTGTAATGGTCAACCATTACACAATGATGCCTCTGTCCGCTGGACCCCTCTGGTAGGATCAGAACATCAGCCTAGGAGGGCAATACAGGCGCAAGTGCTATGGGGAAATCATGCTTTAAACTCTGGACCATCATGCTGCTCGCTGTTTGTAGCGCCTGTGCGGCACCAATCAAGGAATTGTTCCCCGCTAGAGGCGGCGAACCGACGAAGACAATCTATTTGGTCAATCATGGTTGGCATGCGGGCCTAGTCTTACTGCACAGCGACATTCCCTCTCATCACTGGCTAGGTACCTTGCCATTCAGGCGCGCAGTATATCTCGAGGTGGGATGGGGAGATAAAGACTATTACCAAACGCCTGACCCACACTTGGGTATCAAGCTTAAGGCGCTGTTCCTGCCCACGACCAGTGTGCTGCACATAGTCGGTATTAATGCCCCGGTAACGGGCTACTTTGCCAACAGTGAGATTATCCAAATAGAATTGACAGTAGCCGGTTTCGAACGGCTGCTGGGCTACATTGCCCACAGCCACGCAATGGACGATGCGGGGCAGGCCATTCCGTTGGAAGCAGGCCTCTATGGCGATAGCCGTTTTTACCTATCGCGGGAACGCTATACCCTCTTCAAGACTTGCAACACCTGGACCGCCAGGGCGTTGCGCGCCGCCGGTTATCCTATTACCCCTGCTTTTACCTTTAGCGTCAATGGTCTTATGAGGCAAGCTTTGATACACGGTCGACTGATCCAGGCGGCGCCCAATCCTTGAATCTACCCGCCACATCGACGAGTGCACGACTGACCGAGAACAAGAACTTCAAGTTCATTTCGGTTAGG
>CALZJG010000001.1 GCA_945787555.1 uncultured Chromatiaceae bacterium | reverse complement strand
GTGGCAACGCCCGGGTATCGGCGAGGGTGTCCGCGGCGCGCGCCAACAAGTAGGCCACGCTGATCGGCTCACGCACCGATGCGGGCAACACGCGCAAGGTCAAATAGAACGAACGCGACACCTCGCGTAACAGTCCAGTGAGCAAGCGCTGTCGCTCTAAGGCGGACAATGTCGGCAAAGGGGACTGACTGGGCATCGCGACAGGCATGGCGGCTGAAAGATCGGCATTATACGCCAGCCCAGCCCGTCCTCCCCGCCACGCAGGGAAGAAAATTGCCCGCCACCGGCAGGGCCAGGCCGAACCCATGCCGCGCCTATGCTAGAATCGCCGCCGCGCAAACGATAACGCTGCAGCGCTCACGCCGCCCCCGACTGGGCGGCCTAGCCAGTCACGGATGAATCTCAACGCTACCTGCCTCAACCGGACAACGGCGCTGCGTGACGCAAAAAATAACCATTGATTATTGAATAGAAAGGAACCTCGCCCCATGAAGGCAAGCATTACTACCCGCACTACAGCCGCGTTGATCATCGCCGCCGCCGTAACGACGGGCTGCACCACTATCAATCCCTACACCGGCGAACAACAAACCAGTAAGGCGGTCAAGGGTGCGGCCATCGGTGCCGGCGTCGGCGCGGTCGTGGGCATCATTTCCGGCGACAACAGTCGCGAGCGTCGCAAGCGGGCGCTGATCGGTGCGGGTGTCGGCGCCGTCGCCGGCGGCAGTGTCGGCGTCTATATGGATGTACAGGAAGCGAAACTGCGCGAACAATTGCAGGGTACCGGCGTGAGCGTCACCCGCGAGGGCGACAATGTCATCCTCAACATGCCCGGCAATGTCACTTTCGCTACCAACAGCGCCGATCTCAACGCCAATTTCTTTTCCGTGTTGGATTCGGTCGTGTTGGTGCTGAACGAGTACGACAAGACGCTGATCGAAATCGTCGGCCACACCGATAGCACCGGTGCGGCAGACTTCAATCAGCGCTTGTCGGAACGACGCGCGCAAAGCGTGGCCACTTATTTGCAAAGTCGCGAACTGAAAACGGAACGTATGTCCATACTCGGCATGGGAAAGAATCAACCCATCGCCGACAACAGCATGCCTGAGGGTCGCCAACAAAATCGCCGGGTGGAATTGACATTGATTCCGCTCACCACGTCCTAGAGCGAATCACACTCCAACGGGCAAGGGCTATAGCCGGGACTATACTTACAATTTGATCGTGCGCCCCTCACGCTGAGCGGGGGGCGCATATCCACCCGGAACCGCACGTAGCCCTGTCGAAAGGAGACGCCCATGATCGACCATCTCACCCTACGCGTGAGCGATTACCCACGCAGCAAAGATTTCTATACCCAAGCTCTCAAGCCACTGGGTTACACCCTGGCGATGGAGTTCGACACCCCCGGCGGGAAGGTGGGCGGCATGGGCACCGGCGCCATGCCGGACTTCTGGTTGGCGCAGGGTGAGGCGGGAAAACCACCCATCCATGTCGCCTTTACGGCCACCGACCGCGCAACGGTAGACGCCTTCTATGAAGCCGCCTTGACAGCCGGCGGTAAGGACAACGGCGAACCGGGATTACGGCCGCACTATCACGCCCATTACTACGGCGCCTTCGTGCGCGACCTGGATGGCAACAATATCGAGGCGGTGTGTCACACGGCACTGTGATGGAAATGTGATATTTGCGTGATCACGACGCGATCTCTTTGGGTTGCAATGACGCTGTGCTCTGCACACTTTCGTCATCAACCCGAGGAGAATCATCATATGAACAAGCTCATAGTCTCTGCGCTATTTGCCGCCGGCGTTCTGGCCGCCACCACCGCCGCGGCACGGGACATCGAAGTCACGGTGACCAATCTCACCAACGGCCTCCACTTCACCCCCTTATTGATCGCCACCCATGACGATCACACCCATCTGTTCCAAGCCGGCATGACCGCCACTAGCCATTTACAGGCCATGGCCGAAGGCGGCGACATCTCCGGCTTGGCCAGCGATGTCAGTGCCGCCATGGGCACTGTGGTCGAAGACCCCGCCGCCGGCCTGCTGGCGCCGGGCGCCAGCACCACGGCCATGCTGGACGTTCACGGCCGCGCCAATCGCCACCTATCGGTGGTGGCGATGATGCTGCCCACCAATGATGGCTTCATCGGTCTCGACGCCGTAGAAATTCCCAAGCGACGTGGCAGGTATACCTATTATCTCAACGGCTACGACGCCGGCACCGAAGCCAATGACGAGATCATCAACGGCGGGGGGATGCCCGGTGTCCCCGGGATACCGGCTGCCCCGGGCGGTGACGGCGGCGCCGGCGCCACAGGCGCGGCGGGCGGCGACACCAACACCATGGTGCATATCCATCGCGGCAACCTCGGCGATAGGGATACCGGCGGCGGGGTCAGTGATGTGGACAGCCGCATACATCGCTGGCTGAACCCGGTGGCCCGCGTGGTGGTGACGGTAAAATAACCGTAGAGTTGTGACTGTGCGCACCGGGCGTCACCGCCCGGTGCGCGACATAATCACGAGAGACTTAAGTCCCGCCAGGCGCGCCAAGCAGATGGCCAGCCACCCTAATTTGATGGTTATATGAGCCACCATGACCCACAAAGCACTCATCATCGAGGACAACGCGGACATCGCCCGACTGGTGGCGATGCATTTGCGCGACATCGACTGTGAGTCGGTCATCGCTCGCGACGGCGCGGAAGGTCTGCGGAGTTTTCAGCGCGGCACATTCGATTTAGTGGTATTGGACTTGATGTTACCGGTCATAGACGGCTTGACGCTATGCCAACAACTGCGCGCCCTGCCCGGTTATGTGCCGATCTTGATGCTCACTGCCAAATCCACCGAGCTCGATCGCGTGTTGGGTTTGGAAGTCGGCGCCGATGATTACCTGACCAAGCCTTTCAGCATTCCGGAGTTGCAAGCGCGCATCAAAGCGTTGTTCCGTCGCGTCGAGGCGCTGCGCGCAACGCCGCCTGAGGCGCCCGCGCCCCAACAATTGGAATTCAGCGATCTCACTATCGATGTCGCACGGCGGCGGGTACGGGCTGCGGGACGAGATATCACGCTCACCGCCAAGGAATTTGATTTGTTGCTGCATTTCGCCCGCCATCCCGGCCGCGTCTACACTCGGGCCGAACTGCTCGACCAGGTGTGGGGCTACGGCCATGACGGCTACGAACATACCGTCAATTCACACATCAACCGTCTCCGCGCCAAGATCGAACTCGATCCGTCCCGGCCGCGCCATGTGCTCACGGTGTGGGGTGTGGGTTACAAATTCGCCGAGCCGAGCGCCTGACTATGTTGCGTACCCTGTACGGCAAACTCGCCTTGGTGTTGTTACTGCTGCTGTTTTCCATCGGGTTGCTCTATACCCTGTTGACGATATCCGCCACCCGCCACTACTTGGGTGAGGTCAATCAGGAAATCAATCGCGATCTCGCCCGCAACCTAGTGGCCGATCGCAATTTGGTCGAGCAGGGACGCATCAATGAAGCCTCACTCAAGGAAACCTTCCATCAATACATGGTGATCAATCCCAGCATAGAAATTTATCTATTGGATCGCGACGGCCACATCCTCTCGTACTCCGCCGATCCGGGCAAAGTCAAACGTAAGCGGGTGTCCTTAGATCCTATTTTCGCCTTTCTGCGCAATGACGCTTATCCGGTGTTGGGTGACGATCCGCGCAGTCATGATAGACGTAAGGCGTTTTCCGTCACCCCGGTGCCGTCCGCCGAATCTCCCGAGGGTTACCTCTACATCGTACTGCAAGGTGAAGAGTTCGACTCGGTCAATAACGCCATCAAGGAAAGTTACTTCCTGCGCCTCAGCATGTGGGCCGTGGCCGGCAGCTTAGTGTTCGGCTTGCTCGCTGGCTTGTTGATCTTTCATGTGCTCACCCGCCGCCTGCATCGTTTGACGACACTGATGGATGAGTTCCGCCTCAGCAAACTCACCACTCACGAACCCTACGGCACCGCCACGCATGCCGGTACCGATGAAATCGATCGTCTCGGCGCGACCTTCGATCACATGGCGGCACGCATCATCGAACAACTCGGCGAATTGAAGGAGCAAGACGCGCTGCGCCGCGAATTGGTGGCGCAAGTCTCACACGATCTACGCACACCGCTGGCTTCCTTGCATGGTTATTTAGAAACGCTACGACTCAAGGCGGACACGCTCGACGTCCGGGAGCGCGAGGAATACTTGGCTATCGCCTTGCGACACAGCGAACGACTGACCCGCTTGGTGATGGAATTGTTCGAACTCGCCAAGTTGGACGCCGCCCACACCCCGCCACGCTGCGAGCTCTTCGCGCCCGCCGAATTGGCACAGGACGTGGTACAGAAATTCCAGCTACAAGCCAAGCAACGCGGCATCGACCTCAGCATGGAACATGGCAACGGCACCCCCATGGTGTATGCGGAAATCGGTCTCATCGAGCGTGTACTGGAAAATCTGATCGAGAATGCATTGGAGCACACGCCGACGGGGGGGCGCGTGCGCGTATCCCTGTGCAGTGCAAGCACCCAAGTACGGGTCAGCATCGCCGATACCGGCTCCGGCATCGATGAGAACGATCTGCCGCGTATCTTTGACCGGTTCTATAGAGCGAAAAGCGAAGGCGACGGTAAGGGGCACGCCGGTCTGGGCCTGGCCATCGCCAAGCGGGTGATGGAACTGCATCAACAAACTCTGGAAGTGAGCAGCGCACGCGGCCGCGGCACGGTTTTCACTTTCTCCTTGGCGGCCGTCGCCTGACGTCATTGCAATTGCCTAAGGACCGCGTAAATTGAGATTCCGAGGCGAGTGACCGAAAATACCCCACTACACCCCCAATGATGATCCACCATCACCCTTATGAACACGCCGCTCGATGCCAACGAACTACGCAACAAGCTCAACAGTGAAACCGGCCAGTTGGGCTGGCAGGAATTGCAGCGCCATTACGCGCGCGGCGTGGTGGTATATGTTGCATCAGGCATGGATTTGGTCGACGTCGCCGTACGGCTCAGCATGGATGACAAGGCCGCGCTGGAACGCTGGCTGCACGCCGGACTAGTGGCGCGCGCCACGGATCAACAAGCCGAGGATTGGGCCAGACGCCAGCCGCAATTTTGGAGCGTGGTGGTCGCACCCTGGGTATTGGTGCAGGAAATCTAAGCCTGGTGGCACCCGCCCTCGCCTCACCCGCCCAGTGACACTTCCGGCAACTCTTCCGCGCACCCCCCAATATTCACGCACCTTTGCATTGTTCGCGCCATCGCTCAGTGATTCACCTGTTGCACCTAATTTCCAGTCGCATCCTCACATCGTGCGCGACTCGAACTCAAACCCCAAATATTGCATGGTAAAAATTGCGGCTGAAAAACCGTAAGACTAATACAGCTCTAACCACGGCGCCCCCCTACAATGCCCATCTCGCAGGTCATTTTCCGCTTGTTCTTATTGTCACTGTGCTTGGCGCAACCACTGGGCGCATGGGCGACCAATGGCATGAATATGGAAGGCTACGGCCCCATCGCCTCGGCCATGGGGGGCGCCGGCATCGCTTACGATAATGGCACCGCTGCCGTGATGATCAATCCGGCCACCCTAGGATTGATGAACGACGAGAGCCGCCTCGATGTGGCGCTGGGCAAACTGGGACCTGACGTGAGCGCCCGCCATGAAGCGAGCGGTTCGAAGGCGACCTCTTCAGCCGATGCTTTCTACATGCCGGCCCTGGGTTATGTGCGCCGCCAGCAACGCTTCGTTTACGGCCTGGGCGTGTTTGCCCAAGGCGGCATGGGGACCGAATACGGCGCTGACAGTTTCCTCTCCAATCCAGGCCAGATCACCCCCTCGCCGCAGTTGGTCAATCGCTCGGAAGTCAGCGTAGGACGCGCCATCGTCCCTCTGGTCTGGCAGCCCAGCGAGCGCTGGCAGCTCGGCTTGACCGTGGATTTCGTGTGGGCCGGGATAGATTTGCAGATGGCGATGAATGAAGCGCAATTCCAGGATCTCGCCAACCCGGCGGCGCAACAAATGGGAAACGCCGGCGGCTCGTTGGTCAATGCATTCGGCGCCATGTACGAGCCCTTCGGCGGCACGGGCATAAAAACGTTGCATCACGCTTACTTCGATTTTAGCAATGACAACGACTACAGCGGTGCAGCCAAGGGCTATGGCGGTGCAGGGAAGATCGGTGTGATCTATCAAGCCAACCCGGCTTTCACCGTCGGCGCGAGCTATCACAGCAAGACCCGGCTAGGCGATTTGAAAACCAGCAATGCCGACTTAAGCATGGCGGTGAATATTGACACCGGTGTAGCGGCAGGGGGAGCGCCCAGC